>NEUS01000086.1 GCA_002288455.1 Opitutia bacterium Tous-C1TDCM
CGGGATTCGAACAGCGTATCGACCCACGCGTCGAACTCGCGCTTGCGCACGCGGCCCGCCCGGTAACCGTAGCCCGTGCGGGCGAAAAACTCGGCGTAGACGTCGTGGCCCGGGCCCTTGATCAGGTCGGGCCGGTCCAAAGTGCGGATCGCAAACCGCCGCGCCGCCGCGCGCACCTCCCAGCGGCGCTTGTGCGGCAGATGCTCGATCCGGTAGCCGGCGGCGTCACGAAACATCACCATCTGCAACGTCGAATTCGCCGGCAGTCCAGGCTTCAACGCCCATTGGCTGCCGCCCAGCCGGTATCGCCACGGCAGATTCCGGGCGCTCACCGCCAACGGCTCATACGGCAACAGCGGCCGCGCAAAGAACGGACGCACCTCCCGCCACCAAATCCCGTCGGACTCGAATACCCGCTGCCCCTCCCGCCGCACCGAATCCCCGAACTCCGCCGCCGACATTTTGCCCAATGTCATGCGAGGTCGGAGCGGGACTTGTGACCGGCGGCCATAATTCAGGAAAGTAACCGGCGGGCTCCGGTCCGACGCAACGACGATTTGAAAACGCTTCTGTTACCTCGCCCGCAGCCTCCCCTTCCGGGTTGTGGCAGCGCAGCCGGCCGGAGGATCCGCCTAGCTCTGCCCCGCCCGCGCCCAATACCGCGCCAGCAAACTCCTGCCCCATCGGCCGGCCAGGAAACGCCTCCCGCCCGCGGCCATCGCCAACCGCAAAGCCGGATGGAAAAACTTCGCCTGCGCCCCCGGCAAGAGCCGGATCTGCGAACCGAAACCCAATTTGAAGTTTGTCGTTCCATCGCGAAAGGCGGTCATGCTCCCGGCACCGCGTAAAGCGAGGTGTGCGTCAGCAAGATCGAGACCAACGATATCGAGCGTGCGGAAATCCCGGGCCCGCGCCCATTGCATCATTTCCCACCAGAGCAGCCGATTGGGCTGGTTCTCCGAATGGCTCCCGTCCCAGCCCACTTTCCAGACGCGCAACGTCCGGCCCGTCGCAAAACCGAAGGCCGCCGCGATATCCGTCTCGCTCATCCGCAAAACAAAGACCGCCACCCGTCCCGCGCTTCCCATCTCGGCCCACAAGCGCTCGAAGTAGTCCGGCTGCGGCGGCGTCGGCTGCGTCCCGCGGCGCGCGCACGTCGCCGCCATCAGTTTCCGGAACTGCGGCAAATCCGCCGCCGTGCCTTCGCGCCAGGCAAATCCGCTCCGCCGCGCGCGCGCCAGGCCGCGCCGCACATCCGGCCGCAACCGCGCGATCAAATCTGCCTCGCTCCCGACCAGGTCGATGACGGCCGTCGCGCCCATCAACCCGCTCGGCGGAATGCCGGGCGGATGCGGACCGTAGCCCGCCGCCGCCATCGCCGTCGCCAAAGCCTGGCCGTCATAGGCATGGTCGCAGACGCCGTAGAGCCAACGCGCGCGGCGCGCCTCCTCGTCCATTCGCCCGACGAGCGCCAACGCCAAATCGGGTTCGTCCGCCGCCACCGCCGGTCCGCGCGCGAGATAGCCGATGCGGCCGAACCGGCCGATGCGCCGCGTCAGCACCTGCGCCCCGCCGACGATCCGGTCCCCGCGCCGCGCCACCAGCCGCAGCGTTTCCCAGCCGTACCGGGCCTTCACCGCCGCCCAGCCCGAAAGCTGCTCGAAATGCGCCCCCGGCAGCGCATCGAGAAACGCGTCCCACTCCGGGCACACCGGCGTACTTGATACCTCGATACGCCGGCCGCCGGACTCCGCGTGGCCCGCGGCCGCCCTCGCCGCCGGGTTCATGCGGCTGTCCTCGGCGACCGCATCGGGATCTCAGCTCCGGGACCAGACGCCATACTTTTTTTCGGTCGCGGCGAGTCGCAGCAGGTGGAGGTAAAACGCCCGCCGGTGGACGGCGTAAAGCCGCCGCTCGAACCACATGCCGCGGTCGCCGAACGCCGCCGTGAAAAGTGCGGCGGCCCCGTGCCACAGCAATTGCGCGACCGCGTAGCCCCGCGCCGCCACCGGGTGCCGGTGAAACGATTCCGGCACCTTGAATCCGGGCCGATAGGGCCGCAGCGCGATATCGGCAAACGTGCGGGCCATCATCACCGCCCGATCCAGCTGGCGTTTCCGTTCCACCAATTCCGGCTGCACGCGGTGGGCCGCCTTCGCTTCCGTGCAGATCACGGTCTTGGAACCGTTCTCCGCAAAATCGAAAAACAACCCGGGCTCCGGCACCCAGAGATTGGAAAACTGCTGGCCCGGCCGGATGCACTTCGAGCGGAACCAAAAGTGATTGCCGCAGGGCCAACGGTCGTTGCGCACCGGCCAATCCGCGGGTTTGACCTCCTTCTCGCCATAGGCGGAATAAGCCCAGACCCGGATGTTCTGCCGGCACTCCGCCGCCCAGCGGGGCGTCGAAGCGCCCGGCCAAATGACGTACACGTATCCACCGAAAACATCCGCGTCGGGCCGGCGCTCGCACGCCGCCTTGACCTGCCGGATCCAATCCGGATGCGGGCTCATGTCGTCGTCCAATCCCGCCACGATTTTGCCGAGCCCGCCGGCCGCGAGCACCCGGTTCATCGTGTTGCCTTTGCCGGATTTCGCCTCGTGCACGTATCGGCACGGCACCGTCGCCGCCGTCTCCTCCGCGACGATTTTCGCCTCCCCCGGATGGCCGTTGTCGGCGATCACGATCTCCATCGACCAACCCGCCCGGTCGCAGGCCAGCACGCAACGGATCGTCTCCCGCAGCGACTCCAACCGGTGCCGCGTGCAAACCATCACCGTCAGATCAAAAGCGGGAACTGCTTCCGGCGGCATCAGACCCGCCCTCCCGGCAACCCTGCGATCCCCGTCCGCCGGACCGGCACCCGGACCACGCCGGCCGACAGTCCGAAAATTGTTACGCGGTCGTCATCGCTCATCGTTGGGAAATCAAGTAATCGACTAAATTCCAATATGTGGGGCCTGATCAAGGAATACATCCAGTATCTGCGGCGCGAAAAAAAGTGGTGGTTGCTGCCGCTCGTCATTCTGCTCGTCGTGTTCGGAGCGATTCTCACCTTCGCCTCGGCCTCGGGCCTCGGCTGGGCGATCTATCCGTTCATGTGAACCGTGGCGGCGCCTCCCTACCTACTCGGACTTTCCGCATACTACCATGACTCCGCCGCCGCGCTGGTCGCGGGGGGACAGATCGTGGCCGCCGCCCAGGAGGAACGGTTCTCGCGCCGGAAAAACGACGACCGCTTCCCGCATCAGGCGGTGGCCTATTGCCTGCGCGAAGCCGGCATCGCCCCGGCCGACCTCGGGGCCGTCGTCTTCTACGACAAACCCATCGTCAAGTTCACGCGGATCCTGGAAACCAGCCTCGCCATCGCCCCGCGCGGTTGGTGGCCCTTCGTCCGTTCCTTGCCCGGTTGGCTTTCCGACAAACTCGATCTGCGCAGCACGATCCGCCGGGAATTGCCGGGCCTGAAACCGGACTGCCCGCTGCTCTTCACCGCCCACCACCAGGCGCACGCCGCCAGCGCGTATTTTCCTTCGCCCTTCCAGGATGCCGCGGTGCTGACCGTCGACGGCGTCGGCGAATGGGCGACCACCATGATTGCCCGCGGCGAGGGCAATACGCTCACCTTCCTCGAGGAGCTGCGCTTTCCGCATTCGCTCGGCCTGCTCTATTCGGCTTTCACTTCCTACTGCGGCTTCCGGATCAACTCCGGCGAATACAAACTCATGGGCCTCGCGCCCTACGGCGAACCGCGCTACGCCGCCGCCATCCGCGACTCGCTGCTGACGTTGCACGACGACGGCTCGTTCCGCCTGAACCTGGACTACTTCGATTTCCTGCGGCGCGACCGGATGACCAACGACCGCTTCCACCGCCTCTTCGGCGGCGCCCCGCGGCAACCCGCCGAACCCGTCACCGCCCGGCACTGCGACCTCGCGCGCTCCATCCAGGCCGTCACCGAGGAAGTCATGCTCCGGCTCGCGCGCCACGCCCGCGCCCTCACCGGCTCCCCCCGCCTGTGCCTGGCGGGCGGCGTCGCCCTGAACTGCGTCGCCAACGGCCGCATCCGCGCCGCCGGCATCTTCGACGAAATCTGGATCCAGCCCGCGGCCGGCGATTCCGGCGGCGCCCTCGGGGCCGCGCTCGCCGCCTGGCACGAACGCCACCCGACGGAGGCCGCCGCCGCCCGCGCCGCCGCCCCGGCGGGGCGCGACCGCATGCACGGCACTCTGCTCGGTCCGGGCTACTCGGCGGACGAGATCCGCCGCCAGTTGGACGCGCGCGGCGCGGTGTATCAGTATCTTGAGGACGAGGAATTGCTCGCGACGACCGCCCGGCTGCTCGCCGCGGAGAAGGTCGTCGCCTGGTTCCAGGGCCGGATGGAATTCGGTCCGCGGGCCCTCGGCAACCGCTCGATCCTCGGCGATCCGCGTTCGGCCCGCATGCAGTCGGTGATGAACCTCAAGGTGAAATTCCGCGAATCGTTCCGCCCGTTCGCCCCCGCCGTGCTGGCGGAAGCCGCCCCCCGCTATTTCGAACTCGAGGGCCCGTCCCCGTACATGCTGCTCGTCGCGCCGGTCCAGCCCGGCCTCCGCCGTCCCCCGCCCGCCGCCGCCGCCGGACTCGACCGCCTCCAGCATCCGCACTCCGAGATCCCGGCCGTCACCCACGTCGACTATTCGGCGCGGGTGCAGACCGTGGATGCGGAAACCAATCCGCGCTTCCACGCCCTGCTCCGGCGCTTTGCCGCGGAAACCGGCTGCCCGGTCCTGATCAACACGTCGTTCAACGTCCGCGGCGAACCGATCGTCTGCACGCCCGACGATGCATTCCGCTGTTTCGTGCACACACAGATCGACTTTCTCGTCGTGGGTAATTTCCTCCTCGAACGTACGGCCCAACCCGCCGCCGCCATTCCCGTCAAACCGGCCTTTGCGCCGGATTGATTTTCGCCGATCCATGCCTTCCGCCCACCTCTCCTCCAAATCCGATCCCGCCGCTTGGCGGCGCTTTGCGCTCCAGCTCGGCGCCTTGCTTGCCGGCGTCACGGTGTGGTTGGCCTGGACGGGACGCATCGGAGCACCGGCGGCCGGCGGATGCCTCGCCGCGATCGCCGCGGTCGCGGGCCTCGGCTGGCGCTTTCCACGCGCCATCCGCGGACCGTATGAAGTCTCGATGCGGGTCAGCCTTTGGCTCGGCGACCGCGTCGGTCCCTTGGTCCTGAGCGTCTGCTATTTTGTCCTGCTGACGCCGCTGGGGTTGCTGCTGCGAATCGGCGGCTACGACCCCTTGGCGCTGCGGCGGGATCCCGCCGCGACGAGTTTCTGGCGCAAAGCGGACGCTCCCGGCAGCTTGGATCGGATGTTCTGAATGGATCCCGCTCTTCCCAGCGCCCCCGAACCGGCGGCGCCCGTTTCGCCCGCGCTCTCCGGCGGCAAACTTTGGCTCTTCCGCCTCGTTTCCCTTGCCTGCGCCGCTGCCGCCGGGTTTGTGGCCCTCGAGTGGTTCCTGCAGTCGCGCCAAACCCGGATCGGCCGCAGCGATGCGCTTGAACCCGGACTGATCCAGTACGACGCCAACCTCGGCTGGCGCCTCCAGTCCAACTGGCGCGGCGAACATCGGCACGGCGACTTCCTCGCCCGGTATTCCACCCATCGGCTGGGCTTCCGGGGCGACACCGCCTTCCCGCAACGCGATCCCGCCCGGCCGCTCACGGCGGTGGTTGGCGACAGCTTCACCTTCGGGTTCGGCGTGAACGACGATGCCACGTTCGTCCATCTCCTGGATGCCGCCGCCCCCGGCGGCGCGACCTTTGCCAATTTCGCCGTCCCCGGCTTCAGCACCGACCAAGAGGCCCTGCTCATCGAACGCGAAGTCACCCAGATCCAACCCCGCCGCATTCTGCTCGTGGTCTATGTCGGGAACGACCTGCTCGACAATCCGCGCCCGTCCCCCCTGCAGGTCCGCAGTCCCAAGCCGTATTTCGAATGGCAAGACGACAAACTGCAGCTGCGCAACTCCCCGGTGCCGCCGCCGCCCGCGCCCCCGGCCGAAAGCCTTGCCAGCGCCATTCTCGGCCCCGATCGCGCAACTTGGCCGTGGCGCGTCCGCCTGGAGCAGCAATCGGAAATCTTCCGCGTCCTCAGCCAATCCGCCGGCGGCCACGATTTTTCCGCGGATGTCGCCTCCCGCCGTTTGCAGCCCACCGTCGTTCTTTTCGGCCGCCTGCTTGAACGCATCCGTCGGACCACCGAACAACGGCACATCGAACTGGTCGTCGCCGTGCTCGCCGGCCGATCCCACGCCCTTCACCCCCGCACCTTGTCCGGACGCTATCAGGAATACTTCCGGACCGAAGTCCTGCGGCTCGCCAAAGAAGAGGAGATTCCGACCGTCGACATCGCGGACCACCTGCGCCGAAACGCCGCCGACGCAAAAGAACCGTGGTTCTACCTGAACGACGGCCATCTGACACCGGCCGGCCACAAGGTCGTCGCCGAGTTTTTGGCCCGAAACCTGCCGCGCTGACATCCGTCCCGCCGCCGTGTCCGACCTGCTGACCCTCTCCACTTTGGCGTATGCGAGCGCCGCCACCGCGATCGCCGCCGCGGTCGCCGGCGCGCTTCGCGTCCGGCGCGGCACCGCGGATTGGACCTTTGTCCTCGGGCTTTGCCTGCTCGCCACGGAGCGCGTGCTCGCCGGTCTCAGCCTTGAAGCCGACACCCTTGGCGAAAGCGAAATCTGGCAGCAATGGCGGCTGCTTGCGCTGGCCCCGATCCCCGGTACCTGGCTGGTCTTCAGCCTCACGTTTGCCCGCACCAATTCGTCGGAGTTTCTGCGCAAGTGGCAGCTCATCTGGCCGGCGGCCTTGGTGGTCCCGACCGCGCTCGTGCTCGGTTACCGTCACGATCTCTTCGTCGCTTTGCACGCCGACGAGACCGAGCGCTGGGTCCTCGTGCTCGGCTGGCCGGCGACGTTCCTCTTCGGTGTGCTGCTGCCGGTCAGCGTGCTGGTGCTGATGAATCTCGAGCGCACCTACCGCGCCTCCGTCGGCACCCTGCGCTGGCGGATCAAGTTCATGCTGCTCGGCGTCGGCATCATTTTTGTCACCGCCGTCTACACCACGAGCCAAGCGGTGTTGTACCGCAGCCTCACGGCTTCGTTGGAAACCGTCTCTACGATCGCGCTCCTCACCGCCACCGCGGTCATCGCCCGCTATCTTTTCCGCAATACCCGCTTCGATACCGAGGTCTACCCGTCGCAATCCGTCCTCGAGGGTTCCCTCATCGCCGTGCTCGCCGGAATTTACCTGCTCGGCGTCGGCGTCGTTGCCCGTTTCGTTTCCCAGTTCGGCGGCGACTCGGCCTTCGCGGTCAAGTCCTTCGTCCTGTTCATGGCGCTCGTGCTGCTGGCGGTGCTCTTCCAGTCGGACCGGATGCGTTCGTTGGTCCGCCGGATGGTCAGCCGCCACTTCCAACGGCCCGTCTACGACTACCAAGCCGTCTGGCGCCGCTACTCGGAGCGCACCGCCGCGTTGGTCGATCAAACGGAACTGTGCCGGGAAGTCGTCACGCTCACGGCCGAGGTTTTCCAGGCCCTTTCGGTCACCATCTGGCTCGGCAACGAATCCCGCGACGAGTTCGCCGTTGCCGCCTCGACGTCGCTGTCGGCCGAAAAAGCCCGCGCCGCCATCCCCACCAAGCCGGAGATCGTCGCGGTCCTCGCCTACTTCGAAGCCCGCCCGCAGCCCGTCGATATCGAAAGTACGGAAGAGCCCTGGGCCGTCGCGCTTCGCCGGTGGCACCCGAGCGAGTTCACCACCGGCGGGCATCGGATCTGCGCCCCCCTGATCCGGCACGGCCGGGTTTCCGGTATCATCATGATCGGCGACCGGATCAGCGGCATCTCGTTTCCCGAACAAGATATGGACATGCTCCTCTGCGTCGCCGGCCACGTCGCCACGCGGTTGCTCAATGTCCAACTCGCCCAACGGCTCATGCAGGCCAAGGAACTCGAAGCCTTCCAGACCATGGCCGCCTTCTTTGTCCACGATCTGAAAAACGCGGCCTCCACGCTGAACCTGATGCTGCAGAACCTGCCGCTGCACTTCAACGACCCCGCCTTTCGCGAGGACGCCCTGCGCGGCATGGGCAAGACCGTCGCGCACATGAACCGCCTCATCAGCCGCCTCGGCCAACTGCGGCACGACCTCAGCCTCAATCTGGCGCCGGCCGACCTGGGCGCCGCCGTCCAGTCCGCGCTGCGCGGATTGGAGAATCCCGCGGGGGTGACGATTACCAAGGATTTTCAGACCGTGCCGCCCTGCCCGCTCGACCAGGAGCAGTTCGGCAAGGTCGTCACCAATCTCGTGCTCAATGCCATCGAAGCCACTCCTGCCGCCGGTTCCATCCGTCTAGCCACCGCCCAACTCGGATCGGAAGCCGTGCTCTCCGTAACCGACACCGGTTGCGGCATGAGTCCCGAATTCATGCAACGCTCCCTGTTCCGCCCTTTCCAGACCACCAAGAAAACGGGGCTGGGGATCGGCATGTTCCAAAGCAAAATGATCGTCGAAGCCCACGGGGGCCGGATGACGGTCGCCAGCACGCCCGGCCAAGGTACAACGTTCCAAGTCTTTCTCCCGCTCCATGGAAAATAACGCCAAACCGAAACTGTTGCTCGTCGAGGACGACGACGAGATCCGGACCCAGATGCGCTGGGCCCTCACCGGCGAGTATGATCCGATCCTCGTGGGCGATCGCGCCGCCGCCATCGCCGCCTTCCGCCTCCACCGCCCCGCCGTGGTGCTGCTCGACCTCGGCCTGCCGCCCGAACCCGCTTCCCCCAAAGAAGGACTCGCCACCCTCGCGGAACTGCTCGCGATCGACAGCGACGCCAAGGTCGTGATCGTCAGCGGCCAGGGCGAAAAAACCAACGCCCTCCAGGCCGTCGGTCTCGGCGCCTACGACTTCTTCACCAAGCCCGTCGAAATGGAGGAACTGAAGTTTCTCCTCAAACGCTGCTACCAGATCGCCGATCTCGAACGCGAGTACCAGCGCGTCCAATCGTTGCTCGCCACCGAGACCTTCGAGGATCTCGTCGGCAGCGGGCCGCGCATGCAGCATTGCTTCGACTCCATCCGCAAGGTCGCCACCACCGATGCCCCGGTCCTCATCCTCGGCGAAAGCGGCACCGGCAAGGAAATGACCGCCCGCGCCATCCACCGGCGCAGCGCGCGCAAGGACCAGCCCTTCGTCGCGATCAACTGCAGCGCCATTCCCGAAAACCTGATCGAGAGCGAACTCTTCGGCCACGAAAAGGGCTCCTTCACCGGCGCCCACGCCCTCCGCAAGGGCCGCATCGAAAGCGCCGAAGGCGGCACCCTGTTCCTCGACGAAATCGGCGAGGTCCCGCTGCCCATCCAGGTGAAACTCCTGCGGTTTCTCCAGGAGCACTACATCGAGCGCGTCGGCGGCCGCCAGGAAATCTCCGTCAACACCCGCGTCGTCGCGGCCACCAACGCCGACCTGAAAAAGAAGATGGCCGACGGCTCCTTCCGCGAAGACCTCTTCTATCGTCTCGCGGTGATCCAGATCAATCTGCCCGCGCTCCGCGAGCGCGACGACGATACGGTCCTCCTCGCCAAAACCTTTCTCCAGCGCTTCGGCACCGAGAATCGCCGCACCGGCATGTCCTTCACGCCCGAAGCCATCCGCGCCCTGCGCGAACATCCCTGGCCCGGCAACGTCCGCGAACTGCAAAACCGCGTCCGCCGCGCCGTCATCATGGCCGACGGCAAACGCATCGGCGCCTCCGACCTCGAACTCGCCGCCGACCTCGGCACCGCCGCCCGGACCACGCTCCGCGAAGCCCGCGAACGCGTCGAAAAGGAACTCGTCACCGACGCCCTGCGCCGCAACGGCGGCAAAATCAGCGGCGCTGCCGCGGACCTCGGCGTCAGCCGGCCGACCCTCTACGAGCTCATGGACAAATTCGGCCTGCAAAAGACCGAGTGACCGCAGGCGCCCCCGCGCGCCGGCCCGCGTTCAGAACCAGACAAATTTCTCCGGCACGTAGACCGTGTCGTGGGATTTCAGGAAAAAGGGTTCCGCCGGCTTGCCGTCGAGGATCGCCTTGAGGTTCAGCGTGAAGTTCAGCGTCTTGCCGCCTTCGCTCCGGATAACGCGGACCGCTTTCTGGTCCGCCTTCGCGTTGTCGAAGCCCCCGGCCTCCATCACCGCGTCGAACGCCGTGATCGCGCGGTCCGGTGTAATCTTGCCGGGTCTCATCACGGCCCCGATCACAAACACCGCAAACGACGAGGTGATCACCGTTACCTTGATCTCCTTCGAAACCAACTGCGTCGAAAAAAGCTGGATCAGCTCCGCTTCCAACTGGGCCGGCGTCTTGTCCGCCGCGACCACTTCGCCGACCATCACCAGATTGATGCGGCCGTCCCGCCGGATCGGTTGCGTGGATTCCAGGTTGGGCGCCCCGGGAAACGAAATCTTGATCACGTCGCCCGCCCCGAGCGTCTGCGGCGGCACCGTCACTTCCTTCTCCGGCTTCGGCGCCGGCTTGCGCGCGAAAGGTCCGGATTGGCAACCGGCCGCGAACACCGCCAAGGCCAGCATCGCAACCCCGACTGCACGGCAGCGAGACGGTGAAACTGGACGTTGCGGCATGGTCACGGTGGGCAGGTCCGGATTCCATGGACGCGACGGAGATTGCCGCAAGCCGAATTGCCGCCGGAGCACGGAATAAGCGCCTCGGTCCCGGCGCCGGTCCGCCCCTGCAGCCAAATTTGGCATTCGCTGGGCGGATCTTGTTCGCCGGCATGGTTCCGTTTGCGGGAGGCCTCCGGCTCCTCCTAAAATCCGCTCGTTTTCCTAAGGTTTCCCCCGTTCGAGCCGATTTCTGAGTTTGGATCGCCGACCCCGCCCCGCCCATGCTTTACCTGACCCTCACCTTGGTGGCGCTTTTCCTCGCCGGCATCGCGGCGGTAATTCTCGCCGTGAAGCACGCCCCGGAAGGCATTGAAGACGAAAACGGATTCCGTCCGGTCACCGCCCGCAGCCCCTCGCGCTCCCGCCGCCCCAAACGCAAGCATCCCGCGCGGGACCGCGCCCTGCCGTCCATGCTCGCGCTGCACTGATCAGCCGCATCCCCCGGCCCGACCCGCAGCCAAGCGCCTCGCCGCTTGGCTTTTTTGTTTCTGCTCCCATCGGCCCGCCATCGCCGCCCCTCTAACGCCCGGCTTTTGTCGGAAAGGCTTACACTCGGCGCCGCCGGTCGGATCACTTGTGTACGACCCCCACGACCTTTCGCTCCTTAGCTATTTGCTGGCAACAAGGTACGGCATTGGGGCACCTGCGGGCGCAAGACATGCTAACCCATGCCACCCGATGTCGCCTGCGCAGTACCATACCGTGCTCAAGAAGATGGACGCCGTCATGGAGGCCCTCGCCGATGCCCAGCCGGAATGGAACGAGCAAGATCGCGTGCTCGATTTCCAGATGCGCGTGCTGCGCTCCGAAGTGCTCAAAGCCGAGTCCGGACATCCGTTTGTCGAATTCGCGCAGCTCCGCCCGCCCGCTCCGCCTCCGCCGCAGTCCACACCGCCTCCGGACACGTTCCGGATCATGCTGGTCGATGACGACGAGGAGCTGCGCAACGTCGTCCGGCTGCTCCTGGGCCCCGAGCCCGGCCTAAGCATCGTCGCCGAAGCCGCCAACGGCATCACCGCCATCGAGTTGGCCGTGAACTGCCAGCCCGATCTTGTCCTGATGGATGTCAACATGCCCGTCCTCGACGGCCTGCTCGCCACCCGGATCCTGCGCACCGTCCTGCCCCGCGCCCAGATCGTCGTCGTGTCCGGCAATCGCGAACCCGAGGTGGAGAAAATGTCCGCCGCCGCCGGCGCCGTCGCCTTCCTCGCCAAGCCGGTCGCCCGCCTTTCACTGCTCGAGTTGATTCGCTCCCTCCGTCGCCGAATCGCACCTTTGCCGTCCGGTTCAGCCCCAGCCTGATCTAGGCACGCAGTTGGGAAATCGTGGCTGAAGGTCGGGAGCGGAACCGTTCGGCTCCGCCCATGACAAGGCGCCTGACCGACGTCCGTGCCCCGTCGTTCGATCTCTCAGCCTTCAACTTGCTGCTCTCCGCTGCAGGTTCGCCGCTGAGCCCGTTCCTGAAGCCGCAATCCCGGCGTGCCATGACTCGCGTTTCATCCGCTCCGCAACGCCCCGCCGGCACCTCTTTGCCGCAGCCAAGTCATGCAAAACCGTGACGTTCGGGTGACTTTGGCCTCGAAAAGTGTCAAAAAACTTTACGTAATCCCACGTACACAGTTTTGCCATAAAACTGCGTATTCATACTTACAAATCTAACCGCCAAGCGCTTACGTAGTACATGAACCGCGTGGTCCGCTTCGTGCTTTCCAAACTGTTACGGTGATTTCGTCGACCCAAACCAACCAGCCTTTCGTCGACACCTACGTCGACTCTTCCATCCAGCAACTGCGCCAGGCCGGGCATCGGATCACCCAGGTCCGGATCCAGTTGCTGACTGCACTCTCCAAGCACGACTCCCCGATCTCGGTCGAGGATCTCCACGAACTCATCGGCAAAGACTGCTGCGATCTCGTCACGGTCTACCGCTGCATGGCGACTTTCGAGCAACATGGCCTCGTCACCCGCAGCTACCGCCACTCCGGCACGACCATCTACGAGCGCAAACAGGGGCCGCATCAGGTTTACCGCGTGATCGACAAGGTCACTCACGCCGCGCACAGCATCGGCAACGAAGACGCGGAACGCATCCGCGCCGCCATCGAAAACGTCGAACGCCTCCTGCGCGAAAGCGGCTACTCGGAAGTTTCCCACGTCCTCGAGTTTTTCGCCGTGCAGTCGCCGTCGGCTCCTGCGCGCGTCTCGACCGCCGTTCACGTGCCGGCCACGTCGTAATCCCCGGCCGGATCGGTCCGCCTCGTTCATCCGTCGCCCGCGTTTGAAAACGCGGCTTTGCGCTTCGGCGGGAATCCGCTAGGCTCGGTCTTCATGTCCGCCGACCTCTCCGAGCTCTACCAGCAGGTCATCCTCGATCACAACAAACGCCCGCGCAATCGCGGCAAGTTGCCCACCGCCAACCGGGTAGCCCACGGCGACAACCCGACTTGCGGCGACCAGTGCAACGTCTACCTGCGCCTCGACGGCGATCGCATCGCGGAGATCTCCTTCGACGGTTCCGGCTGCGCCATTTCCCAGGCCAGCGCCTCCCTCATGACCACCCAGGTCAAGGGCCGTACCGGCCCCGAGGTCGAGTCGCTCTACCGGCAATTCCACCACATCGTGACCTCGGGCGAAACGCCGGACGAAATCAGCGATCTCGCCGCCTTCGCCGGCGTCCACACTTTCCCCGCCCGCATCAAGTGCGCCACCCTCGGCTGGCACGCCACGCTGAACGCCCTCAAGGGCGATGCCGCCGACGCCACCACCGAAAAGCACACCGACTGATCGCGCCGTGAATCCCGCCCTCCACTCCGCCCTTGTCGCCGGCCCCGCCGCCGACCGTTGGAAAAACGTCCGCGCCGATTTCCCGATTCTGCATCAGGACGTCCACGGCAAGCCCCTCGTCTACCTCGACAACGCCGCCACCGCGCACAAGCCCCGCGCCGTCATCGACGCCCTCGTCCGCTTCTACGAACGGGACAACAGCAACGTCCACCGCGGCCTGCACGCCCTCTCGATGCGCGCGACCGACGCCTACGAAGGCGCCCGCGCCCGCGTCGCCCGCTTCATCAACGCCGCCGATCCCTCCGAAATCATCTTCACCCGCGGCACCACCGAAAGCGTCAACCTCGTCGCCCGCAGCGTCGCCGCCACCCTCAGGCCCGGCGACGTCATCCTCTGCACCGAGATGGAGCACCACTCCAACCTCGTGCCTTGGCAGCAAGCCGCCCGCGCCAGCGGCGCCACGCTCGAATTCGTCCCCGTCCTCGGCACCGACGCCGAAGGCGGCCTCGATCTCGCCGCCCTCGACGCTCTCCTCACGCCGCACGTCAAGGTCTTCGCCTTCACCCACATTTCGAACACCCTCGGCTGCATCAACCCCGTCGCCGAGCTCTGCCGCCGCGCCCGCGCCGTCGGCGCCCTCAGCGTCATCGACGCCGCGCAATCCATCGGCCACGGCCCCTTGGATGTCCGCGCCCTCGGCGCCGACTACGTCGCCTTCTCCGGCCACAAAATGTGCGGCCCCACCGGCATCGGCGTCCTCTACGGCCGCCGCGCCCTGCTCGACAAACTCGCTCCCGATGAAACCGGCGGCGGCATGGTCGTCACCGTCGACTACGCCGGCGCAAAATGGAAACCCGCGCCCGAACGCTTCGAAGCCGGCACGCCCAACGTCGCCGATGCCGTCGCCCTCGGCGCCGCCTGCGATTACCTCGACGCCCTCGGCCGCCCCGAAATCGCGCGCCACGACGAAGCGCTCGCCGCCCTCGCCTACGAGAAACTCTCCGCCCTCCCCGGCATCCGCCTCCTCGGCCCCCGCGCCGGCGGCGCCCGCCGCGGTCTCGTCAGCTTCGCCTTCGCCGACGTGCACGCCCACGACATCGTGACGTTTGCCGATGAAGACGGCGTCGCCCTCCGCGGCGGCCACCACTGCAACCAGCCGCTCATGCGCAAGCTCGGCCTCACGAGCACGACCCGCGCGAGCTTCTACGTCTACAACACGGAACAGGAAATCGACGTCCTCGTCGCCAGCCTGCGCCGCATCCTGAAGTTTTTCGGCTCCGCCTGAGCACGGGAGCGCTCAGCTGAAAGTCGAAAGGCTCAGGTTGAAAGACCGGACTGCGCGTCCAGCGCGCCGCCTCAGCTCAAGCCCCCGATCTTTCAACTTTCAGCCTTCAACTTTCAACCGCCGGCGGCTTTGCCGCCGGCTTCAGCGCCCCCCGTCGAAAACCCCGACAAACGCCTTCGGCACGATCGACGCCGCGCGGCTGTTCGTCGCCGGCAAAATCTTCTTCGCCCACGCGTTCACTTCGTCGCGGGAAATCTGATCCATCAGCCCGCCCTTCAGCGCCACGATCTCCGCCGTCTCTTCCGGCCGCTCCTGCGCCCGCATCAGCGCGCCGACCAAAAATCCGTTCTCCCGGAACGCGCTCCGCATCTGGCTCTTCAGGATTCCCCGCGCCCCGATGAACTCGCCGTTCTGCACGCCCCGCTCCGCCAGCTCGGCGCCGATCTTCTCGACCAGCGGCGCCACCTTCGGCGCATCGTTCGGCGCGCAGTCGATCTGCGCCCGCAGCATCGCGAACTGCGGAAACCCGTCGTACGGCCGGAACTCCGCCGAAGGCGAATAGGCCAGCCCCAGCCGCTCGCGCAGCTCCGTGCGCACCCGCAGCTCGAGCATCTTCGCCAGCAGTTCCAGCGCCGCCTGGTCGCGCACGTGCAATTCGCCCTGCACCGGCCAACTGCCCACGACCAGACCGACGTTCTGCTCGCCGACAAACTCGATCCGCGTGATGCCCGGGTCGGCCGTGACCGCGACCGGCTTCGGCGGCGCCGCCGTCGTCTTGGCCGCCGCCCGCGGCCGCAGCGCCCCGAGCGTCCGGCTCACCAGCGCCACCGCGTTCGCCTCGTCCACGTCGCCGACGATCGTCGCCTCGACGTATCCGCGGACCAATGACGGCTCCATCCAGCGCTTCACGTCCAGCACGCTCATCGAGACGTAGTCGAGCGGCGACCCGGAGGTGAAGCGCGCGTCGCCCTTGAAGAGATGGTCGGTCAGGGCGCGCAACCCGTCCTGCATCCCGACGGCGCCGGACATGCGCCCGACCGCGGCCATCATCCGCTGGTCCCGGTGCACATAGCTGTTGAACTGGGGCGCGTGGAGGAAGTCCGCGACGATCCCGAGGAACGCCTCCAGCTGCTCCGCGACCATCACGCCGCGGAACGTGAACGCATCGCGGTCGGCCACGTCGAAACCGAAACTGAGAAACCGTTCCTCGATCAAGGCGTTCAATTGCTCCGGCCGGAAATGCACCGCCCCGCCGGCCATGAGGGTGTTCAGGCCGAATTCCTTCAGCGCCGGCTTGTTGCCCGGCATATCGAGCAGCCCGGAGCCGACGCGCACCGCCACGTGGACCAGTCCCGGCTCCGCGCGGTTCGGCACGAAATTGAACCGGACGTTGTTGCCGAAACGCATCAGCTTCGCCTTCAGCTCGGGCACCTCCCGGGATTCCGCGATCAACGTCGGCGCCGCGAATCTCGGCAGCACGAACGGCGTGTCGCGCTGCGCCTTGGTCTGCACCTGGCTCAGGCCGGCCCGCCGACCCTTGGCCACCTCGGCGAGGATTTTCTCTTCCGTCAATTCGAGGTCGAGCCCGCCGGAAAGGTGGAACGACAGCGCCGACGGCGACCAGAGACTGCGAAAAATCTGCAACGCCTCCGCCGGGGTCATCCGCTCGATCGCCTCCCGCATCCAAACCGAGGTCTGCGCCAACCCCGCGAAGACCGTGTGCCCCGTGATCGAATCCGTCAGCGCCTCGCAGAACACTCCCGGATCCAGCGTCGGCAATTGGTCCGCCATCACGCCCGCCATCCGCAGTTGCCGGCGGCGCGCATTCTCGATTTCGACCGGCTGGAAGCCCCGCTCCAGCGTCAGCCGCACCATTTCGTCGAGCGCCCGGATCCCCGGCGCCCACTCGCGGGCCGACGTCCGCACACTCGCCTGCGCCACGCCGTAGCCGAGAATTTCGTCGTACCCGCCTCCGGCCCCGAATCCGGCCGCCACCTGCGTGCGCAGCCGTTCCGAAAACATGCCCATCACGAATTCGCGGCGCTGCCGCTCGATCTGCTGCTGGCGCGGATCCGTCCGCGCCGGCAGGGCCGCCACCGACGCGACCTCGCCCGATGCCGCCCCGATTCCGCCGATGCGGAAGATTCCGGCCCGGAGCCCGCGGGCGTCGAGCCGGCCCTCCACCCGCGCCGGCACCGGGACCGCCGGCTTGGCCATGTCCGCGAAGAGCTCGCGGACGAGCGCCGCCATCGCCGCCGGATCGAAGTCCCCCGACCCGACCAGCACCATCAGGTCCGGCCGGTAGCAACGTTGGTAGAAACGCAGGAAATCCTCGCGCGTGAAACGCGCGATCTGGGCCTCGCTCCCGCCCGGCGAACGCGCCGGAAAATGCAGGCCGCGGAAAACCACCGGCATCGACGCCTGCTGCACCTGGTCGGAAAGCGAATTGCGGTTGCGCAATTCCGCCAACACCACGCGCCGCTCCTGTTCGATGATGCGCGGTTCGAAACTCACGCCGTCGCCGAAATCGCGGAACAGCCGCAGGCCTTCGCGCAGCAGCGCCGCATCGTTCTCCCGGAAATCGAGCCGGTACGCCGTGTAGTCGAATGTCGTGATCGCGTTGACGTCGCTGCCGTACTCCACGCCGAGCCGCTGGAACAGCGCCACCATGTCGTCCGCCTTGAAGTTCCGGGAACCGCCGAAGGCCATGTGCTCCAGGTAGTGCGCAATGCCCAATTCGTTGTCCTGCTCGTCGAGGGAGCCGGAGAGCACCACCAGTTGCAGCGCCACGCGGCCCGGCACCCCGCCGTGCGGCCGCAGCGCGTAACGGAAACCGTTGTCGAGCCGCCCCCACACCACGCCGGGATCGGGCGCGGCGCCCTTCGCGATTTCATGCGCCCATTTGCCGGAACGCGGCCCCGCAACTTCGGGCGCACGCGCCGCTTCCACCGTACCGGCACCCAGCGCCACCCCGAGAAACACCGCCAGAATTGTACGGAGTCGAATCACAAGAAGGCACCTTGGGTGCTGCCGGCCGGACTTCAATCTCCGGTTCGACTTTGCCGCCGGCACCGCCGGTGCCGTCCGGCAACCGGCCGCCTGCCCCCCCCGGGGCCCGCGCCTCCGCACCGGTTCCCGCCCGCGCTTCCGACTGGATTCCGGGTCGGTTTATGACACCTATTCGATCCCTATGAAACTTCGTTTCCTCCGCTCCGGCCGCCTCGCCGCGGTCGCTGCTCTTTTCGCCGCCGTCGCCGGGCCCGGCCGCGCCGACGAGGGCATGTGGCTCTACTCCGCCCCGCCGCGCGCCCAGCTCAAAGCCAAGTACGGCTTCGAGCCCAACGACGCGTGGCTCCGGCACCTGATGAAGTCCTCCGTCCGCTTCAACAGCGGCGGCTCCGGCTCCTTCGTTTCCTCCGACGGCCTCGTCATCACCAACCACCACGTCGCTTCCGACGACCTCCAGAAAATCAGCGACGAGAAAAACAACTACCTCCGCGACGGCTTCCTCGCCCGTACGCCCGCCGAGGAAAAGCGCCTCGTCGACCTCGAGCTCAACGTCCTGCAGTCGATCGAGGACGTCACCGCCCGCGTCAACGCCGGCGTCCCCGCCGGCGCCGCCGGCGATGCCGCCGCGTCCGCCCGCCGCAAGGTCATCGCCGAGATTGAAAAAGAGTCCCTCGAAAAGACCGGCCTGCGCAGCGACGTCGTCACCCTTTACCAGGGCGGCGCCTACCACCTGTATCGGTTCAAGAAATACACCGACGTGCGCCTCGTCTGGGCGCCCGAGCAGCAGATCGCGTTCTTCGGCGGCGATCCCGACAACTTCGAATTCCCCCGCTTCAATCTCGATGCCACCGTCTACCGCGCCTACGAAAACGGCCAGCCGGCCAAGATCGCGCACTACCTGAAATGGTCTTCCGCCGGCACCAAGGAAGGCGACCTCACCTTCGTCTCGGGCCATCCCGGCAGCACCAACCGCCAATTCACGATGGCGGAAATGCAATTTCTCCGGGACACGCAGTACCCGTACATCGTCCCGCGCATCAAGCGCCTCGAGGTGTTGCTCAAGAGCTGGGGCGACCGCAGCGAGGAAAACGCCCGCCGCGCCAAAGACGACCTCTTCGGCCTGCAGAATGCCCGCAAGGTTTACGACGGCCGCCAAGCCGGGCTCTTTTCGCCCGCCATCATGGGCCCGAAAGCCGCTGCCGAAAAAGCGTTCCTGCAACAAGTCGGCGACCGCCCCGAAGGCACCGCCGTCCGCGCCGCCTTCGACCTGATCGCGGAAAACTCCCTCGCCCAGGCCAAGATCTACCGCCGCTACCGTCTGCTCGAGGGCGGCCACGCCTTCATGTGCGACTCGTTCACCTTCGCGCGCAATTTGCTCCGCGCCGGCGACGAACGCCCCAAGCCCAACGGCGATCGGCTCCGCGAGTTCGGCGATGCCCGCAAAGCCTCCTTCGAACAGACGCTGTTCTCCGAAAAGCCCGTCTACGCCGATCTCGAAATCGTCCACCTCGCCGAAGCCCTCACCTTCTTCGCCGAGATCGCCGGCTTCGACGATCCGCTCGTCCAAAAAGTCCTCGCCGGCCAGTCGCCCCGCGACCGCGCCGCCGCCCTCATCAACGGCAC
>NEUS01000087.1 GCA_002288455.1 Opitutia bacterium Tous-C1TDCM
CTCACCGCCCGCCAGGTGGAGCAGATCTTCACCGGCGACGTCACCGATTGGTCCGCGGTCGGCGGCAAGCCCGGCAAGATCTCGGTCTACACGCGCAACACGTCTTCCGGGACGTATCAGGATTGGAAAGACCTCGCCATGAAGAAGCGGGATTACGCCAAGTCCTCGCAGAAGATGGCGGGCAACGAGCAGATCGCCGCCGAGGTCGCCAAGAATCCCAACGGCATCGGCTACGTCGGTCTCGCCTACATCAACGCCGAAGGCATCAAGGTCGTCCCGATCGACGGCGTCGCCCCGACGGCCGACAACGTCCGCGCCGGCAAATACATCTACGCCCGCCCGACCTATTACTACACCGACGGCGAAGCGAAGGGCGAGGCCGCCAAATTCATCGCCTTCACCCTCGGGGCCTCCGGCCGGAAGATCGCGGAGAGCGTCGGTTTCGTGACCTTGAACTGACCGTGCCGTCATCCGATTGTCACCGTCCCCCGCTTGACCTGCGCCGGCCCCGGCGGCGTGCTCACGCGGCCATGACGTCGCCGATCCTTCCCGCATGAACGAGCCCGTCCCGCCCGCGGCGGCTCCCGGCCCCGACCGCGCCGCCACGTTCGCGATCCGGAAGAAACGGGTGAAGCTGCTCGGCCTGACGGTCGACGACTGCATCAAGGTTTTCTTCGGCGGCAACGCGGTCGTCTCGATCATCGTCCTCGCGCTGATCACCTATTTTCTGGTGCGCGAAGGCGCCGGGTTCTTCGGCCAGAACCGGCAAAACCTCCAGGTCTACCGCCAGGCCGGCCTCGAGTACGTCGACTTCATCCGCACCCAGTCCGACGAGCACACCGCGCTCACGCGCTACCTCTCGGACCTGCGGCTGCGGGCGCTGCGGCAACTGACGGAAACGCAGGGTCTTTCCCTCGACGCCGCCAACACCGCGCTCGCTCCGTTCGACGATTATTCCGGCAAGTTCAGCGACGCGGTCGAACCCGTCCGCGGACTTGTCTCCGAACTCACGGAAGTCGCGACCGCGATCAAGACGAAGTTCATCGTCAACGAGGACAAGAAAGAGGAACGCCGCCAATTGCTCGCCGAAGGCAAGACGGCCGAGGCCGCCGCCGTCGTCATCACGTCGGTCGATTTTGCCGCCGAGCTCAAGCCGCTGCTCGGGACGCTGCCCGCCTACCAGGCGGCCAACGCCGAATTCACGGCCAAACTCACCGCCGTGCTTGCGGCGCCGCCGACGTTGCCGACGCCCGAATTGACGGACCGGCTGCAACGTTTCGCCACCCTGGCCCGCGACTACCTCGCCACCTTTCCGGCCGTGGAGCGCAATCTTGCGGCCTGGGATTTCCGGCAACCGGTGCCGGCCGCGCAGTCGTTCACCGCGTTCATTTTCGGCCGCCAATGGCTCACCGCGAGTTTCTGGCAGGATTGGTACGGGATCATCCCGCTCTTTGTCGGCTCGCTGCTCGTCTCGCTCGTCGCGCTTTCCTTGGCCGTGCCGCTCGGCGTCGGCGCCGCCATCTACATCAACCAGATCGCCAGTCCGCGGGAGCAGAAACTGATCAAGCCCGCGATCGAGTTCATCGCCGCGATCCCGTCCGTGGTGCTCGGCTTCTTCGGCATCGCCGTGCTCGGCCAGGCGCTCCGCCTCCTTTCGCAGCAATCGTGGCTCTCGTGGGTGCCGGGCTTTCCGTACAGCGAACGGCTCAACATTCTCACCGCCGGCTGCCTGCTCGCGCTCATCGCCGTGCCGACGATCTTCACGCTCGCCGAAGACGCGCTGAACAACGTCCCCCGCGCCTTCAAGGAAGCCTCCTTCGCCCTCGGCGCCTCGCGCCTGCAGACCACGCTGAAGATCATCGTGCCGGCTTCGCTTTCCGGCATTATCTCCGCGGTGCTGCTCGGCCTCGGCCGCGTCATCGGCGAGACGATGGTCGTCCTCCTCTGCGCGGGCAACCGCATCGCCATCCCCGATTTCACCCAGGGCCTGGCCTTCGTCACCGAGCCCGTGCACACCATGACCGGCATCATCGCGCAGGAAATGGGCGAGGTGGTCCGCGGCAGCATCCACTACCGCGCGCTCTTCGTCGTCGGTCTCGTGCTCTTCGTCGTGTCGCTGCTGATCAACTTCGCCGCGCAGAAAATCGTGCGCCGCTACCGGATCTCGATCGGCTGAGCATGAACACCGCCGCCCACGTTTTCCGCCCCCGGCTCAACGCCGCCCGCCGCGCCGAAGGTCTCGTTTTCTGGCTGTTCCGCGGCGCCACCTACCTGATCCTCGCCTGCGGCGCCGCCGTCTTCCTCAACATCGTTTTCAAGGGCGCCGGCACCGTCTTCAAAACCGAGGCGCCCTTCGTCAACGTCGCCTTCCTCACCGAAGCCCCCGAGTCGCTCTACATCTTCGAGTTCGAGGGGAAGAAATACGAGCTGGGCGACACCGCGTTCCGCGCCTTCAAGGAAGCGAATCCCGCCGCCGCCAACGTGAAGACGGAGAGCTACGTCTATTCCGCCGGCGGCATCTGGCCCTGCATCGTCGGCACCGTTTTGCTCGTCGTCGGCTCGATGACCATCGCCCTGTTCCTCGGCGTCTGCGCCGCGGTTTATCTCACGGAGTACGCCCGCGACGGCGCCTTCATCCGCTTCGTCCGGCTCGCCATTCTCAATCTCGCCGGCGTGCCCTCGATCGTCTTCGGCCTTTTCGGTTTCGGCATGTTCGTGATCTTCTTCGGCTGGAATGTCTCCCTGCTCGCCGGCTGGTTCACCCTCGCCTTCATGGTCCTCCCGGTGGTCATCACCGCGAGCGAGGAATCCCTCAAGTCCGTGCCCAAGGGCTTCCGCGAGGGCTCCCTCGCCCTCGGCGCCACCAAGTGGCAGACCATCCGCTCCAACGTCCTGCCGTACGCGCTGCCCGGTATTCTGACGTCTTCGATTCTCGGCATCGCGCGCGTCGCCGGCGAGACCGCGCCGATCATGTTCACCGCCGCCTACGTGGTGCGCGACAAGCTTCCTTGGGACGTCGACAAGGCCAGCGACTTCTTCTTCCAGGGCGTGATGGCGCTGCCGTACCACATTTACGTCGTCAGCTCCAAGATCCCGCAGAACGAGTACACCGAACGCGTGCAATACGGCACCGCCTTCGTGTTCCTCGGCATCGTGGCGCTGATCGCCGCGGCCTCGATTCTCCTCCGCACGCGTTTGCGGAACCGCTACAAATGGTGACCACGTCTTCCGCCGTCATGGAATCTCCCGCTTCCGCTTCCGCTTCCGGCAAAATCCAGGCCGCCCTCCCGGGCCGTTCGCCGCGCACCGCCGGTCTGCCCGCCGGTTCCGCGCCGGCCACCGCGGCCGCGCCGGCCGGCGCCACGCTCATCGACATCCGCAATCTCGATTTCTACTACGGCGCGAGCCAGGCGCTGAAAGACATCAGCCTCGAGATCGAGGACCACAAGGTCACCGCCTTCATCGGGCCTTCCGGCTGCGGCAAGTCGACCCTCCTGCGTTGCCTCAACCGCATGAACGATCTGATCGACGACACCCGCGTCGCCCGCGGCACGATCAAGATCCACGGCGTCGATATCTACCAGCCCGACGTCGATGTCATCGAGCTGCGCAAACGCGTCGGCATGGTTTTCCAGAAGTCCAATCCCTTCCCGAAATCCATCTACGAAAACATCACCTACGGCCTCCGCCTCCAGGGCGTGAAGGACAAGTCCCGGCTCGACGCGATCGTGGAAAAAGCGCTCCGCGGCGCGGCGCTCTGGGACGAAGTGAAAGACCGCCTCGACGCCAGCGGCCTCGGTCTCTCCGGCGGCCAGCAGCAGCGCCTTTGCATCGCACGGGCGATCGCGGTGGAGCCGGAAGTCATTCTGATGGACGAGCCCTGCTCCGCCCTAGATCCCGTCGCGACCGCGAAAATCGAGGAGCTGATCCAGGAACTGCGCGCGCGCTACACGATCGTGATCGTCACGCACAACATGCAGCAGGCCGCCCGCTGCTCCGACCGCACGGCGTTTTTCTACCTCGGCAAACTGATCGAGTACGCCGACACCCGCGAGATCTTCACCAACCCCGCCAACTCCCAGACCGAGGCCTACGTTTCCGGCCGGTTCGGCTGAGCTACCCCGTCCCCATCCCGACATGACCCACTACAATTCCGAGCTTTCCGCGCTGAAGGAAAGCCTGCTCGCGATGGCCAGCCACGCCGAGTCGGCGGTGACGCGCGCCCTGCGGGCCCTCGTCGACCGCGACGACAACCTCGCGCGCCAGGTCGAGGAGGACGACAACATCCTCGACCAGTACGAGATCGAGATCGACGACATGGCGATCCACTTGCTCGCGAAGGCGCCGCTCGCCACCGACCTCCGCCTCATCACGGTCGCGATGAAAATTTCGCAGAATCTCGAGCGCGTCGGCGATTCCGCCGTCACCATCGCCCGCCGGGCCCGCGACCTGAACACCGAGCCGCAGCTCAAGCCCTACGTCGACCTGCCCCGCATGGCGACGATGTCGATCGAGATGCTGCGCGAAGCCATCACCGCCTTCGTCAACCGCCAGCCCGAGATCGCGCGGGCCGTGGTGCCCCGGGACCACGACGTCGACGATCTCAACCGCCAGCTGCACCGCGAACTTTCCAGCTATATGGTCGAGCGCCCGACGACCATCAGCCGCTGCCTGCGGCTGATGGTGATCTCGAAGGCGCTCGAACGCATCGCCGACCACGCCACCAACATCGCCGAAGAGGTCGTGTACCTCTACGAAGCCAAAGACATCCGCCATACGGCGCCCAAAGCCAATGAAACCGAAAATCCTGGTCGTTGACGACGAGCCCGACGCCCTCGAGGTGCTTGGTTTCAAACTGAAGGAGGCCGGCTACACGCCGATTTTCGCGAAGGACGGCAACCGCGCCATCGCCGCCGCCCGCGACGAACGTCCGGCCCTCGTCGTGCTCGACCTGATGCTGCCGGAAGTCGACGGCCTGGAAGTCTGCAAGATCCTCCGCCGCGACGCCTCGACCGCCTCGATTCCGATTCTCATGCTCACCGCGAAAGCGGCGGAGATGGACCGGGTGATCGGGCTCGAGCTCGGCGCCGACGACTACGTCACGAAACCCTTCAGCCCGCGGGAACTCGTCCTGCGGATCAAGAAACTCCTGGCGCGCGTGAAACAGGCCGACGAACCGGTTGCGCAACTGCGTTTCGGGCCGCTGGCGATCGACGTGCCGCGCCACATGGTGTCGGTCGGCGGCGCGGAGGTCGCGCTCACGGCGACCGAATTCAAATTGCTCGAGATCCTCGCCCGCCGCCGCGGCCGCGTGCAGACCCGCGAACGCCTGCTGCAGGATGTGTGGGGCTACGAGAACCCGATCGACAGCCGCACCGTCGACACCCACATGCGCCGGCTGCGCGAGAAGATCGGCCCGGCCGCCGAGTTCCTCGAAACCATCCGCGGCGTGGGTTACCGGTTCAAGGCGGAGGAGTGAAGCCGGAGCCGGGCGGCGGCTTGCGCCCGTGCCGTTTCCGCCTCCGATTAGTCGCATGACCGTGCTCGAATCGCTGCTCTTGCTCGCCGCGCTCGGGGCCGGCGGAGCCGCGTGGTGGCTCCGCGGCCGGCTGCAGGCAGCGGCGATCCGCCATGCCCGCGAACTCGCCGAGCAGCGCGACCGGCGCGAGGCCGAATTGCGGGCGCAGGGCGAGCGCACCGCCGCGCTTTTCGACCGGATGGTCGAGGGCATCATCGTCGTCGGCGCCGACGGCCGGATCCGCATCGCCAACCGCTCCGCCGGCGCCCTCTTCCATTTTCCGCCGCCGGCCGCCGACCGCACCGTGCTCGAGGCGACGCGCCACCATGAGGTCTCCGCCCTGGTCGCGCGGCTCGACCGCGAGGCCGAGGTGCTGAACCACGAGCTGCGCCTCGACGGCGTCGCCGAGACGCGCTACCTGCAGGTCAACGCGCTCGCCCTGCGGGCGGCCGACGGCGCCCGCGACGGCGCGATTCTGGTTTTCCACGATCTCACGCGGCTGCGGCAGCTGGAATCGGTCCGGCAGGAATTCGTCGCCAACGTCAGCCACGAGCTGCGCACCCCGCTCTCGCTGATCAAGAGCGCGGCGGAAACGCTGATCGACGGCGGCAAAAGCGATCCCGCGGTGACGACGCGTTTCCTCGAGATCATCGACAAGCACGCGAACCGGCTGACGCTCCTGATCGACGACCTGCTCCTGCTCGCGCGGCTGGATTCCGGCCGGGTGGAATTGAATCTGCGGCCGCTCGATCTCCGGGAAGCGGCGCAGGATGCCCTCGACGATGCGGCGATCATCGCCCGGGCCCGCGGGGTGACCTTGGCCAATTCGGTCGCGGCCGGCACGGTCGTGCCCGCCGATCCCGAACGTATGCGACAGGTCCTCGCCAACCTCATCGACAACGCGATCAAGTACGGCCGCGAAGGCGGGCGGGTGGAAATCGGCGGCCGACCGCTCGGCGCGGCCGGCGCCGAACTCACGGTGCGCGACGATGGCCCCGGCATTCCCGGCGAAGCCAAGGCGCGGATTTTCGAACGATTCTACCGCGTCGACAAGGCGCGGTCCCGCGAACAGGGCGGCACCGGCCTCGGCCTCGCGATCGTGAAAAACGTCGTTCAGGCCCACGGCGGCGAGGTCCGCGTGGAAAGCACGCCCGGCCACGGCACCGAGTTTTTCATCACCTTGCCGGCGGCGGTGCGGACGGCGGCCTAGGCCGCGTTCCGGCAGGCAAGCGTTGAAGGTTGAAAGTCGAAGGACCTAACGATCCGGCTTTGAAATCCGACCGCGTCCGGCCGTTCGTCACTCAACTCTCAGCCCTCGACTCCCGACTGCCGCCTCGGCCTCACGCGATCAGGCCTTTGACGATTTCGCCGTGCACGTCGGTCAGGCGGAAATCGCGGCCCTGGAAACGGAACGTGAGGCGCGTGTGGTCGAGGCCGAGCAGGTGGAGCAGCGTCGCGTTGAGGTCGTGCACGTGCACGGGATCGCGGACGACGTTGAAGCCGAGGTCGTCGGTCGCGCCGTGGACGTGCCCGCGTTTCAGGCCGCCGCCGGCGAGCCACATCGTAAAGGCGCGGTTGTGGTGGTCGCGGCCGTCGTTGCCGCCCTGCACCATCGGGGTGCGGCCGAACTCGCCGCCCCAAACGACGAGGGTGTCGTCGAGCAGGCCGCGTTGCTTGAGATCGGTGACGAGCGCGGCGCTGGCCTGGTCGGTGTCCTCGGAGTTCTTCTTGATGGCCTTGGTCAGATCGCCGTGCTGGTCCCAGGCCTCGTGGAAGAGTTGCACGAAACGCACCCCGCGCTCGATCAGGCGGCGGGCGAGCAGACAGTTGCGCGCGTAGTTCGACACCTTGATGTCCTTGATGCCGTAAAGCTCGAGGATGTGCGCCGGCTCCTGCGAAAGATCCATGAGCTCCGGGGCGCTGGTCTGGAGCTGGTACGCCATTTCGTAGCTTTGGATCCGCGCCGCGATTTCCGGATCGCCGGCCGTCGCGAGGGCGAGGCCGTTGAGCCGGTGCAACGTGTCGAGCGAGGCGCGTTGGGTCGCGGCGTCGATGCCCTTGGGATTCGAAAGGTAGAGGACCGGATCGCCGGAGCCGCGGAAGGGAATGCCCCCGTACACGGTCGGCAAAAAGCCGCAGCCGTAATTGCTCGCGCCGCCGCTCGTGCCCTTGGCGCTCGTGAGCACGACGTAGCCGGGCAGCTCCGCGCTTTCGCTGCCGAGACCATAGAGCGTCCACGAACCGAAACTCGGCCGGCCGAATTGCTGCGAGCCGGTGTTCATCATGATCTGCGCCGGCGCGTGGTTTACGGCGTCGGTCTGCATCGAGCGCACGAAGCAAAGGTCGTCCGCGATCTTGCCGGTGTGCGGCATGAGTTCGCTGAGTTCGATGCTGGCCTGGCCCTGCGGGGCGAATTTGTATTTCGGCCCGAGCAGCGCGGAATTGGGTTTGATGAACGCGGCGCGGTAATCCTTGAGCAGATCCGCGGGCGGGAGCTGGCCGTCGCGTTTCGCCAATTCCGGTTTCGGGTCGAAGAGCTCGAGGTGGCTCGGGGCGCCGGCCTGGAACAGGTAGATGACGCGCTTCGCCTTTGGCTGGAAATGCGGCGCGCGCGGGGCGAGGGGATTCGGGCTCTTGGCGGCCGCGGGCGCGGCGCCGGCTTCGCGGGCGAGCAGGGAGTTGAGCGCGATGCCGGCGAGGCCGACGCCGCAGTCGCGGAGGAACCAGCGGCGGGAAAGGGCGCGGGCGGAAGCTTGGCGGATTTCGGCGGCGAGATTCATGGTCAGCCCTTGGTCAACGTTTCGTCGAGATTGAGGAGAATGCGGCCGGCGACGGTCCACGCGGCGAGATCCGCGGGGGTGGCGTCGGCGGGCAGGTCGGAGGGTTTGGTCATTTCCGAAAAGGCAATTTCCCCCGCCTTCAATTCGCCGCGGCGCAGACGCTCGCGGGTGTCGGCGAGCAGGCGCGCGACCGCCGCCGTTTCTTCGGGTTGCGGCAAGCGCGACGTGCAGAGGCGGTAGGCGTAGGCGATGCGCTCGGCTTCGGTGGCGCCGCCTTCGCGCCAGACGCGGAGGGCGAAGGCCTGCGCGGCTTCGACGAAGATGGGCTCGTTCAGGCCCGTGAGCGCGGCGAGGGGCGTGTTGGAGCGGACGCGGCGGACGCACGCGGCGTCGCCGTTGGGCGCGTCGAACGCGCTGAGCATCGGATCCGGCATCGAGCGTTTGCGGAACAGGTAGAGGCTGCGGCGGTAACGGTCCTCGTTCTTCGGGACATCCCAGTACGTCACCTTGAAGAAATTGTAGGCGAGGACGTTTTCCGGCACGGGCGGGAACACGCTCGGGCCGCCGATCTTGTGGTGGAGCAGGCCGGCGGCGCTCAGCGCGAGATCGCGCACGACCTCGGCCTCGGCGCGGAAACGCGGGCCGCGGGCGAGGAACTGGTTGCGCGGATCGCGTTCGAGCTGCGCCGGGCCGGCGCGCGAGGATTGCTGGTACACGGCGCTGGTGAGAATTGTCCGGAGCAGGTGTTTCTGGCTCCAGCCGCGGGCCATGAAATCGACCGCGAGCCAGTCGAGCAGATCGAGGTGCAACGGCACCGGGGTCCGCGTGCCGAAGTCCTCGGGCGTTTCCACGAGGCCGGTGCCGAAGAGCGATTGCCAGACGCGGTTGACGGCCACGCGCGCGGTGAGCGGGGAGCGGGGATCGGCGATCCAGCGCGCGAGCGTCAGGCGGTTGCGCGGGGCGTCGGCGGGCAGGGGATGCAGCGCGGCGGGCACGTGCGGCGCGACCGGGTGCAGCGGTTTGTCCCACGCGCCGCGGTCGAGCAGGCGCGTGCCGCGCGCGTCGTCCGGTTTCCGCTCCGCCAGATGCAGGACCGTGGTTTTGGCGGCGGGGTACTTCTTGTAGAGGTTGTCGGTTTCGGTCTGGAACTTCTTCAGCGCCGGCACGGCGGCGCGCCACGCCGCGAACACGGCTTGCAGCTGCGCGGGCGAGCGCCGGTCCGCCGGCGTGTCGAGGGCGAGCTGGGCGGCGTAGTCGACGGGTTCGGCCTTCGGGTCGGGCGTATCCGTGAGCGCGAGCCGGCAGCGGCCGAGCATGGTGTTGCCGCGGCCGTTGTCGTCTCCGCTGTGGTGATACCGCAGGAGCACCTTGAGTTTCGTGCCGGCCGGGTGGCTGAGGGGCTGCGCGAATTGCACCACGGCGACGGATTCGGTGTTGCGGCGGCCGGGACCGCGGTCGGCGCGCCAGGCGGTGTTGTTGTCGCTGTCGATCAGGTAGGCCACCGGCCCGAGGATGCGGCGCTGCTCTTTGTCGAAATTGGCCGACCACTCCTGCTCGATGCCGCGGAGCGGTTCGGAGAAATCGGCGGTGGCGTTCTGCAGCGGCACTTTCTCCCACTTCGCGGCGCCGGGAAGCTGGACGGAAACTTCGAGTTCCGTCACGGCCCAGGTGCCGTAGCGGCTGCGGCCGGGACCGCGGAACGGGAAATCGTCGTGGCACAGGGCCTCGAGCCGCAGGCCGGTCGCGCCGGCGAGCGCGGGTTCCGCAATCACGAAGATGTCGCCCTTCGTGCTCGGGTGGCCGTCGGTGAAGATCGAGCCGTCGGCGGCCTGGGTCGGGTGGTTGAGCCCGGACGTCGACGCCAGTTCCAGGGCGACCAGCGGGGTCCAGGCGATGCGGGCCCGGCGTTCGCGGAGTTGGGTTTCCCAGGCGGCCAGTTGCTCCTCCCACTTCGGCCGCGCCTCGCGGACCTTGGTGTCGACGGCGGCGAGGTCTTTGGCGATTTGCCCGATCTGCTGCTGCTGCTCCGAGGTGTAGACCCAGGATTGGGCTTCGTAGCTGTTGTTGAGGAAAGCGTAGAGGCCGAAAAATTCGTCGTGCGTGATCGGGTCGAACTTGTGCGTGTGGCATTGCGCGCATTGCAGCGTCAGCCCGAGCGTGGCCTTGCCGACGCAGTCGAGGCGGTCGAAGAGGCCCTCGATCCGGAACTGCTCCGGGATAATGGCGCCTTCCTCGTTGATCATGCCGTTGCGGAGAAATCCCGTGGCGACAATCTGGTCCTGCGTGGCTCCCGGCAGCAGATCGCCGGCGATCTGCTCGACGAGAAATTGGTCGTACGGCAAATCGCGGTTGTAGGCGCCGATGACCCAGTCGCGCCACGCCCATTGCTCCCGCGGCAGGTCCTTCTCGAAGCCGTTGCTGTCGGCGAAACGCGCGGCGTCCAGCCAGACGCGGGCCCATTTCTCGCCGTAGCGCTCGTTGGCGAGCAACTGCGTCACGAGCGCATCGACCGCGGCGGGGCGGCCGGATTTCGCGACCGCGGCGGCGAAGGCATCGACGTCGGCCGGCGCCGGCGGCAGTCCGATCACATCGAGATAGAGCCGGCGGACGAGCGTGGCGTCGTCGGCCGGAGCGGAGGCCTGCAGGCCGGCTTTCGGCAGTTTGGCGCCGACGAGGGCGTCGACCGCATGGGCCGGGCCCGCGGGCAACGGCGCCTGGACCGGCGCGGCGAAGGCCCAATGGCCGGCGTAGGGTGCGCCCTCCGCGATCCAGCGGCGCAACGTGTCCTTCTGCGCGGGCGTGAGCCGCTTGTTTTCCTTCGGCGGCGGCATGACCTCCTCTTCATCGGTGGCGATGACGCGGAGCATGATTTCGCTTTCGTCGGGTTTGCCGGCGACGAGGGACGGCAGTTCGGATTTCCCGCCCTTCACCGCGCCTGCGCGCGTGTCGAGGCGGAGCCCGCCTTTGCGGTCCTTGTCGTCGGGCCCGTGGCAGTGGAAGCAGTTTTCCGCGAGGATGGGCTGGATCTCGCGGGCGAAATCGACGGCGCCGGCTGCGGGCAGGACCGGCAGGGCCAGCAGGAGAAAAGCGGAACGCCGCAGCGGGCGAAAAAGGGGAAGCATCGCGGGGAAAAGCTGGTCCTATGCAGAAGGCGGCGGGGGCGTTGGCGAGTCCAATTGCACCGCGCCGGCGCCTCCGCGCTTGCGCCGCGCGGGGCTTGGTGCCGGCGTGGTCCGAACCCCGACCGCCCCATGCCTGTGCCCCGCCGTTTTTCCTCCGTTCCCCGCCGCACGTTTTTGAAATCGTCCGCCGCGCTCGCCTTCCTCGGCGCCGCCCGCGGCGCCGCGGCCGCCCCGGCGCCGGCGAAGACGGTTTCGGCGGACGAGTTGCGCCGCATCATGGACGCCCCGGTGCTCGACCTCGCGGCGGTGAAAGCGCCGGTGACGGTGGCGTCGCTGGAGCTGCTGCGGCAGGGCAAAAACTTTCTCGTGCGCGCGCGCAGCACCGACGGCGCCGAGGCGATCACGGTGCCGAATCCCGCGATCATCGCGAAGGCGTGGCCCGTGCTGCTCGCGCACGTGTTCCCGACGTTCCTGAAAAAGGATGCGCGGCAACTCGAGGCGCTGCACACCGACATTTATCGCGCGGGCAGCAACTACAAGATGCAGGGCCAGCTGTTCTGGACCTGCGTGATGGCGGTGGAGCAGGCGCTGCTCGAACTGATGGGGCAGACGGCGCGGGTGCCGGTGGCGGCGTTCTTCGGCGGGGCGAAGCGGCGCGACATCCCGGTGTATTACGCCAGCGGCAACCGCGGGAACACGCCCGAGGCGGAGATCGCGTTTCTGGAGAAAATGGTCGCGGGTTCGGGCGTGCGCGCCCTGAAGTTCCGGCTCGGCGGGCGCATGAGCCGCAACGCTGATTCCTTGCCCGGCCGCACCGAGAAACTGATTCCGCTCGTGCGGAAAACGTTCGGCGACGCCTTCACCTTGTATGCCGACGCGAACAGTTCCTACGGCCCGGCGGAAGGTATCCGCATCGGCCGGCTGATGGAGGAACAGCGCTACGCGTTTTTCGAGGAGCCCTGCGAGTTCGACGATCTCTGGGGCACGAAGGCCGTCGCCGATGCGCTGACGATCCCCGTCGCCGGCGGCGAACAGGAATACAGCCTGCACCGCTGGCACTGGATGGTCGCGGAGCGCGGCGTCGATATCGTGCAGCCCGACCTGCATTACGGCGGCGGCTTCATCCGCGCGACCAAGGTGGCGCGCATGGCGGCGGCCGCCGGCATGACGGCGGTGCCGCATATGTCGGGCGGCGGCCTCGGCTACCTCGACGTCGTGCAGTTCGCGGCCTTCACGCCGAACATCGGGCCGTTCATGGAATTCAAGGGCAACGCGACCATCCCGGTGAGTTGCCCGACGTCTTCGCTCAAGTGCGAGCAAGGGCAGGTGCGCGTGCCGACCGGGCCGGGCTTCGGGGTGACGGTCGATCCCGACTTCGTGCGCCGCGCCGAAGTCGTACGCGCCGGCTGAATACGCGCCCGCCCATGTCGGATCCGGCGAAACTCCTGCCCCGTGTCGCGATCACGATCGGCGATCCGGCGGGCATCGGTCCCGAGATCGTGCTGCGCGCGGTGGCGGCCGCGGAAGTGGCGGCGCAGTGCCGTCCGCTCGTGATCGGCTCGCGGGCCGTGCTCGCGCGGGTGGCGGGCAAACTCGGTTTGCCGCTGCCGCCCGAGATCGAGGATCAGGCCTTGGATCCGGAAACGTTCGTCCCGGGCGAAGTGTCCCCGGTGGCCGGGGCGGCCGCGGTGCGGGCGGTGAAACGCGCGGCGGAGCTGGCGCTGCGCGGCGAAGTCGGGGCGATCGCGACGGCCCCGCTCAACAAGGCGGCGATGGCCGCCGCGGGATTTTCCTATCCCGGGCATACGGAGCTGCTCGCGGAACTGGCCGGCGTGCGCGACTACGCGATGCTGCTCGCGGCGGGCGCGCTGCGGGTGATCCACGTTTCGACGCACGTCAGCTTGGCCGAAGCGATCCGGCGCGTGCAGCGCCCGCGGATCGAGACCGTGATCCGCATCGCGCACGAAACGCTCGGCCGCATGGGCCTGCCGCGGCCGCGGATCGCGGTGGCGGGATTGAACCCGCACGCCGGCGAAGGCGGACTCTTCGGCACCGAGGAAGGCGACGTCATCGCGCCGGCCATCGCGGCCGCGCGGGCCGCGGGCTTCGACGCGAGCGGGCCGTGGCCGGGCGATACCGTTTTCTTCCGCTGCGCGCGGGGCGATTTCGACGTCGTCGTGGCGCAGTACCACGACCAGGGCCACATCGCGGTGAAGCAGGCGGGCTTCGAGACCGGCGTGAACATTACAGCCGGCCTGCCTTTCTTCCGCGTCTCCGTCGACCACGGCACGGCTTTCGACCTTGCGTGGCAGGGGCGGGCGAGCGCGCAGTCGATGATCGAGGCGATCTTGCTCGCGGCGAAATTGGCCGGCCAGTCGCGGGCCTGAGTCGGTACGGACTCATGCAGTGGGGCGGAGCTTGGCCGAAAGGTGAGCGCAGGACCCTTCGGTTCCGCACATCCTGTGCTGCGGTTGCGTTTTCCGGACCTCGGCGGATCGATCTCTCAACCCTCAACTTTCAACTCTCAACTGCATGTTCCTGGCTGAGGGGCGCCGCTGCGACGCGAGAAATCGGCGTTGCGGACACGATTGTCGTTTGCGCGGCGGACGGCGCGTGTGCGAGACAGGGGCGATGATTCAGGATCTCCTGCAATTGCGCGATCTCGAGCCGCCCATGGGCGACCTTTTCACGAACGCCACTTTGGCCGCGGGCCGGGCGGTGTGGACGCGGCCGTTGCCGCAGGAGACGGGCGTGCCGGAGAAACGCATCGTCCACGCGCGCGTGCTGCGCCTGCCCGGTCGCGCCCGCCTCCACCGCCTCGGCGTGCGCAAAGGCCAAGGCTACCACAAATGCGGCAGCCGCCAGGATCTCGACTGGGTGACGGCGCTGCGGCTGCTCGTCTTCGTCGGTGGCCGCTGGGAGGCGGCGCTCTCCTTGCCCGAAGTGCGCAAACCCGCCGCAGGCGAAACCCTCTGGTTCGAACTCGGCGGCCGCGAGGTCGAGGGCGTTTCCATCGAGATCCGCAAATCCGGCATCGACGACGGCTGGTCGCCCTGGAACCTCGCGCAATCCGCGTTCGTGCTGGAAGGCGAGCTCGTCGACGCGCTACCGCCGCGGGACGAGCGATTGCTCGACGTCGCGGCCGTCGACCTGACGCGTTTGCCCCGCGGCGTCGCCGCCTGGCAGCGCGACGGCGAAGTGCGCTACCGCACCCGCGAATTCGAAGTGGGCTTCCACCTTGCGCGGCCGGGCTGCTCGTTTCTCGGTCTCGCCACCGATGCGCCCGAACTGCGCGACACCAACTTGCTCGCGATCCGGCCCGCCATCAGCCTGCAGGGGCCGCGGCTGCACGAGGCGGGTCGCGCGCCCGTGCTCGCGCCGGCGGTGCGCTTCGCGGCGGCCGGCACGGCGGCGGTGCGCGGCGCCGAGGTCAGCTACGATTTCCAGGCCGGCGGCCAGCGTTTCAAACTGCGTTGGCGCGTGAGCCCGCAGGGGGTGCGGCTGCAGGCGGAACGGAGCGCGGCCCGGGCCACGACGGCGTGGCACAGCGCCGTCTGGACCTTCGGCCTGAAAAACAGCGTCGCCCCCTCGCACGTGCTCGGCGCGCTGACGCCGGACGGCGAAGCCGGTGCCGTGGCGTTGCCGCTGTTGCTGCACCTGCCGCGGTTCGGCAGCTGGGAAGTCTCGGCCCGCGGCGCGGCGGCCTTCGCCCGCAGCGACTGCTTCCGGGCCCAGGACTTCAACACGCTCGAGCTGAAGCTCGGCGAAACGCGCACGCCCGAGGGCCTCTACCGGCTGCCGGCCGGCCGTTTCGCCGCGGAGTTCACGCTGCGGCCCGTGCGGCCCGCGGTCGCGTTGCGGCCCGGCGCGCCCGCCGTCGTGCGCCGCGCGCTGGCGCGCACGGCCCACACGGCGCTGACCTACCGGGCCGACACCGGCACGCTGAGCAACAACGGCGCGTCGATGCACTGTCCGATCTGTCTGGATACGTGGGCGGCGGTGACGCGGCCGATGGGCGCGGTTTTGCCGGGCCTGCCCGCGACGGAACTGCTGCGCACCTCGCTCGAGCGCTGGCTCGACGGCGGACCCGGCTACGCGGCCGGGCGGCTGGTGCAGGACGGCGTCGCCCACGATGCCGCCGACGAATATCTCATGACCGACACCGCGGGCCTGCGCGGCCTCGCGGACTACCTGCGGCACACGGCGGAGCCGGCCTGGTTCCGGCGTTACCGGCGGCGGATTTTGCAGCGCATCGACGCGGTGAAGCGGCGCGACCTCGACGGCGACGGCCTGATCGAGAGCCCGTACCGCACCGGCGTCAGCGGCACGGGCCAGTGGAGCACGTGCTGGTGGGACGTGATTTCCTTCGGCTGGAAAGACGCCTTCGCCAACGCGATCCTCCACGGCGCGCTGCGCGAACTCGGGCCGGCGTTGCGGCGTTTCGGCGCGACGGCGCCGGCGCGTTCGGCCGAGACCTGGGCGGACCGGCTCCGGGCTAGCTTCCATCCGGCGTTCTGGAACGAAGCCACGGGCTGGTACGCGGGCTGGCGTTGCCAGGAAGACAAGTTGCACGACTACGCCTTCCTCGGCGTCAACGGCGCCGCCGTCGCGCTCGGCCTCACCGATGTCGAGACGGGCCGCGCGGTGATGCGCCGGCTGCTCGCGGAGGCGGAGCGGGTGGGCATGCCGGACCCGGCGCTCGGGCTGCCGGGCAACCTGCGGCACATCCCCGACGCGGACATGGCCGACATCATCCAGGGGTATCCGCTCGGGTATTACCAGAACGGCGGCCGCACCCACGCGCAGACGCGGCATGTGGTGATGGCGCTTTACCGCGTCGGCCTGAAGCGCGAGGCCGACCGACTGCTCGCGCGCCTGTGCGCGGGCTTCGCGGAAGCGAGGGTCTACGGCGGCAACCAGAGCGGCGTGGACTGGCATTACTGGGACGACCGGCCCTGCGGCTACGAAGGTCTGCTGACGGACCAGTTCGGCCTGCTCGAGGCGATCTTCGCGCGCTGGGGGCGGGCGCCGGCCGCGGTTGCACCGGAGCGGAAGTCCGGGCGCTGACGGCGCCGGCGGGGAGGATTTTCGGGCGCAGGCTTGTTTTCGTCCGGCGCGCGGTGCTAAGTCCGCCGCACGCCGATGCCGCCGCCCGATGCCGAACGCGCCCGCTGGTTTGCCGAGGAGGTGCAGCCGCATGCGGCCGGGCTCAGGGCCTACCTCGCCCGCCAATTCCCGGACATCGGCGATACCGACGACCTCGTGCAGGAAGCGTTGATGCGCGTGTTGCGGGCGCACGAGACCGGGCCGGTGGCGGCGCCGCGGGCGCTGTTGTTTGCGGCGTCGCGCAACCTCGCGCTTGATCTGCTGCGCCGGCGGCAGGTGATCTCGTTCGAACCGATTACGGAAGTTGCCGATTCGTCCGTCTTCCTTGGCAACGATGTCATTCCCGAAACCGTCAGCCGCAGAGAGGAGTTCGCGCTCTTGACCCAGGCGATCCAGGCCCTGCCGGACCGTTGCCGCCAGGTCTTAACGCTGCGCGTGGCCTACGGGCTGTCGCAGCGCGAGATCGCGGTGCGCCTCGGGATTTCCGAGAACACGGTGGAGAAACAGATGGGCAAGGGCCTGCGGCGCTGCGGCGAATTTTTGGCGCAGCACGGGCTGCCCTGACGAAGCTGTTTCCGCACGATGGCGACGCCTCCTCCTGATTCCGGCGAGCCGGTCGGCCCGGCTCTGGCTGCGGCGGCCGACTGGCTCGCGCGCCGGGATCGCGGCCTCACGGCCGCCGAGCAGGACGATTACCTGCAATGGCTCGCGAGCGATCCGCGGCATCCCGCGCTGATGGCGCGGCAGGAGGCGACATTCGCGCTGATGCGCCGGTTGGCGCTTTGGCAACCCGGCGGCGGCGGGGAGCCGAATCCGGAGCTCTTTGCGCCGGTGGCGGCGCGCCGGCGGAGGCGAGCAGCGCCGTGGTGGGCGGCGGTGGCGGCCGTCGTGGCGCTCATGGCGGGCGGCTATTTCTTCCGGGCGCGGCCGGTGCCGGCCCCGGCGGCCAGCGCGGCGGCCGAGTCCGCGCTCGCCACCGGATTTCTCCGCGTCAACGAGCGCCGCGCCTTGCCCGACGGCTCGTTGGTCGAGCTGAAGGACGGGAGCCGGATCGACGTGGAGTTCTCGCCGGCATGGCGGCGCGTCCGGCTCGTCGGCGAAGCGCATTTTACCGTGGCGAAGGACCCGACGCGGCCTTTTGTCGTCGAAGCCGGCGGCGTGGCCGTGCGGGCCGTGGGCACGGCGTTCAATGTGCGGCTCGAAGCCGGCGCGGTGGATGTGCTCGTGACCGAAGGCACGGTCCGCGTCGGGCCGGCGGCCGCGGCCGCGACCTTGCCGGAGTCGTTGCCGGCCGCCGCCGTGGTCGAGGCCCGGCAGCGCACGGTGGTGTCGTTGGCGCCGACGGCGGCGGCCCCGGCCGTGGTTTCGGTCACACCGGAGCAGATTCGCGAGGCGCTGGACTGGCAGGCGCCACGGTTGCAATTTTTCGAGACGCCGCTCGGGGAGGCCGTGGCGGAATTCAACCGGCGCAATCCGGCCCACCGTTTGGTTCTGCAGGATCCGGAACTGGCGCGGGAGCGCATCGGCGGGACCTTCCGTATCGACAACGTCGAGGGCTTCGTCCGGCTGCTCGAAGTCACCCTCGGCATCCACGGGGAATCCTCCGGCGCCGGTGAGATCCGGTTGCGCCGGCTGCCGTGACCGCTGCGGGTGCGGCGGCGGGAGGCAAAGAATCTTCACCGGGCGGATTACGGAAAACGCGTTCCGGTTCGTCATCACCCGCAACCCCCCCCGCCGCCCACCCATGCACCTTTCCTCCGCCTGCCTCTTGTCCGCGACGTTGTTATGCCGGGTCTGGGTCGCGGGCCGGCGGCTGGCGCTGGTCGCGCCGTTGTTCGCCACGGTCTGGGCCGGCGATGCGGCGAAGCGGGCCTATGATCTGCCGGCCGGCGATGCGGCGACGACCTTGCGGCAACTTTCGGAAGCGTCGCGGCGCGAGATTCTGTTTGCGGCCGATGTCGTCCGCGGCGTCCCGACCAACCCGGTCCGCGGCGAATTCACGGCGCTCGAAGCCGGGGAGCGGCTGCTCGCCGGCACGGCGCTGGCGGTGTTGCAGGACGAAAAGACGGGGGCGCTCGCGGTGCGGCGCCGGGCGGCGGCGGCACCGGCGGCCAACGCGGCCGGGGCCGTCCGCAGCGGCGACGCCACGGTCCAGGGCCGCGTCGTGAATCCGGCCACCGGCGCCGCGCTCGAGGGCGCCACCGTGCAGGTCGCCGGCACCGACCGCACCGTCCTCACCGAACGCGACGGCACCTTCTCGATTCCGCGGTTGGCGCCCGGCGCCGTCGTGCTCCGCGCGACCTACCCGGGCCTCGACCCCGGCACCCAGACGGCGGAACTCAAGCCCGGGGCCAACGTGTTGCCCGACCTCAAGCTGACCTCCGACATCTACGCGATGGAGGCCTTCGCCGTCTCCGCGGCCCGCGAGGGCAATGCCGCCGCGATCGTGCGCCAGGAAAACGCGCTCACGATCACCAACTCGGTCTCGACCGACGCCTACGGCAACGTGGCCAAGGGCGACATGGGTTCGTTTCTCCAGCGCCTGCCCGGCGTGGTCGGCGAATACGGCGGCTCGGCCGTCGACGCCATCTCGGTGCGCGGCCTCTCCCCCGAGTTCACCACCGTCACCATGGACGGCACGCGTTTCGCCGCGGCCAATCCCGATTCGCGCACCCAGATCGTGAGCGGCATCGCCTCGGGCTCGATCGAAAGTGTCGAGGTCGTCAAAACCCCGACGGCCGACATGGACGCCGAGTCCCTCGGCGGCGTCGTGAACCTGCGCACGCGCAGCGGCTTCGACCGCAGCGGCCGGGCGATCATCCTCAACGCCGCCGGCGCCTACAACGAGACGATGGGCCGCCACCTCGATCCGTCCGGCGGCGGCCGCCGGTT
>NEUS01000088.1 GCA_002288455.1 Opitutia bacterium Tous-C1TDCM
CGCCTACCTCCGCCGCCTTGCCGCGGAGTAATCCGCAACCGCGGCTTTACGCCCCGCCGCACCGCCGCCACGCTCCGGCGCCGTGCAGGTCAGTTTCATCGTTCCCCTCTTCAACTGCCTGCCACTCACGCAGGCGATGCTCGCCAGCCTGCAGGCGACGCTCCCGCCCGGCCTCGCGCACGAGATCATCTTGGTCGACGACGGCAGCACCGACGGCACCCGCGCCTGGCTCGCGTCCCTGCCGCCCGGACAATTCCGGATTTTGCTGAACGAGGAAAATCTCGGCTTCGCCGGCGCCAACAACCGCGCCGCCGCCCTCGCCGCCGGCGAACTCCTCGTCCTCCTCAACAACGATCTCGTCCTCCTGCCGGGTTGGCTCGAGCCGATGCTCGCCGCCCACCGGCAGCTCGGACCCCGCGCCGGCGCCATCGGCAATATCCAGCGCGACGCCCGCTCCGGCGCCGTCGACCACGTCGGCCTCGTCGTCAACCTCACCGGCAAACCGGAACACGACCGCACCCCGCCCTGTTTTCTCGAGCGTTCGTTTGCGCCCGTCCGCCCCATGCCCGCCGTCACCGGCGCCTGCCTCCTGATCGCCCGGCAGCTCTGGACCGAACTCGGCGGCTTCGACCCGGGTTACCGCAACGGCGGCGAAGACGTTGACCTCTGCTTCCGCGCCCGCGCCGCCGGCCGCGTCAACGCCGTCGCCCTCCGCAGCGTCGTCCGCCACCACATCAGCGCCTCGCCCGGCCGCAAACTTCGCGACGAGGAAAACTCGTACCGCCTCGCCCGCCGCTGGCGCGCCGAACTCGCCGCCGCCGCCGACGCCGGTTGCCGCACCTGGAGCCGCGACTACCTCGCCGCCCAGCTGTACGCCCCGTGCGCCGCCGAATACCGCCTCGCCCTCGCCGCCCTCGCCTTCCTGGCGCACCTGCGCGGCCCCCCGGCCGAAGCCGTCGCCGCCGTCGCCGCCGGCCTCGAAGGCGAATTCACCCGCTGGGCCAAGCTTGTCCCTCCCGCCAGCATTCCGGCTTAAAGCTTACCGCTTAAAGCTTAGAGCTTATCGCTTTCCGCTTACCGCTTCGCCGCCACCACTTCCCGCACCACCGACTGCGGCCGCTGGTTGATCGCGAGGAACATCCGCCCGACGTACTCGCCGATCAGGCCGAGCATCACGAGCTGCGTGCCGGAAAAAATCAGCAGGCCCGCCATGATCCAGCCCCAGCCGGATTCGGGCCCGACGTTCTGCCACCAGAGGACCGCGACCACCAGGAGCGCCAGAATCCCGAGCGTGGCGATGATCAGCCCGATCGCCGTCGCGACCCGCAGCGGCAGCACCGAAAAATTGATCCAGGCGCTGAGCCACAGCTGCACCAGCCGGCCCAGCGTGTAGGTGCTCGTGCCGGCCTGGCGCGCCTCGTGCCGCACCGTGATCGAACCGATGCGCTGCGTCACCTGCAGGAGCAGGCCGTCGATGTACGGATACGGCCCCGCGTATCCGATTACCTGTTGCGCCGCGAACGCGCTCACGCAGCGGAAACTGGAAAGATAGAAACCCTTCGGTTTGTCCAGGGCCCAATCGGTCATCCGGTTCGTGAACCAGCTGCCCCAGTTCCGGAAGGCCGAATGCTGCTTTTCTTGGTAGTGCCCGAACACGACGTCGAGTCCCTTCGCCACCGCCTCCTCCCACATCCGCACGCCCTCCGCCGGCGGATGCTGCCCGTCGTCGTCGAGATTCACGAGGTGCGCGCCGCGCGCGTGCCGCCAGCCGGTGAGGACCGCGTTGTGTTCGCCGAAATTGCGCGCGTGCTCGACCAGCGTGATCGGCACGCGGGCCGTCTTGAGCAGCTCCCGGCAGACCGCGCTCGTCGCCTCGCCGCTGCCGTCGTGCACCAGCACGATCTCGTGCCCGCCGGGAATCGAAAGCGCCTCGATGTCCCGTACCACCGCCCCGATCGTCTCGGCGCTGTGGTAAAGCGGGATGATGAAACTGAGAGCGGGGCCGGACATTGCGGAAATTTAGCCGCAACTCGCGCGCCCGGCGCAAGCCCGGCCTCCGGCCCGCCTCAACTTTCCACCTTCCAACCTCCATCGGCCGGCCGCCGCGACGAAAGCGCCGCGCCTCAGGGCCCCCCGTTCTTTCAACTTTCAACCCTGACCTTTCAACTGCCCACCGGCTCAGACGTAGTGCTTCAATTCCGCGCGGTAATACGCGATCGTCCGCGCCAGCCCCGTCTCGAGATCCGTCCGCGGTTTCCAGCCCAACTTCGCCCGGATCAGCCGGTCGTCTGCAAAGTAGTCGCCGATATCGATCTTCTTCCGGTCGCCGGGGAATTCCCGCACCGTGAATTCGCCGCCGCCATTCAGCCGGACCATCAGCTCCGCGAGTTCGCGCAGCGTCACCGGCGGCGGTCCGCCGAGATTGAACACTTCGCCCACCGCCGCCGGCCGCGCCGCCGCGAGGAGAAACGCTTCCACCGCATCATCGACATACGTGAAATCGCGGCGCTGTTCACCGCCCCACACTTCGATCGGTTTCCCTTCGATCAGGCGACGAACCCACACACCCACGAAGGTCTGCCGCGCGTCCTTGATCCGCATCCGTGGCCCGATCGTGTTCGTGAGCCGCAGCGCCGTCGCCGCGATGCCGTGCACGCGCGAATAAAGGAGGTGGAAGGATTCACCCGCGATCTTGTTGATGCCGTTCACGTCGACCGGCCGCAGCGGATGCCCCTCGTCCACCGGCAGGTAATCCGGCCGGCCGTAGATTTGCCGCGTGCTCGCGAACACGATCCGCACCGTCGGATTATGCTGCCGGCAAGCTTCGAGGATCGCGAGCTGCGCCCGGCAATTGATGTCCAGATCCGTCTGCGGATCCGTCATCGAATCCATGTGGCTCGTCTGGCCCGCCAGATTGAAAAGATAGTCCCGCCCCGCTACGAGCCGCGGCAGCCGCGGCCAATCCCGCACATCCGCGATGTGCACCTTCACCTGCCGCGCGATGCCGGCGAGGTTGCGGCGGTTGCCGCCATACTCCGGCACCAGGCTGTCCACGGTCGCCACCCGCGCGCCCAAATCGACCAGCCGCCGCACCAGGTTCGAGCCGATGAACCCCAGTCCTCCGGTCACCAGCACGCGCTTGCCGCGAAACACCCGGGCGAGACTTTGGGGAACAGGCATCGGGCCCGAGCAAACACGCGCCGCCGCCGCGGGGCCAAGGACAAAACTCCGCCTCAGCCTCACGCATGCAGTTAGGTGACCGTGGTTGGGAGTAGGGAGCGGAACCGTTCGGTTTTGCCCGAACCGTGCTGCGATTGCGGTGGATCGATCTCTCAACCCGCAACTTTCAACTCTCAACTGCATAAGCTCAAGGCCCCGGCACCAACGTCAGCCGGTGCACGCTCACGCCCAACGGCCGGCCGTCCCCCGGCACCGGCGCCGCCGGCGGGGTCGTCTGCAGCCGCAGCACGCTCGCGCCCGGCGGAATCCCCGGCACCGGCAGCCGCACCGTTCCCCGCACGATCCCCACCGGCACGCCCGGCCGGTCCTCCCCGCCCGCCCGCGTCAGCGCCAGCGTCCGCGGCACCGCCGCCGCCCCGTCGAGCATCGCCGTCATGGCCAACGGATACGCGTGCGGATTCGTCAGCTGCACGGTCGCCGCGCCCGCCGTCCAGCGCCAGCGCTCGCCCCCCGGCAAATACTCCTCGCCGTGCCAGCCCGTATCCAATGCCTCGTCGATCCACGCCCGCAGAAACTCCGGGTGCCGCGTATCCACAAGCGAGAATCGCGGGTTCAGTTCGCGCGTCGCCGCCCCCGGCAGCCGCGTCCGCACCGTCCCCCCCTGCAGGTCCCACTCGCCGCGCAACGCCGTGTTCAGCCGGCCTTCGTAGGTGTGGGTCGGGAAATAGTGCGGCTTGCGCAGGAGAAACGCGTTCGCCCACAGCCGCGACCACATGTCGGGAATCATCAGGTTCACCGACGCCACCTCCGGCATCGCCTCGATCCGGCGCAGGTCCCGCAACTCCGCCTCGACCCGCAACGGCGGCCGGCTCAGCCGCCAGACAAACATCCCGCACGCCGCCAGGTTCAGCGTGACGACAATGCCCGCCACCGCGCACACCATCAGCCACTCGTGGAGTTTGCGGCTGCGCCGCAGCGTCACCCACCAGCACAGCGCCGGCAGCAGCAGCGGAAAGAACACCGCGAACAGCTTGTAGGCGTCGTAACTCGCGTTCGTGCCCAGCCGCGCCCCGCGCTCCTGCAGGAAAAGATAGCCTGCCAGCACCGGCACCGCGAGGGCGACCACCAGCCACAAAGCCCGCTTGCCCTGCTGCGCGGAACGCAATCCCGCCCACGCCAGCAACCCGACCACCAGCGCCGACAGCGCCCACCGCACGCCCGGCCACGGCCAGGCCGCGAGGTCGCCGCCCTGCACCATGCCCAACCACCCCTCGGCCGAGAGCGCCGGGATCGGCCATCCGAAATCGTAGGTCCGCAACAGCGTGAAGCGCTCCGCCAAACCCGCCACCCGCTCCGCCATCACCGCCGCCGCCGGCCCCAGCGGCGCCAGCATCACCGCCAGCCAGCGGCCGAATCGGCCGTACTCGCCCCGCACCAACGCCAGTCCGCCCGCATACGCCGCCGCCGGCACCAGCGCCACCGTGAGGATGAAATTGTAGCTGCCCAGCATCAGCCCGTACGCGATCGCCAGCACGCCGGCAAACGCCAGCCCCCGCCGCCACGTCAGCCGCCCGCGCCAGAGCGCCACCCCCGACCACGTCGCCAACGCGATTGCCGGCGCCGCCAGCAACTGCCCCGGCGCCACGTGCGCATACGCGTACCACATCGCCGGGCTGATGCCGAAAAGCCCCGCCACAATCAGACTCACCCCGCCGCTGTACCCGACGACCGCCCGCGCCACCCAAAACACGACGGGCAACGCACTCGCCAGCAGCGCCGCGGCGAGAATCGACGCCAACTCGTGCGGCGCACAGCCCAGCACGGTGCCGTTCAACGCCAGCAACGCCGCCGGCGTGAAATGGTTCAGCCGCAGCCAATAGTCGGCCACATTGTCCACCGACTGCACCTGCACGACCTCCGTCAGCCCGAGGAATCCGCCGCGCTCGTCCCGCGCAAACTCCATCAGCACCCGCGCCCCGGCCGCATAGTCGGCGGCGTCGCAACTGCCGAGCGAAACCGTCGTCAACCCGCGCGACGCCAGCGCCAGCGGCAAAATCAGCAGCGCGAGACAACCCGCCACCGCCGCCCCGACGAGCCCGAAACGCCCGAGGTCGGTCCAGGCCGCCCGCCCCCCGTGCCGCCACAGGCCCAGTCCGAGCAGCCCCAGCGGCAGCACCTGCGCCGGCCAAGCATAGCTCGCCGTGCCCGCCCAGCCCGCGTACGTCCCCAGCCACACCGCCAGCGACTGCAGCCACCAGCCGGCGGGAAAAACCAGCACCGGCCAGAATCGCGCCCAGCGCCGCGGCATCGCCAGCAGCGCCGCCCCCGCGCCCCACGCCGCCCCGTGCAGGAGCAGGCCGAAAGCGACGAGGAAGTGGATCATCGGGGAAGGGATCGGTCCGGGAAAAACTCCTCGCAGCCCGACCCGTCAATCCGGCCGCGTCAAGCCGCGCCGCCGGGGCCCGGCTTCCGCGCCGTGGCGAACACCGACGTGCCCCAGGCCCAGCGGCCGCCGAGCCGGCACCACGCGTGCTCGATTTTCATCAGCCCGCCGAAGATTGCGTCCACCCAAACCGGATACGGCTTCACGTCGCTCGTGTCGGCCGCCGTGCGGAACAGTTTCCGTTTCGCCCAGACGGCGGGAAACGGCAACGCGTTCCAGTGCGTCGTCCGGATGTCCGCAAAGCCCGCCGCCTGCAGCAGCCGCGCCATTTCCGGCCGCGTGTAGCGGTGCTTCGTCTGGCAGGAATCGTCGTGGTACGACCACATCCACATGTACGCGGGCACGTTGATCACCACGCACCCGCCCGGCCGCAGCACGCGGAAAAACTCCCGCAGCGCGTTTTCCGGATCGGAAACCTGGCAGACGACGTCGGCGGAAACCACCGCCTCGAAAACCCCGTCGCCGAACGGCAGCGCCGTGATCGACGCCTCGCGGATCTCGGTATCGGCGCCGCAGCGTTTTTGCGCCAGCTCGCAGGCCAGCGGCATGAAATCGATGCCCGCGTACTTCACCTGCGGCCATTGTTCGCGCAACCGCAAGATCAGGCCCCCGGTGCCGCAACCGGCGTCCAGCCAGCGCGGCGCCGCCCCCGGGGCCGGGGCCGCCGCGGCGGCAAATTCGCGCGCCACATGCGCGTGGAGCGAGCGGAAGTACCACATCCGGTCCTCGACCTCGGCAAGCTTGATGTATTCGTCGGCATTCATGCGGCGGAAAGTTCCCCAGCCCGGCAGCGCCCGCCCCGGATTTCAACGTTCATTCTCGGCCCCGGTCCGCCCCCGGTTCGGCCACCGTCCGGATCGCCGAATCCCTCAGCCCGAAAGTGCGGAGCCGGTAGCGTCCCTCGCCCGTCCGCACCGCCGGCTCCGACGACTCCAGCGTGAAATGGTTCACCCCGGGCACAAGTTGCAGCTCGGGCAGCCGCAGCTCCGCCGGTTGCTCCGCGACCGCCACGGTCTTCACGGGCCGGCCCCCGTGCCGCAGCGTGACGGACCGCGGCGAAACGGCCGTCAGCTCGAGCCGCAGATCGACCGTGATCGGCGTGCGGTGGGGATTGAAATAGGAGATCGCCGCGTCGCCGCTCGCCCAGCGGATCGGATCGCTGGGCGGCCGCGGATGCCACCCGCGGCCGAAGGTCAGCACGCGGCCGAGCGGTCGCTTCGGCTGGGTGGTCGGGTTCAGGAAAACCACGATCTGGTAGCCGCCGCGGCTCTGGAGACGCCGGGTGTAGCCCAGCGCCGCCAACTCGGCGAGCATCCGTTCGGCCCGGTCCTCGTAGCCCTTGCGGTTGAGGTAAAGCGCCGCGAATCCGTAGCTCTCGAGCCGGCGCACCAGCGGCTCGACGGCCAGGTTTTCCAGATCGCGCTGCCAGCGGCTGCGCGAGCGGAATTTTGCCGCCCCGTAGCTGAACCGCAGCGTGCTCGTCGCCAGATAGGGTCGGAAATGTTCGTAGTCCACCAGCCGGTGCGGCGGCAAAACTTCCGGGAAACCCAGCACGGGAATCTGGAAGATCATCGCGCCCGGCGGCAGCGCCGCCTCGAGCTCGCGACCCAGCTGGCGATCCGATTCCACGTCCGCCCGCACCCGCTCGTAGACCGCTTCCGGCCAACGCCGCGGCACCTGGTCGAGCACCCCGATCGCCGCCAACCCCAACGCCGTCGCCACCCGCCAGCGCGGTTTCCAGCCGGCCGTGAACCGCGACAACCTGACCATCAGGAAAATCAGCACCAGTGCCGAAAGAAAGATCGCGACGCGATTCGTGGCCCGGAAAATTTGGAAGCCGGCGAAAAACGCCAGCACGTTGGTCAACCCGCCCACGCTCGCGTAGGCCGTCAACCAGCCCGCCGCCAGCGCCTGGCCCGGCAACGGCCGCCGCCGCAGCAGGCTCCGCGCCGCCGCCAACGCCAGCCAGACCAATCCGGCAATCCCCGCCAGCCCGAGGTAAGGCATGTAATCCTCGCCCCGCCAATCCGACCACCGATTGTAGCGGTCGCCGAAATACGCCAACACGTCCCACGGATGGTATTGCGGCGGTATGAAGAGCTCGAGCGGCTTCAGCGCGTACCGCTCCGTCCCGCCGTAATTGCGCGCGAGCAAGGGCAGCCCCTCCGGCTCCTGCACGTGGATCCAGACTTCCGCATTCGTCACCAGAAAGGCCGCCACCGCCGCGGCGCCGGCGGCGAACCCGATCTCCAGATTCGCCCTGCGTCGCGACCCGAACCACTGCGCCAGCAACGCCCAAACCAGCAACTGGCCCCAAAAGAGCAGGTTGTAGGGACTGCTGACGCCGAGCGCCACCGCCGCGCCCAGGCAGACGACCGCCCCGCGGCTCCGCCATTCGAGGCGCCGGCTCTGCGCCACCAGCCAGACCGCCAACAGCCCCAACGGTACGGTCCAAGTGAAGACGAAGGAAAAATGCGCCAGACCCCGGTGGAACGTATGGTACGTGTAGGCATACAGCAGCGCCCCCGCCCACGCCCACTCCCAGCGCACCCGCAGCCAGCGGGCCGTGAAGTAAAACGCCAGGGCCGCCCCCCACTGCGCCAACAGCAGGCCCGCGTTCGCCGCGGCAAAAAGTCCGATCACATGGGTCAATCCGCCCAGCAGGAGCATGAGCATCTTGTCCGGCGTCGGATAGCCGTTCCAATGCGCCCCGAACGGCGCGCCCAGCCGCTCGATCACCTGCGGCGAAAGCGGAAACGTGTCGCCCTCCGACGCCGCCTTGATCCGCGCCAGCATCTCGTGCGCATCCCCCACGTAATCCGTCGGCACCTGCCACGCCGCCGGCGTCCACATACGGTAATGCCACGCCCAGACCAGCGCGGTCACGAGCAGAAGGGAAGCGACGCGCAAGCGCGCCGCCCAGGCCGAAGCCTTGGAGGAAGGTGAGGGGTAGGGAAGCACGCGGACAAACCGACGGGCGTGCGATGTTCGCAGCTGACGCGCGCAGCAACACCCGCGCGCCGCCGCGGCGCAAGCCCGCAGTTCGGCCCCGCCCCGCGACCCGGAAAGTTTTGCCAAGCCCCGGCGCCGCGCCTTCCCTCGCGGCCCGATGTCCAACCGTCACCGTACTCCGCCCGCGAGCGGCGCCTTCAGCCGGCGCTTCGCCGCGTACACGGGCCTGTACTTCGACACCTTCGAGGAAAATTCGGCCTGGATCCGCGATACCGCCTCCCTCCGGCTCCCGCCCCTCGCCGGCGTCGCGGCGCTCGTCATCCGCGGGTCGGTGACGCCGCATCCCGCCGCCCGCGGCCTCGAAACCGGCGCGCCCGGCCTGCGCGTCACCCTCAACGGCCAGGCCGCCGCCGAACTCCCGGCCGGCACCGCCCCCGGCGAATGGCTGCTCCGCATCGAGCTCCCCGCCGGCGAAAACCTCGCCCTCGCCTTCGCCCTCACCGGTATCTCTTTGACCAATACGCTCGCCTGGGCCGGCCGCGTCACCGGCCTCGGCCCCTGGCAACGCTTCCGCCCGCAGCACAAAAACCGCCAGCTTCGCCTCGCCACCGTCGCGACCGACGCCGGCGAGGTCATCTTCGACTTCTCCCGCCGCGACGCCCCCTACTCCGCCGCCTACGCCCGCCGCCACGCCAAACTCGGGATCAACCTCGCCGGTTTCCTCACCGCCGATCTCGGCGTCGGCGAATCCGCGCGCTGCATGGTCCGCGCCGCCGACGCCGCCGGCATCCCGTCCGCCCTCGTCCCGCTCAAACTCAACTGCAAGAACCGCCTCGGCGACCTCACCTTCGCCGACCGCCTCCAGGAAACGAATCCCTACGACGTCAACGTCGTCCATCTCGATCCGCCCGCCGCCCGCGACCTCGACCACCACCACGGCAAAGATTTCCGCGCCGGCAAATACAACATCGGGTACTTCGCGTGGGAGCTCCCCGAGTTCCCCGATGCCTGGGTCCCGAGCTTCGACTACTTCGACGAGATCTGGTGCCCCAGCGATTTCACCTCGGCCGCTGTCGCCGCCAAATCCCCGCTGCCCGTCCTCACGATGCCGCACGCGATCGGCTTCGACGAACCCGCCGGCCACGCCGCCGTCTGGCGCGCGCGCTTCGGCCTGCCCGCCGATGCGTTCCTCTTCCTCACCCTCTTCGACCTCAATTCCTACTCCGCGCGCAAAAATCCCCGCGCCGTCATCGAAGCCTACCGCCTCGCCGGCCTCGCCGGCCGCGGCGCCGCCCTCGTGATCAAGGTCCAGAACGTCGCCGGCAACGAGGCCGACTTCGCCGCCCTCGAGGCGGCCGTGCGCGATCTCCCCGGCACCGTCCTGCTCGCCGAGACCTTGTCCCGCGCCGACGTGTACGTCCTCGAGGCCGCCTGCGATGTCTTCGTCTCGCTGCACCGCTCCGAAGGTTTCGGCCTCGCCGTCGCCGAATGCATGCGCCTCGGCAAACCCGTGATCTCGACCAACTGGTCCGCCACCGCCGAATTCGTGCACCGGGAAAACGGCTGCCCCGTCCGCTGCCGCCTCGTCACCCTCGAGCAGAACCACGGGCCCTACGCCAAGGGCTCGACCTGGGCGGAACCGGACCCCGCCCACGCCGCCGATTGCATGCGCGCGCTCTACCACGACCGCAAACTCGCCGCCCGCCTCGGCGCGGCCGCCCGCGAAACCATCGCCACCCGCTACTCCCCCGCGGTCATCGGCGAACGCTACCGCCGCCGTCTCGAGAGCATCGCGACATTCTGACCGGTTCCCGGCGCGGCCGCGCGCTCCGTCGGGCTCATGCCGTTGAGCGAGCTTGGTTGGCAGTCGAACGAAGCCTCGTTCGGTGTCCCACGTACCGTGCTCAGATTGAGTTTCGAGAATCTGGACGGATCGATCTCTCAACCCTCAACGCTCGACTCTCAACTGCGCGATCCCGCTCAGCCGACCCGCCGCAGCCACAGCTGCCCGCCGCCGCCCTGCGCGCACAACGGCATCTTCGCCCGGATCAACTCGTGCCGCCGGTTCCAGAGCCACGCGCTGAACAGCTCGATCCGGAAACTCCGGTTGAACATCAAAAACGCCCGCAGCAGATACTGCTCGTTCCACGCCCGGCCTTCCTCGAACCAATCGCGCGGATACTCGAGGTTGCCCGCCACATCGTGGATGTGCACCAGCACGCCCGGCGCCAGCCGCGGCAACACGTCGAGGTACAGCCGGTTCACGTCGCTGCCGATTTTGCTCACATGCGACGAGTCGATGAAGAGCACGTCGTTCGCCCCCAACGCCGCGAAAACATCCAGCGGCACTTCCTGCACGCGCCGCTCGATCAGCGTGACGCGTTTGTGGTCCTCGGGCCGCAGCAGCGGCCGCAGCCGGCTCATGTCGGGATCGATGAACGTGAACTCCACCGCCCCGCCCAGCACGTGTTCGTTGAGATCCAGCATCGCCGCCGAACTGAACCCGCTGCCGACTTCGATGATGCGCCGCGGCCGCGCCTCGCGCAGCATGCCGTACAGCATGATCGCGTCGTAATGGCCGTAGGACGGATTCTCGAGATAGTAGCGCCGGCCCGGCGTCTGCGGCCCGGGAAACGGCTGCTCCGCGTACCACTCCGCAAACCGCTCGATGCGCCGGTCCTGTTCCGCTTCGTTCAGATCGATCCCGCCGAACGGCGGCCCGAACTCCCCGCGCGCAAACGCTTCGTCGACCTCGGCCCGCGACGGCAACGGCGAATAGAAATGCCCCGCCGGAAATCCGCCCGGCCAATCGCCGCGCGCCGTGCGCAATTCCGCCTGCAGGCGCGCGCGCTCCTTCTCCAACCGACGGTGGTCGGCGAACAATCGCAGGAAGGATCGGATCGCACTCATGGAAAAATCAGCGTGGCACGGCCGCGGGCTGCACGACGATTTCCAAATTCGCGATCTGGAACGCCAGGTCGCGCGGGTCGGTCCCGATCCGGATCGCCGGCCGGTCCGTCGCAAACACCACCGTCGTCGCCCCCGGCGGCAGCGTCACGCCCGCCCGCCACGGCACCAGGTCCGGCCCGATCGTCCCGCCCCAAAGCAATTTGCCGTCGACCAACAGCCGCAGCGAACGCGGACCGTCGGCCGAACTCGCCTTGCCGCTCAGCGCCGCCTGCACCGCGCCCGGACCCCGATTCTCCAGCCGCAATTCCGCCTGCCCCTTGCTCCAGCGCCAATGGTGCTTGAGGTGCCGCTCCGGCCCGTGCCAGCCCGCCGCCGGCACCACGCGCACCGCGGTCGGCGCCCCCGCCGCACCGCGGACGGTGTAAAATTCATGCGGCGGCGAAAACTCGAACAGGCTCGCCGCCACCGTCAGATTGCCCGCCAGCAGCACCGGCAGCCAACGCCCGCCCCGCGGTACCAGCACGTTGAACGCGAGCGTCATCGGCAGCAGCACGCGCGTCGACGCCCCCGGATAGCCTTCCCACACGGGCTCCGACAAAAACACCATCATGGCCGCGAACGCGGCGCCCACGCGCCACCAGCGTTCCTGCGGCCGCCACCGCAATGCGAGGAACAGCCACTGCACCCCGAGCGCGAGCGCCGTTGCCAGCGTCGCCGTGTGGAGCACCGAGGCATCCGGCCCCCGCGCCTCGCGCCACGCGGTCGCTACTTTTTCGGCGTAGCCGGCAAACGGCAGCGTGAAGTTGCCGAGCCCCGGATCGTCGGCCGCGCCGAACTTCCACCGGACATAGCCCATCCACAGCGCCAGCGGCAGCGCGATCAGCGCCACGCCCGCGGCCGTCCTCCGCCAGGTCCGCGGCGCGCGCCAATCGAAGTCCGTGCCCGCCGTCGCCAACAGGCTCGTCTCCTTCGCCATTCCGGCCAGCGCCAGCGCCGCGCCCCCCGCGCCGCGCCGCCCGTCTTCCAGCCAACGCAGGCCCAGCGCCACCAGCAGCAGGCTCGGCGCATCCACCAGCGAATGCCGCACGCTCATGCACACGCCGTGGGAAAACAGAATCGCCGCCCAGCGCAGGAAATTCTCCCAACCGTCGAGCGGGAACCAACGCAGCAGCACCCACGCCAGGGCCAGCCAGCAAAGCACGTTGAGCAAGGCATGCGCCTGCACCACCCACGCCGGCTGCCCGGCCCCGAGCAACCACGAGGTCCAGGAAAGCAAAATGCGTTTCGACCGGTACGGCAGGTTGTCGATCGCCTTCGTCAATTCCGGGTTGTCCAGCGTCGGATACAGCGCGAGCTGCACGTAGTACGCGCCGTCGTAACCCGGCGAATTCTCGTACACGTAATGCGGTACCTGCCGCAACCCCGTCACCTTCGTCTCGCTCAGTTGGTCGCCGATCGAGATCAGGCTCGTGAAGCCGGTGTCCGGCCGGAAAAACTGCGCCACCGCCCAGACGAAGAGCGCCACGCAGGCGAGCGCGGCGACCTTCACGCGCTGCCGCAAAAACCCCAGCAGGCGCCCGCCCCGCCGCCGCGTCATGAGGCTGCCGGTCGCGCCGGACCGGCCGTTCCCGCGCCCGCACGTCTCGCCCTCATCCGCCGCGCCGCGCACCGCGCGGGCTGACGGAAGGTCCGGCTCCACGCAGGCGCTTGTCTTCCAATTTTCTCACCGACAGTTTGCCGCATCACAGAACGCGAACGCCTCATGTCAAATCCGAATCCCCCCGCCGCCGCCCAAGTAGCGCGGCCCGGCCGGACCGGTTCGCCGGTCCCGCAGTCATGATGCCCGCGGGCTCGACGCCCCCCGCCACCCCGGCACGCTGACGCCTCCCCGATGGCCGCGCCCTACCTGCTCGATCTTTCCCACACCGGCCACACACGCGCCCGGACCGGCATCCAGCGCGTCACCCGCTCCCTGCACACGGAACTCGGCCCCCGCGGCATCGGCGTCACCCACGACCCGTATGCCGGCGGCTGGCGAACCTTCGAACCTTGGGAAAACGCCAACCTCGCCGCCGTCGCGCCCGCCGCCAAACGCGGCGCCGCCTGGCCGCTCGCCGCGCGCCTCCGCGGCCGCGCCCGCCGCTGGCTCGGCCGCCCGCCCGCCCCGTTGCCGCCGGCCGCGGGTCTGATTGTGCCCGAACTCTTTTCCGCCGCCGTCGGCGCCGCGCTGCCCGCCCTCTTTGCCGCCGTCGCGGGCCCGCGCGTCGCCCTCTTCCACGACGCCATCGCCCTCAAGTTTCCCGAACTCTCCGCCCCCCAGACCGTCGCACGCTTCCCGCCTTATCTGGCCGAACTGCTCCGCTTCGACGGCGTCGCCGCCGTCTCCGAAGATTCCCGCGCCACCCTCGTCGACTATTGGCATTGGCTCGGCGCCAAATCCGCCCCGCCCGTCGTCGCCCTTCCCCTCGGCATCGAACCGCCTCCGGCTGCGGCAACCCCGCTCCCGGCCGTGGCCGTCCCGACGATCCTCTGCGTCGGCAGCATCGAAGGCCGCAAGAACCACCTCGCCCTGCTCGAAGCCTGCGCCGCGCTCTGGACCCAAGGCCGGCAGTTTTCCCTTCACTTGATCGGTCTCGCGCAACCGCAGACCGGCGCCGCCGCCCTGCAACGTCTCCGCGAATTGCAGGCCGCCGGCCGGCCGCTCCGCTACGACGGCCCCGTCGGCGAAGCGGACCTCGAACGCGCGTACGCCGCGTGCACGTTCACTGTTTATCCGTCCCTCGTCGAAGGCTTCGGCCTGCCCGTGCTCGAAAGCCTCGCCCGCGGCAAACCCTGCGTCTGCTCCGGCCGCGGCGCCCTCGGCGAATCCGCGCGCGGCGGCGGCGCCGTGCTGCTCGACCGCGTCGCGGCCCCGGATCTCGCCGCCGCGCTCGATCGTTTGCTCGCCGCCCCCGCGGAACTCGCGGCGCTGGCCGCCGCCGCCCGGGCCCGCCGTTTCCGCACGTGGACCGATTACACCCGCGAACTCACGGCGTGGCTCGACGGCGTGAAACGGCGCGCCTGAAACCCGTCGCGCGATCCGCGCCGCGGCCGCCCAACCCGCCTTAGGGTTTGCAATAGCCACCTCCGCATCTCACGTTCCCGCCCCGCTCATGGCGTTATCTTTCTTCACGAAAAACAAGAAGCCCCTGTTGGCGCGTTGCCGCGACGATTACGCCACCAAGATGCGCCTGAAGTACGACCCGTACTATCACGCGATGGAGTACCAGAAGGGCACCACGGTGAAACTCGACGGCCGCGAGATGATCATGCTTTCGAGCAACGATTACCTCGGCCTCTCCTTCCACCCCAAGGTCATCGAGGCCGGCCGCGCCGCCATGTTGAAATGGGGCACCAGCACCACCGGCGCCCGCACCTCCAACGGTTCCCGCGCCTACCACGTCGAATTGGAAGAACGCCTCGCCGCCTTCCTCGGCCGCGAAGCCTGCCACATCCACGTCGCCGGCTACATCTCCTGCCTCTCCAGCGTCGCGTCGTTCGCCCAGAAGGGCGACGTCATCCTCGCCGACAAAAACATCCACTCCTGCCTCTGGGACGGCATCCGCCTCTCGATGGCCACCGTCGAGCGCTTCTCGCACAACAGCCCCGACGACCTCCGCGAGGTCCTCGGCGCCGTCAGCGCCGAAGCCGTCAAGATGCTCGTCATCGAAGGCGTCTACTCGATGGAGGGCCACATCGCCCGCCTCCCCGAGATCACCGAAATTGCCGAGGAACACGGTTGCTTCAGCGTGCTCGACGACGCCCACGGCTTCGGCGTCCTCGGCCGCCAGGGCCGTGGCACGATCGACCACTTCGGGCTCAACGACAAAATCGACGTCGTCTGCGGCAGCATGTCGAAGTCGCTCGCCAGCACCGGCGGCTTCGTCGCCGCCTCCAAGGAGATCATCGAGTACCTTCGGACCAATTCGAAACAGACGATTTTCTCCGCCGCCATCAGCCCGAGCCAAGCCGCCTGCGCGCAGGCTTCCCTGGAACTGATGCAGTCGGAGCCGCAGCACCTCGAGCGCCTCTGGGCCAACACCCGCAAGTACCGCGCGATGCTGAAATCCCTCGGTCTCGACACGTGGGAAAGCGAAACCCCCGCCGTGCCGATCGTCCTCGGTTCCAAGGAACGCGTTTACCCCTTCTGGAAAGCCCTGCTCGAAAAAGGCGTCTTCACCGTCATGTCGATCGCGCCCGCCGTGCCCGCGGGCAAAGACCTCGTCCGCACCGCGATCTCCGCGATGCACACCGACGAGCAGCTCGAGAAAATCGCGGAGGCCATGGCCTACGCCGTGAAGAAGATGTGACCGCCGGGGCCGGCCATCGGCCGGCCCCTATCCGTCCTATCGGTCCCATGGGTCCCATACGACCCATACCCCTCTCCGCCGCTCAGAGCACGTACGGCAGCGGATACCGCGCCGTCACCGCCGCGACCCGCGCCTTCACGGTCTCGAGCGCCGCCGCCTCGCCCGGCGTCCCGATGGCGGCCAGCACGGTGTCGATACAGCCCGCGATCTCGGCCATGTCGGCCTCGTTGAACCCGCGCGTCGTCACCGCCGGCGTGCCCAAGCGGATGCCCGAAGCCTGGAACGGGCTGCGCGTCTCGAACGGCACCGTGTTCTTGTTGCAGGTGATATGGGCCAGATCGAGGGTCTCCTGCGCCTTCTTCGCCGTGAGCTCCGGAAACTTGGTCCGCAGGTCGACCAGCATCAGGTGGTTGTCCGTGCCGCCGGAAACGATCTTGTAGCCGCGCGCCGTCATCGCCGCCGCCAGCGCGCGCGAGTTCTTCACGATTTGCTCCGAGTAGGTCCGGAATTCCGGCTTCAGGCATTCCGCGAAACACACGGCCTTCGCCGCGATCACGTGCATCAGCGGGCCGCCCTGGCCGCCGGGGAACATCGCGGAGTCGATCGCCTTCGCGTGCGCCGCCTTGCAGAGGATCAGGCCGCCGCGCGGACCGCGCAGGGTCTTGTGCGTGGTGGTCGTGACGAAATCCGCGTGCGGCACCGGGGACGGGTGCACGCCCGCCGCCACCAGACCGGCGATGTGCGCGATGTCGGCGAAGAGGTACGCGCCGACCGAGCGCGCGATCTCGCCCATGCGCGCGAAGTCGATGACCCGCGAGTAGGCGCTCGCGCCCACCGTGATCATCTTCGGCTTTTCGCGCTGCGCGACCGCGGCCAACTCGTCGTAGTCGATCAGGCCGTTGTCCTCCCGCACGCCGTATTGCACGAACGAATACTGCTTGCCGGAGAAGTTCGCCGGGTTGCCGTGGGTCAGGTGCCCGCCGTGGCTCAGGTTCATGCCGAGGATCTTGTCCCCGAGCTGCAGCACCGCGGTGTAGACCGCGAAATTGGCCTGCGAGCCCGAGTGCGGCTGCACGTTGGCGTGCTCGGCGCCGAAGAGTTTCTTCGCCCGCTCGATCGCCAGCGTCTCGACCTTGTCGACGTGCTCGCAGCCGCCGTACCAGCGCTTGCCCGGATAGCCTTCCGCGTACTTGTTCGTCAGCACGCTGCCCTGGGCTTCCATCACGGCCGGGTAGGTGAAATTCTCGGAAGCGATCAGCTCGATGTGGCTTTGCTGCCGGCCGAATTCGGCGGCAATGGCGGCATAAATCTCGGGATCGAGCGTGCGGAGCGGGACGGCGGCGAGGGACATCGGAGGGCGGGTTTCGGATTGTGGGAAGCGGATCGGAAAATCGCCCCCAACCGACTCCGGGAACGCCCAATCCGCAATCCGAAATCCGCGCTCAGCTCCCGCGCTTCGCGGCCACGAGTGTCTTAATCCGCGCCACCAGCGCCGGCACCGCTTCCACCATCTCGTCGCGCGTCGCCTCGTAAAGCCGCAGCGGCCCGCCGAAGGGGTCGCCGATTTCCTTGTCCCCCGCCCCGGCGATGAACTCCCGGAACAGGTGCAGGTTCTCGGGCACCGGCTCCGCCTGCAGCTGGATCATCGTCCGATGCGATTCCGTCATGCACAGCACCATCAGCGCTTCGTCCAGCAGCTCCTGTGTCAGCGCCTGGCTGCGTTGCCCGGCGATATCGATTCCGACTTTCTTCAGCGCCAGCACCGAATTCTCGGAAACCAACTCGCCGTCGCGCGCCGCCACCCCGGCGGAAACCACCTGCAGCGACCGCAGCGGCTCGGGCTGCGCCGCCAACGCGTGCTGCAACAACGCCGCCGCCATGGGACTGCGGCAAATGTTGGCCGTGCAAACCGTGACGATGGTGCCCCGGGCGGACATAAAAGTGTCCCGAAAGGATACGCTTTGCCGGGAAACGCAAAGCCCGATTACCGCCGGAATCGTCCCGCGCCGGCCTTACAGCCGCCGCAACGCCGCCAGCGTCCGGTGCACGTGCACCGCGCGCTGCAACGCCGCATCCACCGGCGGTCGCGGGCCCGCCGGCACCGCCGGCGCCGCCGCTTCCTCGGCATCCCGGCCGCGGTTCAAACTCGCCTCGTCGTGCCGCACCTTGGCCGGCGCGCTGTCCAGCACCGCCGCCACCGCCGCGCCGTCCGCCAAAGCCCGATACGCCGCCTGCTCCGCCTCCGCCGCCACGGTCACCGGCACATCGGGCCGGATCGCCTCCGTCGCCGGCCCGATCACCACCAGGCCGCGGCCCTGAGTCCGTTCCTGCAACGCCCGCAACACCGCCGGCGCCGTCTCCGCATTCACCAGCAGCAACACCGGCGTTTTCCGCTGCGCCCGAAATTCCAGCCACGCGCGGAACGCCGTCGCCGCCGCTTCGTCGCCCGTCGCATAGCGCACATCGACCACCGCCGGCCCCGCGGCCGCGTTGCCCGCCGGCAAGTCGCCGGGCATTTCCCGCAGACGCAGCAACCGCAGGCCTTCGCCCAGATCGCGCTCGAACGGCGCCGCGAAAACCGGTCCGGCCATGCCGAGCGCCAGCAGCCCGCAATGCCGCAGGCCCAATCGTGTTTTCCGGATCGTCATGGTCCGCGCCGCAGTTGTTTCGCCCCGATGTCGCGGCGGTAATACTTGCTCGCACAACGGATCGCCTCGCACACCCCGTAGGACCGGTCCGCCGCCGCCTGCAACGTCGGCGCCAACGCCGTCACGCCGAGCACGCGCCCGCCGTTCGTCACCAGCTCGCCGGCCGCATTGCGCGCCGTGCCCGCATGCAAAATCGCCACCCCCGCCGGCAAGTCCGACGGCAGCACGATCGGGTCGCCTTTCGCAAACGCGTCCGGGTAACCCTTCGCCGCCACGACCACGCAGACCGCGTATTCCGGTTTCTCCCGCAGCGCCGCCCCCGCCAATTCCCCGCGCGCGGCGCGCCACAGCAGCGCCAGCAAATCGTCCGCGATCCGCGGCAGCACCACCTGCGTCTCGGGGTCGCCGAAACGCGCGTTGTACTCGATCACGCTCGG
>NEUS01000089.1 GCA_002288455.1 Opitutia bacterium Tous-C1TDCM
GCACGCGGTTCCCGGCGATTCATGCGCGCTGCCTGGAGCACGGCGTCGACATCGTGCGCGAGCAGATTCCCGTCGTGCCGGCGGCGCATTTCGCCTGCGGCGGCGTGCACACGGACCTGCACGGCCGGACGAGCGTGCGGAATCTGTCCGCGATCGGGGAAACCGGCTGCACGGGCCTGCACGGCGCGAACCGGCTCGCGAGCACCTCGCTGCTCGAATGCCTGGTGAGCGCGAAGTTCGCGGCGTTGGCCGACGGCACCGACATCGCGCAGGGCGGATTCCGGTTGCCGGACCCGCGCGAGTGGGAGAGCCCGACGCGCGAGGCCGATCCGGTGCTGATCCGGCAGGACATGCTGCAGATCCAGCACACGATGTGGAATTACGCGGGCGTGGTGCGTTCGCCGAAGCGGCTGACCCGCGCGCGCCGCATTTTGATCGAGCTGCGCGAGGAGATCCAAAGTTTCTACCGCGGCTGCCGGCTGACGCGGGAGCTGATCGAGTTGCGCAACGCGGTGCAGACCGCGTTGCTCGTCGTGCATGCCGCCACGCTCAACCCGCGGAGCAAGGGCTGCCACTTCGTGACCGAGGAAGAGTGAGGCGCCGTCAGTCGTCGATCGGCACGTAGCGGCCGTATTGCCGGCGCGGCAGCGGGCGTTCGTGCAGTTCGGCCGGCGGTCCGAGCAGCGCGGCGGCGAGATCGTCGAACGTCAGCCGCCAGATCAGGATCGAGTGCCCGGCCCGGTGGTCGGGCGGCCGGGCGTGCCGCAACCAGGCGCACAGGCGGGCGGTCCGCAGGGCGTCGTAGAGGTGGATTTCCTGCAGCCACGTGCCAACGGTGGGGCCGGCCTGGATACGAGCCCATGCGCCCGGGGTCGCGACGATGCTTTCGAGCACCTGCATGCGGGCGAGCGCCGCGCGGTAGCGCGCTTCGTAGGCGCGGCTCCAAGGGCCGATCGCGACGTTGTACGTGCTCTGCAGCAGGGTGGCGCTGATGGCGTAGATCCCCGGGGTGAAGGCGTAGGCTTCGATCCTCCGCCGGTCGAAGAACCCCGGCAGCCGCCGCGACCGGATGCCATGGTAGCGCGGGCTGTCCGTGCCGAAGTAGGACAGGAAGACCGGCTCGGCGCCCGTCGGGTCGATCCGGTCGAGCAGCGTCTTCAGCGCGGGCAGGTCCATGCCCCAGTCGACGGAACTGTCGACGAGGTGTTTGTATCCATTCTCGGATCCGCCGGCCTGAGGACCGAAGTACGCGAGGTAGTCGGGCCGCGCGGCGAAGGATTCGACGGCGGTCCAGCCGGCGACCGCCACCGCGAGCCGGCGCCAGATCGGGGTGACGCGCACGCGCCAGAGCAGGCCGACGCCGCCGGCGAGGACGAAGAGGGCGGGGTAGACCGGCAGGATATGGCGGTGGCCGATGTTGAGATCCTCGACGAGCGCGACGCCGAGGTAGCAGCCGACGAGGGCGAAGACGGGGGCGAGCGTGGAGGCGGAAGGGATGCCGGCGGGCCGCGGCCGCCGGCGCTGCCACACCCAAATCCCGGTGCCGGCGGCGACGAGCAGACCGATCGACGGCGCCGTCTTCACGGCGATCGCGTAGGGGAAGAACCATGGCTGACCGCCGACCGTCCATTCGCCGCGGAGAAACGAAACCGTTTCGTCGTCGTTGCCCGCGAGGGTATGGATCCCGCGGTGGAAACCCTCCGGCAGCAGGCGATGGTCGCGGATCCAGCGCAGGGTCGACCGCAGCGGGGAGGCCATGCCGTCGCGGTAATCGAGCGCCGGCGAGGCCAGGGTCGGATCCTCCGGGCGCGGACTTGCCGCGTACCGGAAACCGTAGTGGGCCCAGAGAGCGGCGATGCCGGCGGCGGCGTGGAGCAGCACGAGCACGGCGACGACGGCGGCTTGGGCGCGGCGCGTGACCAGCCGGCGGTGCCGGCCGGCGAGGCTGAGGTCCCAGGGTTCAAGCCGGTACAACCGCACGGCGACGAGCACGGCGGCGATCGGCAGAATCACGAGCGCGCTCGGTTTGGCGAGGACGATCAGGACGAAGGCGAACAGGCTGACGGCGATCCGGCGCAGCGCGACCCGCTGCAGCAGCCGCCAGACGGCCCAAGTCGAAGCGAAGAGCGTGAGGGTGATCGACAGGTCCGTCGTGGCCGTGCCGGCGAGGGCGAGCATGCTCGGGCTGAAGGCGAAGAGCGTGAGCGCGATCAGACCGCCGGCGTTGCCGAAGAGGGCGCGTGTCCAGAGAAACACGAGCAACCCCGTGCCCACGCCGAGCAACGCGACCATGGCGCGGGCCTGCGCCAGCAGCAGCTCGGGGACGTTGCCTAGCTGAAAAAAAAACGGTGCGCGACCTCGTAGGGTGCGCCGGCGCGCCAGAATGGGTCGTCGGCGGCGAGAAAGTGCGGCCGCGAAACCAGGTAGGGAAGGGTCGCCCAGCGTTTCACGAAGTCGCCGTTGGCGCCCTCCATCCGGTAGTCGCCGTTGAGCCAGAGGTTGTAGCCGACCGCAAGGTGGAGGCCCTCGTCGAAAGACTGGCCTTTGCCGAGCGAGGCGGTCCACGCGAGGGTGGCGTGGAGGGCGAGGAGGGCGAAGACGGCGAGGCGTACCCAGTTGACCGCGGGGCCGGAGCGGGGGAGCGAAGCGGAGGTGACGGCGGGGGCGGAGCCGGCGGCGGGGGTCGTCGAGGGCGGAGCCGGCGGGCCGGATTGCGCCCACGGGGTAGCCGAGTGGAATCCGAGCGGCAACGAGCCCAGACTGAACCGGGTGATCGTCGCGGGTGAAGGGATCGGTTTCATGCTGTCAGGAGGGGGGGCGGAAACGCCGGGGCCGGAGGGCGCCGCCGCAAACACGTGCGCAGTCACGTGGCCCGGACGGGCGGTTCGCGGGGCGGCCGGCGGCCGCAGCGGGGGGAGGTGGGGTGGCGACCGGATAATCGGGACGCCGAGGTTGAAACGGGCGGAGAACGCCCGCGCAGGCCCGGCCGCGCAAGGCGGGGCGTCTTACATTTTGTTCAGGCAGCCGGCTGCGGCGCCTAACGGGACGCGTCCGTGGTCCGGCGGCGGGCGGCGTCGACGATGCGGAGCAAGGCGGCGAAGTCTTCGTCGCGCGTGCGGCTCTCGATGCGGAAATCGAATTTCGGCGCTTCCTGCAGTTCGCGTTCCGCGGTGCGCATGCGGCCGGCGATCTCGGCTTCGTGGTCCTGGGCGCGGTCGCGCATGCGGGCGATGAGCCGGTCGTGGTCGACGACGATGAAGACGGTCGTGAGGTGGCGGGCGAGCAGCGGGTTGCCCTGCGCGGCGCGGCGGAAACTTTCCACGCCCTGCACGTCGACGCTCATGACGAGGTTGCGGCCGGCGGCGAGCGGTTCGAGGACGGACGCGGCGAGGGTGCCGTAGCGGCGGCGTTCGTCTTTGCCGTGGACCTGCGCCCATTCGAGGAAGGCGTTGGCCCGGACGCGGTGCTCGAATTCCTCGGGCGTGAAGAAGTGGTAGTGGATGCCGTTGGCCTCGCCGGGGCGGGGCGGGCGGGTGGTGCTGGTGACGACGCGGGAAAACTCGGGACACTCGGCCACGAGCCGGTCGCAGAGCGTGCTTTTGCCGGAACCGGCGGGCCCGGCGAGGACGATCAGCACGGGCGGGACGGCGGCGGAAGCGGACATGCGCGCGGGCCTCAGTAGGTGAACGAAACCCCGGCGAGCACGAGACCGTAGACGGCGCAGGCGCCGCCGAAGAAGGCGGAACGGCCGGGCCGCGCGAAGAGCCAGGAGATGAAATCGCGCAGGCGCCACGGCTGCGCGCCGAGCCAGATGGCGGCGGTGAGCGCGACGTAGACGACGGTCACCATCAGCAGCCGCTGCGGTTTCGCATATTCCATGTAGGCGGCTTCCAGCAGCGGCATCGCGCCGAGCAGCACGAGCGTGGCGAGGCCGCGCACGGCGAGAAAATCGGGCACGCATTTGAACGAGAGCACCGCGACGGCGAGGAAGCCGATGAAGAGGTAGGTGCGGTAGTCGCCGAAGTCCGCGGGCGACAAATGCCAGATCTGCCAGAGGAACCAGGCGGCGCCGGCGCCGAAGAAAACGTAGGCCGCGGCGGTCGAGCGCGGGAAGGCCTTGAGCATGGCGGCGAAACCCGAATGCCGCAGGACCAAGGGAAGGCCGAGCGCCAGCAGCAGCAGGCCGGGAAGGAGGGTGGCGAGGGAGAGGGACATCCGGAAAAAGGATACGTTGGCGCGAACGGCCGGGCTTCAGGTTTCGACGCCGGCGAGCACGAGCTGGCCGTAGAGCGTGCTGACGGTGGCGCGCTCGATTTTCAGAGGCACGAGTTGGCCGACGAGGCGCGGGTCGGCGTCGAACACGCAGACACGGTTGCCGCGGGTGCGGCCGGTGAAGTGCGTTCCGCTCTTGTCGCGGCCCTCGACGAGCACTTCCTCGGTCGTGCCGATGAGGCGCGCGGTGCGGCGGAGGGAATTGGCCTGGAGCACTTCGAGGAGGAGGCGGTTGCGTTCTTCCTTCACAGCATCCGGGACCTGGTCGCCGAGCTCCGCGGCGGGCGTGCCGGTGCGGATGCTGTATTTGAAGATGTAGGCCATGTCGAAATCGCAGGATTCGAACAGCTCGCGCGTCTGGGCGAAATCCTCCTCGGTCTCGCCGGGAAAGCCGACGATGACATCGGTGGAGAAATACATGTCCGGCTGCACGGCGCGGAGGGCGGCGACGATCTCGCGGTAACGGTCGCGCGTGTAGGGCCGGTTCATCGCGCGGAGGATGCGGTCGCTCCCGCTCTGCATCGGCAGGTGCACGTAGGGGCAGAGTTTCGGGAGGCGGCCGTAGGCGGCAACGAGGTCGTCCTTGAACCCGCGGGGATGCGGCGACGTGAAGCGGATGCGCTCGATGCCGTCGAGGGCGTGCACGCGTTCCAGCAACTGCACGAAGGGCGTGACGCCGCCGGTGTGGGCGTAGTCGCGGCGGCCGTAGCTGGTGACGATCTGGCCGAGCAGCGTGATTTCGCGGACGCCGCGGTCGGCGAGGGCGCGGCATTCGGCGACGATGTCGTCCATCGGCCGGGAGCGTTCGTCGCCGCGGGTCTTCGGCACGATGCAGAAGGCGCAGTCCATGTTGCAGCCCTGCTGGATCGAGACGAAGGCGCTGACCTGCTTTTCCGTTTCCGAGTTGTCCGCGGCGACCTCGGGCAGGAGGTGGTCCTTGATCGTGTTTTGCGAACCGGCTTCCTCGGCGATGTCGACGATGCTGCGGCCGATCGGCACGCCGGCCTCGCGGGCGGCGCGCAGGTTGTCGAGGTAACCGGGGACTTGGTGGAATTTCTGGGTGCCGACGATGAGGTCGACGTCGGGCAGTTGTTCGAGGAGGGAGGCGCCGCGGTTTTGCGCCATGCAGCCGAGGATCCCGAGGACGAAGTCGGGCTGCTTTTTCTTCCGCTGCTGGAGGTAGGCGGCCTTGCCGATGGCTTTCTGTTCCGCGGCGTCGCGCACGCTGCACGTGTTGAGCAGGAGGATGTCGCAGTCGTGTTCGTCGGCCACGATCCGGTAACCGCGGGCGCGCAGCATCGCCGCGACAGCCTCGCTGTCGCGTTCGTTCATCTGACACCCGTAGGTTTTGAGGTGGACGCGGTTCAATTCCGGGAAGGGTCCTAGGTAGCCGGCAGGGCGGAGGGGTCAACGCGGGAAACCGGCCGCGCCTCGGGGCTCGCCTGCGGGGCGTCCGTTTCCTCAACTCGCGGGATGCGCGCCGTGTTTCGTCTGGGTTTTGCGGGAATCTTATGGGCCTGCCTCGTGCGGGCCGGGGTTGCGGCCGAGGCGCCGGAGTTGCGGTTGCTGGTGATCGGCGACGCGCATTCGGCGTACGAGCGCTCCGCGCAGGTGCTGGCGCGGGTGGACCGCTTCAAGGCCGAGCAACCGGGCGTGCCGCTCGCGGTGCTGCTCAACGGCGACGCTTTGGAGTATGGCAATTCGGTGGCGCGGCGGACGGCCGGGGCGCTGGATTTCGCCTGGTTCAAGGCGCTGGCCGCGCGGGTGCCGACGGTGATGAATCTGGGCAATCACGAACCCGAGTTTTACGACGTGGCGGAAACGGTGCGGCGGCTCGAGGCCGCGGGGCTGAAGGTGATCAGCGGCAACCTGCGCAATCCGGCGAACGGGCAACCGTATGCGCCGGCGACGTTGAAGTTAACGTTGGGGAAACGGGAACTGACGCTCGTCGGCATCACGACGGACCGGCTGAACACCTACCGGGTGGCGATCCGGCCGCAATTGGACCTGGCGGATCCGGTCGTGTGGGGCCGCGCGAATTTTCCGGCGCTGCTGCGGGACGCGGCGTTGCCCGTGGTGCTGAGCCATGCGGGGCTGAAGGCGGACCGCGCGTTGTTCGGCGCGGTGCCGGGGGGGACCTTGTTTGCCGGGGCGCACGACCATCTGCGGCTCGTGCACCGCGAGCCGGGCGGACCGCTGTACTTCCATTCCGGGAGCTGGCTGGAAACGGTTGCGGTGGCGACGCTGCAGCGGAAGGCGGCGGACGGCACGGCGACGTGGCAGGTGGAGCAGATCGCGTTGCGCCCCGAGGATCCCGCGGAGCCGGAGCTGGCCCGGCAGATTGCGGCCACGCTGGCGCAGCACCTCACGGCGGAGGAAACGACGGTCGTCGGCCGGACGGCGCAGGCGCTGAGTCCGAGCGAGGCGGCGGCGTTTGCGGTGGCGGCGGCGCGGACGGCGGCGGGGGCGGACGTCGCGGTGGTGGGGGCGACGACGTTCGGCGCGGGTTTGCCGGCGGGGGCGGTGACGCGGTTTGCGTTCGATGCCTGCGTGCGGTTCGACGGGCCGTTGTTCGCGGCGGAAGTCGACGGGGCGTGGCTGCGGCGGCTGGTGGCGCGGTGCAACCACGGACCGGATACGCCGTTCGCGGCGCGGACGGGGGAAAATCTGGTCGCGGCGGCGGGGCCGGGGGAATTCGTGGCCGGGCGGCGCTACCGTTTCGTCACGACCGACTGGATCGCGAAGAACGCCGCGCAGTACCTCGGGGAGAATCCGCCGGAGCTGAAGGAAGCGGGCGGGCTGCGGCTGAAGGCGGCGGTGCTGCAGGCGCTGGCGCGGTAGCGGGAAACCGGCGCGGGGCTTGAAGCGGGCGGGGGGCTGGGGCATGGATGCGGCGTGCGCCTCGGGCCCTATGAACTTTCGTCGAATCTGTTTCTGTCGCCGCTGGCGGGTTACACCAACCTGCCGATGCGGCTGACGGTGCGGGAGCTCGGCGGGCTGGGCTGGGCGACGACGGATCTGGTGAACGCGCGTTCGTTGCTCGAGCGCAATCCGACCGCGTTGAAGCTGGTCGCGTCGGCGCCGGCGGACCGGCCGCTCGCGATCCAGCTCTTCGGCAGCGTGCCGGAGGAGATGCGCGATGCGGCGGTGATGTGCCAGGAGCTGGGCGCCGAATCCGTCGACATCAACATGGGCTGCCCGGTGAAGAAGGTCGTGAAGATCGGCGGCGGTTCCGCGATGATGACGGAGCTCGACAAGACCGCGGCGCTGGTGCGCGGCATGGTCGCGGCGGTGAAGATCCCGGTGACGGCGAAGATGCGGCTCGGGTGGGACGACGACAATCTGACCGCGCCGGACCTGGCGCAGGTGCTCGAGGATGTCGGCGTGGCGGCGATCTTTGTGCACGGGCGGACGCGGGCGCAGGGGTTTGCGGGGACCGTCAATCTGGCCGGTATCCGAAGTGTGGTGACGGCGGTGCGCCGGATTCCCGTGATCGGGAACGGGGACGTGACGACGCCCGAGGCCGCGAAGCACATGCTCGAGGAAACGGGCTGCACGGGCGTGAGCATCGGGCGCGGGGCGTTTTACGATCCGTGGATTTTCCGGCGGACGCGGCATTTCCTGCAGACGGGCGAATTGTTGCCGGAACCGGATTTCGCGGAACGGCTGCGCGTGCTGCGGCGGCATTTCGGGCGCTACGTCGAATTCTACGGCGAGGACCACGGGTCGCGGTTGTTCCGCAAAGTCGCGCCGTGGTACGCGAAGCGGTTCGGCCCGGCGAAGCCCTTCAAGAACCGGATCATCACGATCACCTCGCGGGCGGATTTCGAGGCGGCGATCGCCGAGTACACGGCGTGGCGCGCGCAGTTCTGCGACGAGCGCGGGGAGTTGCTGGAGAAGTTTGCGCCGGCGCCGCTGACGGCGTCGTTCATGCGCGATCCCGACGAGCCGGCGAGCACGGCGCGCGAGGCGATTCCGGTGCCGAAGGGCCCGATCGACACGTGGTGAACGCCGGCGCGGCGATTTCCGTTTTTCCATGCAAAACGTCAGCCACTTCTGGGAACTGATCCTCGGCACCGTCATCGCGTTGCTGCCGCTGATCAATCCGCTGGCCTCGGCGCCGACGTTCCTCGCCATCACGGAAGGCGATTCGCGTGAGCGGCGCATGCAGCAGCTGCGGCACGCCTGTTTCTACATGGTGGGGATTCTGGTCTGTTTCCTGATCGGCGGGACTTTCATCATGGGGTTCTTCGGCATCTCGATTCCCGGGCTCCGGATCGCGGGCGGGTTGCTGGTGGCGGGCATCGGTTCGACGATGCTGATGGGGCCGGCGCGCGACCCGAACCGGGGCGATTCCGTCGCCGAGGCGGAGGCGCGGGCGAAACGCGATATTTCGTTTTCGCCCCTGGCGATGCCGATGCTGAGCGGGCCGGGATCGATCGCCGTGACGATCGGGTTCACATCGTTGGCGACGCATTGGTCGGACTACGTCGCGATCATCCTCGGGATCGTCGTGGTCGCGCTGATTTCGTATGTCACCTTGGCGTTGTCGGAACGCGTTGTTCTGGTGATCGGGGTGAACGGGATGAACGCCGTTTCCAAGGTGATGGGGTTCTTGATTCTTTGCATCGGCATCCAGTTCGTCGTGAACGGCGTGCTCGGCGTCGCGACCGATCCCGCGGTGGTGCGGGCGATCCGCGATGCGGTTTTGCAGAAATGAGGCGCGCCTCATTTCTGCAGTTGAAGGTTGAAAGTTGAAGGTTGAAAGCCGGAGGGCGGCTGCGCGCGCATTTCCGTTTCCGGTCTTTCAACCTTCACCTTTCACCTTTCAACCGCGCGGCCCGCGGCCGCGCATCAATCCAGCGTCTGCCGGTAGCGTTTCACGCCGATGGCCATGGCGACGGCGAGGAAGAGCAGGAGCGGCCAGAGCTCCGGGGCGATGTCGGCAAAGTCGCTGCCTTTGAGCATGATGCCGCGGACGATGCGGAGGAAATGCGTCAGCGGCAAAATGCTCCCGATCCATTGCGCCCACTCGGGCATGCCGCGGAACGGAAACATGAAGCCCGAAAGCAGAATCGACGGCAGGAAGAAGAAGAACGCCATCTGCACTGCCTGCAATTGGTTCTGCGCGAGGGTGGAAAAGGTCACGCCGACGGCGAGGCTCGCGGTGATGAAGAGGAAGGCCACGCCGTAGAGCAGCGGGAGACTGCCGACCATCGGCACCTGGAAGAGGAAGCGCGCCGCGAGCAGAATCAGCGTCACCTGGATGTATCCGACGATGATGTACGGGATGATTTTCCCGACCATGACCTCGGCGGGGCGCACCGGGGTCGCGAGCAGGTTTTCCATCGTGCCGCGTTCGCGTTCGCGGGTGATGGCGAGGGCGGTGATGACCACCATGGTCATCGTCAGCACGACGCCCATGAGGCCGGGCACGATGTTGTACTGCGTGATATTTTCCGGGTTGTAGTGCGCGTGGACCTGGAGGTCGACGGGGCCGGGGCGGCCGCGGAGGGCGACGAGCGGGCCCTGCAGGTCGCGGTCGAAGACATTGCCGGCGAGCACGCGGGCGGCGGCGACGGCGGGGCCGGTGGCGGCGGGATCGGTGGCGTCGGCTTCGAGCAGAATCGTCGGGCGCTCGCCGCGGAGCAGGCGCCGCGTGAAATCCTCGGGAATGTTGATCACGAACTGCACCTCGCCCCGCTGGAGCAGTTGCGCGGCTTCCGCCTCGGTGGCGGCTTCGCGGACGACGGTGAAGTAATCGCTCTGCCGCAGGGCGGCGACGAAGGTGCGGACGTAGGGACCTTGGTCGCCGAGGCGCAGCGCGGTCGGCAAGTGGCGCGGGTCGGAGTTGATCGCGAAGCCGAAGAGCATCAGCTGCAGGAGCGGGATGCCGACCATCATGCCGAAGGTGACGCGGTCGCGCCGCATCTGGATGAATTCCTTCAGGACGATGGCCCAGAGACGATGGAAGGTGAAGCGGGGCATCGGGGGCTCAGGCGAAATTGTCCCGGGCGGCGTCCATCAGGCCGATGAACACATCCTCGAGGCCGGCTTGGCCGAGCGTCCACGTGTGGCGGGAATCGCGGACGGCGCCGACGGCCGCCGCGAGCAGCGCGGCGTCGCGGCCGCTGACGTGGAGGGTGTTGCCGAAAGCGACGACCTGTTCGACGCCGGGGCGACCGCGCAGCGAGTCCGCGAGCGCGGCGAGTTCGGGGCCGCGCACGATCCAGGTTGTGAGCCGGGCGGAGGCGACGACCTCGGCGACGGTGCCGCGGGCGAGCAAATTGCCGTAGGCGAGGTAGGCGAGCCGGTGGCAGCGCTCGGCTTCGTCCATGTAGTGGGTCGTGATCAGGACGGTCAGTCCCGTCGCGGCGAGGCGGTGGATCTCGTCCCAGAATTCACGGCGGGCTTTGGGGTCGACGCCGGCGGTGGGCTCGTCGAGGAGGAGAAGTTGGGGCGTGTGAATCAGGCTCGCGGCGAGGGCGAGGCGTTGTTTCCAGCCGCCGGAAAGCTGGCCGGCGAGCTGGTGGCTGCGGTTGGCGAGACCGAGTTGCTCGAGACTGCGGTCGACGGCGGCGCGGCGGTCCGGCACGGCGTAGATGCGGGCGATGAAGTCGAGGTTTTCGCGGATGCTGAGGTCTTCGTAGTAGCTGAAACGCTGGGTCATGTACCCGACCTGGCGTTTGATCTCGGCCTGTTGCGTGAGGACATCGAAACCGAGGCAGGTGCCGCGGCCGGCGTCGGGGATGAGCAGGCCGCAAAGCATGCGGATGAAGGTCGTCTTGCCGGAGCCGTTGGGCCCGAGGAAACCGTAGATCTCGCCGCGGCGGACCTGGAGGTCGACCTGGTTGACGACGGTCTTGGCGCCGAAGCGCTTGGTGACGCCCGTGACGTCGATGGCGAGCTCGCCGGTCATGGGGCGGCGAGGGTGACGTCGGCGGGTTGGCCGGGGTTGAGGTCCGGGGCGCCGCCGGGGGCGAAAGTCGCCTCGGCGAGGAAGACGAGTTTCGCGCGGTTGGCGCGGTTGTAGAGGACGGGCGGCGTGTATTCGGGTTTTGGCGACACGTAGGCCACGGTGGCGGCGAGCGGGGCCGGGCGGCCGGAGAGGGCGACCTGCACGCGGGTGCCGGGGCGGAGGCGGGCGAGGTCGGCCTCGGGGATGAAGAAGCGGACCTTGAGGTTTTCGGGCGGGAGCAGCGAGACGACGGGCTGGCCGGCGCCGGCGAACTCGCCCGGGCGGAAGAGCGTGTCGTGGACGAGCGCGGCGGCGGGGGCGGTCTGGGTTTTCTGGGCGACGGCCCAGGCGGCGCGTTCCGCGGCGGCTTGGGCGGCGGCGAGGTCCGCGGCGGCGGCGGCAAGAAAATCGGGGCGGCCGCCGAGCCGGGCGGTGGCGAGCTGGGCGACGGTTTCCTCGACGGCCCGCAGGCTGCGTTCGTGGGAGAGCCGCGCGCGGTCGAGTTCGTTGGCGGGCAGGGCGCCGGATTTGAAGAGATCTTCCTGCCGCTGGCGGTCGCGTTGCGCGAGTTCGGCGGCGGCGCGGTTCTGCTCGAGGCGGGCGTCGAGGGCGGCGAGTTCGGTGGGGCGGGCGCCGAGGCGCAGGTCGGCGAGGCGGGCTGCGGCGGCGCGGACGCGTTCGGCGGCCTCGCGGGCGGCGGCGGTTTCGGCGGCGTGTTCGAGGACGAAGAGCGGGGCGCCGGCGGGGACGCGGTCGCCGCGGCGGACGGCGACGGTTTCCACGCGGCCGGCGAGGGGCGCGGCGACGTGGACGAATTCGCCCTCGAGGTAGCCCTGCCAACCGGCGGGGGTTTCGCGGGTGCAGGCGCCGAGCAGGAGGAGGGCGGCGGCCGCGGCGGCAGCCTTAGCGGGGAGCGATTTTTTCATACTGCTTGCGGCCGGCGGGGGTGAGCAGACCGCCGAAAAAGAGATCGATGCCGGCGCCGAGCACGGCGGGTGGAGCGAGTTGCAGCCGCTCGAGCACGGCGGGCTGGAGGAGGCCCTGCATCGCGTGGAGAAAGTATTCGATCGCGAAGCCGGGCGGCAGGTCGGTGCGGACGAGACCGTCGCGCTGGCCGACCTCGACGAAGCGGCCGAACACGTAGGGCAAGGTGCGCGCGCGCATTTCCTCGATCCGCCGGTAGAGCGCCGGGGCGAAGCGCTGGAGCTCGCGGAAGGTTTGCGGCTTCAGGGCCGCGTGGCGTTGGGCCATGCCGGCGACGAAGCCCCGGAGTTTTGCCGCGAAGTTCAGGTCCGGGTTCCGCAGCAGCGCCTCGGCTTCGGCGCGGATTTCGCCGGCTACGTCGTCGACGACGGCGGCGAGGATCTCGTCCTTGCCGGCGAAATGCACGTAGAGCGTCTTTTTGCTCAGGCCGAGTTCGGCGGCGAGTTCGTCCATCGTGCAGCGCGCGTAGCCGTGCGTGAAAAGGAAGAGCCGGGCCTGCCGCAAAATGCGGACGCGGAGGTCGGGTGCGACGGAAACGGGCGGAACGGGATCGGCTTTGGCCATGGAAACTTAGGAAACTGTTAAGGTTTCGTTGGTTTCTTTGGCAATGTGCAAATGCCCGCGACCCCGGCGGGGGGGCGGAAAGTGGCGTCACTTGACGGCACGCGCAGCCCTCCTAATGGTCGGGGCTCCGCCATGCGTTGCCGTTTGCCGATGTCGCTTTTGCGTCCCGCCCTCCTTGCCGGAGCGGTGCTGGCAGCGTTTCCGGCGCGGGCGGCCGAGGGAGCGCGGTCGCCGTTCATGCCGGCCGCGGGGGCCGCGGCGGCGGCGCCGACGGCCGGGGCGCCGCTCGAATACCGGGGCTACCTGGAGACGAGCGAGGGCGTGCAATTCCGGATCTACAGCCCGACCCGCAAGGCGGGCGTGTGGGCCCGGCTCAACGAGCGGAACGCCGAGTTCGACCTGACGCCCAAGCAGCACGACGACGATTACCGGACGCTCACGCTGGAGCATCAGGGCCGGACGCTCACGCTGGCGATCCGCGAGCCCAAGGTGGTGTCGGCGGGCAGTGCCGCGGCGATGCCGATGCCGGCGGCGGCGCCGGTGCCGGCGGCCAATGTCGCTCCGGCGGTGACCCAGAGCGTGGTGTTGAATCCCTCGCCGGCCGACGAGCAGCGGCGGCTCGAGGCCGTGGCCTCGGAGGTCGCGCGGCGGCGGGCGCTGCGCGAGCAGGCGACCCAGCAGATCCAGGCGATGCCGGCCGCCAACGCGGCGCCGGCGCCGGCGGGGCGGGGCAATCCGCCGTCGCCGCGCTGAGCGCGGTCGCGGCTTCGGCCGCGGCGGCGGAAATATTTCGTGCGCCGGCCCGGCCGGCGGTTAGCTTGCCGCACCTATGTCCGCCGTCGCCACGCCTTCGACCGCCTCCGGGCCGTCCAACGCGGCCCTCGTCCGGCGGCTTTTTGCCCTGGCGTGGCGTTACCGGCTGCACTGCCTCCAGGTGCTGGGTATCCAGCTCGTGCTGCTGTCGATGGGCATCGGCGGCCTGAGCCTGACGGGCGTCGGCATCGACTATATCCGCCACAAAATCGACGGCACGCCGCTCGGCACGAACACGCTGCACCTCACGCTGCCGGAAGCCTGGCCCTACTGGCAGGTGCTGGCGCTGCTCGCGGGGCTGATTCTGCTGCTGGCGTTCTGCCGCGCGTACTTGAATTTCACCTACGCCGTCTCGGTCAACCGGCTCGTGCAGCAGCGCCTCGTCGTCGACCTGCGCGGGGAGGTCTACGACAAGCTGCAGCGGCTGAGTTTCCGGTTCTTCGACGCGAACACCACGAGCTCGATCATCACGCGGGTGACGAGCGACGTGCAGAGCGTGCGGATGTTCGTCGACCAGGTGCTGATCCAGAGCGTGATCATGGTCATCTCGCTCACCGTCTACGTCGTCTACATGATGAGCCTGAGCCCGTCGCTCACGGTCGCCTGCCTCGCGACCACGCCGCTGCTCTGGGTGCTTTCGGCCTGGCACACGCGCAAGACTCAGCCCGAGTACGCGCAGAACCGCACCCTCGTGGAAAAGATGGTGCAGACCTTCGTCGAGAGCATCCAGGGCATCGCGGTGACGAAGGCCTTCGGGCGCGAGCGGGAGGACCGGGCGCGTTTCGAGGCGGCGAACCGGGCCGTGCTGGCGCAGCAGAACATCATCTTCTGGCGGGTGAGCCTGTTTTCGCCGGCGGTCGGTTTTCTGACGCGCATCAACATGATGGTGCTGCTCGGTTACGGCGGCTGGCTGGTGATCCACGGGCAGCTGCCGCTCGGCGCCGGCCTCGTGGTCTTCGCGGGGTTGCTCGAGCAGTTTTCCGGGCAGGTGAACAACGTCGCGACGATCGTGAACTCCGTGCAGCAGTCGCTGATCGGGGCGCGGCGGGTCTTCGAGATTCTCGACGCCCCGGTCGAGGTGAAATCGCCCGCGCAGCCGCGGCGGATCCCGCGGCTCGGCGGGGCGGTGAAGTTCGAAAACGTCTCCTTTGCCTACGGCGGGAGCGAGGCCGTGGTGCGCGACCTCGACCTCGAGGTGAAGCCGGGCCAGTGCGTCGCGATTCTCGGGGCGACGGGCGCGGGCAAGAGCGTGCTGATGAGCCTGGTGCCGCGGTTTTTCGATCCGACGGCGGGTCGCGTGCTGATCGACGGCATCGATCTCCGGGAGCTCGACCTCGACCAGCTGCGGCGGAACATCGGCCTCGTTTTCCAGGAGAGTTTCCTCTTCTCGAACACCGTCGCGGCCAACATCGCGTTCGGCCATCCGGAGGCGACGCCGGCCCAGATCGAGCAAGCGGCGCGGATCGCGGCGGCGCACGACTTCATCGTGCAGCTGCCGCAGGGCTACGACACGGTGCTCGGGGAGAGCGGCAACAGCCTGTCCGGCGGCCAGCGGCAGCGCCTCGCGATCGCGCGCGCGGTGCTGCTCGAGCCGGCGATTCTGCTGCTCGACGACCCGACGGCGGCGATCGACAGCGAGACGGAGCACGAGATTTTCGAGGCGCTCGACCGGGCGATCGCGGGCCGGACGACGTTCATCGTCGCGCACCGGCTGAGCACGCTGCGGCGGGCGGATTTCATCATCGTGCTCGAGCGCGGCCGGATCGTGCAGCGCGGCACGCACGAGCAGCTGATGCGGGAGTCCGGCCCCTACCAGCACGTCGCCAGCCTGCAATTGGTCGACGGCCGCGAGCTGCAGGCCGCAAAACCGGCGGAGGGCGGCGCATGAAACCGGCTGCGCCCGAACCCGTGCCCGGCGGCATCCGCGACCTCGGGCTGGTCCGCCGCATCCGCGACGAGGACGACGAGGAGGCGATGCTCCAGCCGCTCGAGTGGTCGCTGATCCGGCGGATGTTCGGCTACGCCGCGCCGGTGCGGCGGAAGCTCACGGCGCTGACCGTGCTCACCGTGATCCGCGCGGCGCAGTTGCCGGCGCTCGTCTGGATCACGTCGCTCATCATCAACGGGCCCGTCACCCGCGGCGATACCGCGGCCCTGGCCTGGGGCGTCGCCGGCTATGCGTTGCTGGCGCTGACGACGGACGGCCTCTTCCATTACCGCCAGCGTTACGCGCTGGAGATCGGCGAGACGGTGGTGAACGGCCTGCGCGCGGACGTGTTCGCGCAGGTGCAGCGGCAGCCGATGAGCTTCTTCAACCGGGTCAAACTGGGCCGGATCATCGGGCGGGTGACGAGCGACGTGGAGGCGCTGCGGGTCGGGATCCAGGATGTGCTGTTCGTGAGCGCGATCCAGGCCGGGCAGATGCTGTTCGCGGCGGCGGTGATGGCGTGGTCGGACTGGGTGCTGTTTCTCGTGGTGCTCGGGCTGGCGCCGATCCTGTGGATCCTGAACCGGCATTTCCGCGTGAAACTCAGCCACTATTCGCGCGCGGCGAGCGACAGCTTCTCGCGCATCACGGCGACGCTGGCGGAATCGGTGAACGGCATCCGCGTGACGCAGGGTTTCGTCCGGCAGGAGCACAACGCGGGGTTGTTCCGCCACCTGCTCTCGGACCATTCGCGCTTCAGCATCGCGCTGGCGCGGACCTCGGCGATCCTCACGCCGCTGCTGGAGCTGAACAGCCAGTTCTTCGTCGCCATTCTGCTCATGTTCGGCGGCTGGCGCGTGGCGCACGGCGACATGGGCGTGGGCGACCTGATCACGTTTTTCCTGCTTGCGAACCAGTTCTTCGCGCCGATCGCGATCATCGGCAACCAGTACAACCAGGCGCTGATCGCGATGGCGGGCGCCGAGCGAGTCTTCCGCCTGATCGACACGAAGCCCGACTGGGAGGAACCGGCGGACCTCGCGGAGCTGCCGGATCCGCGGCGCGCGGCGGGCGGGCCGCCGGCGGATGCGGCCGGCGTGCGCGTGGAGTTCCGCGGCGTCACTTTCGGCTACGACCCGGCGCGGCCGGTGCTGCACGACGTGACGTTCACCGCCGAGCCGGGCCGGACGGTCGCGCTCGTGGGCCACACCGGCAGCGGCAAGAGCTCGATCATCAATCTCGTGTCCAAGTTCTACCTGCCGACGGCGGGCGAACTGCTGGTGGACGGCCGCGAGATCCGCACCGTGAGCGGGCAGTCGCTGCACCGGCAGACCGGCATGGTGCTGCAGCAGAATTTCCTCTTCAGCGGCACCGTGATCGAGAACATCCGCATGGCGCGGCCGGAGGCGACGGACGCCGAGGTGCGCGCGGCGGCGGCGGCGCTCGACATCCTCGACCTGCTCGAGGCCCTGCCGCAGGGCCTGCACACGGACGCGGGCGAGCGCGGGGCCGCGCTGTCGACGGGCCAGCGGCAGCTGGTGTGTTTCACGCGGGCGCTGCTGGCGGACCCGCGGCTGGTGATCCTCGACGAGGCGACGAGCGCGATCGACGCGCTGACGGAGGCGCGGCTGCAGCGGGCGCTGGCGGCGCTGCTGCGCGGGCGGACGAGCTTCGTGGTGGCGCACCGGCTGAGCACGATCCGGCACGCCGACCTCGTGCTCGCGCTGGACCAGGGTCGTATCCAGGAACGCGGTACGCACGCGGAATTGCTCGCGCGGGGCGGGCGCTACGCGCAGCTCTACCGGCAGTTCGTGCAGGTCGACGACGGGGCCTGAGACCGCGGCGGGGCGTTTTCCCGAGGGCGGCCGGCGGGCCTCTCCTCTGAAAACTTGCAGATTTTCCTAGGCAAACGGCGAGTTTTCGCTCTAAAAGAGCCTCCGAGTCCAAGGGACAGAACAAAAAACACCCGAAATATTATGGCCAAAAAATCAGCTCGTAAACCGAATGCTGCGTTCATGAAACCTGTTACGCCCGATGCCGCGCTCGCCGCGATCGTCGGCGCGAACCCGCTCCCCCGCACGGAGCTCACCAAGAAGCTCTGGGCCTACATCAAGAAGAACGGTCTCCAGGACAAGAAGGTGAAGACCCAGATCAACGCCGACGAGAAGCTCCTCCCGATCTTCAACAAGAAGAAGTCGGTTTCGATGTTCGAGATGACCAAGCTCGTCTCGGGCCACGTTTCCTGAGTCGGACTTCCGCTTTCCCGGCCGCCGCACTTCATCGTGCGGCGGCTTTTTTTTGCCCGCGCCACGGGGACGGTTTCCCGTTTGCGCCGGGGGCGCCGGCCGGTGCACGGTGCGGGCATGCCGAGATTCCCCGTTGGCTGGCTCCCGTTGGTGTTGCTGGGCGCGTGCCTGGCGGGCTGTGCGACGGGACCGAAGCGCGAGACCGCGGGAGGCAAGGCCGCGGCGCCGGCGGCCGGGGCCGAACGCCGCGTGTACGTGTTGCTCTCCGGCGGCGGCACGCCGCTGAGCAACAACTACTCGCAGTACCTCCAGGCGAAGGGCGTTTCCGACACCTTCGCCCGCGAGTTGCCGGGGGCGAAAACGTGGACGTTCTTCGGGGCCGGCAACCGCCCGGATGCGCCGCCTGTTCTGGCGGATGTGCGGCGGGAGACCAAGATCGGCGGCCGGCTCGTCCAATCCTGGCTGCCCGGCGTGCTCCCGGCCAACCGGCCCGCGACCCGGGCGGGGGTGCTGAAGGCGCTGCGGGAGGAAATCCTGCCGGCGGTGCGCGACGGCGGGAC
>NEUS01000009.1 GCA_002288455.1 Opitutia bacterium Tous-C1TDCM
GCCCGAGCTGCCGGTCCCGAGAATGCTGAAGCGCATGGCCATGGCTGCTGCGGGTTGAAACGGCTCGCGCGGTCCGCGGCGAAACAAAAGGCGGACGAAAACGGGGCCGGGCGAAGGGCGCGGAGCGGCGTCCCTACCAACTGCACAAGGCGCCGATGGCGGCGGCGGAACCGTCGCGCGCCCAGCCGTCGAGCTGGGCCTGGTCCTTGAGTTGTTGGCCGCGGACGCGGCCGACGGACGCAAAGACGCTCGCGCACTCGGGCAGCGCGGTCATGTCACCCCAGAGTTTTTCGAATTGGGCAACCGGATACACGTCTTCCTGGCCGTGGCCCCAGCGCTTTTTGACGTCCTTGAGGGTGACGTAGGTCGGGACGCGCGCGGCGAGCGTGCGCACGGCGGCGGCGGTGCGGTCGGCGTCGGCGAGCTCGGCGCGGGTGAGGCCGAAGAGCGCGAGCAGGCGGTCGATGTCGATCCAGCACGTGTTGGTGCTGTACCACGTGAGGGCGAATTCGTCTTCCTCGCGCGGCAGGGCGAGGCCCTCGACGAGCCGGAGCCGGCCGTCGACGCGGGCGAGGCCGCCGCCGTGGTCCTCGATGCGGCGCGGGATGACTTCCCAGCCGAGGGTGGCGCCGGAGGCCTGGAACCAGCCGAGCAGGGCGGGATCGGCGGTGGCGCCGAGGGTGTCGATGTTGTGGACGAGGAGGGTGCGCAGCTGCGGGCGCGCGGCGAGCAGGCGGGCGAGCGTGCCGTTCTTCAACAGGTTCGGGACCTCGAACCAATGGCCCACGGGGTGGAGGCATTGGCCGGGGACGTTGTCGGTGTAGTCGTTGCCCTCGCCGGTGGTGCGGGCCCATTGCGTGAGGGCGGCGCGCACGCTCTCGCGCATCTTTTCCTTTTGCTCGTCGAGTTTCTGCTGCGCGGTTTCCTCCCAGGCGAAGTGGAGGTCGCGCACGGAAGGCACCATGCGCAGGCCGATGGAGCGGCCCGGCGAAAGAAAGATGTCGCGACCGAAAGCGTCGCCGTACTGCGCGCGCAGGCGCTGCTCGGTGGGCGCGTGCGTGAGATGGCTGGTCGTGAAAACGTGCGGCACGGGCGCGCCGTAGGTCAGCGCGGTGCGGCGGGATTTCGCGAGGTGGACGTCGATGAAGGTGCGGTGGGTGCCGGAGAATTTGGCGAAGGGGTGCAGCCCTTTCACCACGCCGGCGCCCTGCGTCCAACGGCTGCCGACGCCGGCGGCGTAGGTGACGACGGCGACTTCGCCGCGGCGGAGGGCGGCTTCGCCGGCGGCACGGAGGTTGGTCGAGGCTTGGCCGGCGGCGAAGAGATCGGCGGCGGGCACGTCTTCGATGCGGGTGTTGCCCGGGAGGCGGTTGAGGGCGAGGCCGATGCGGCCGGCGCGGAGCTCGGCGCGGATCTGCTCGTGCTGGGCGCGGTCGAAACCGTTCTGGGCGAGCAGGGCGTCGAGACGTTGCGCGCTGCGGCCGCCGGCATCGGCCGCGGGCAGGAGGCGGTCGAGCAGCGTGGGCAGGGCGCCGGCGAACTCGGGCCGCGTACGGGCGGCGCGGGTGAATTGCTGGAGATCGCCGCGTTCGCGCGCGGTGAGTTCGCGGGCTTCGCGGCGCAGCCAGCCGGGCACGGCGTGCTGGTAGAAGGCGACCGGGAGGAGCGCGTCGGCGCCGGTGCGCAGGGTGGCGACGGAGCCGTGCTCGTTGATCGCGAAGTCGTACACGACGGGGTCCATCGCGAAAGGCAGCGAGGATTCGAGCTCGCGTTTCGTCGCGAGCATGATCTCGAGCAATTTCTCCTGGGCTTCGGCGCGGCGGGCGGGATCGAAGATGAAACCCATGCCGCCGCCGGACATGCCGCCGAGCATCCAGAAACCCCAGAAGGCGTCGCCGAAAGCGTCGCGCGTGCGGGAGATGATGAGCTCGGTGTAGCGGTTGCTGACCCAGGGGATAATGGTCTGCAGCGGCCCGAAGAAATTGGCGGTGAGGGCGGCGCCGAGGCCGCGGATGTCGCCCGCGGCGAGTTTGTCGAGGATGGCGTCGAGGGTGGCGACGGCGGCGCGGCGGGCGTCCCACTCGGGGCCGCTGCGCAGGAGATATTTTTCCGTGGCCATCTCGAGGATGGGGCCGACGTTCTGGGCCATGCCGCCGTGGACGAGGACGAGGGAGTCCTGGAGCTTGCGGCGGGCGGCGTCGGGAATCCGGTCGCGGCCGAGCAGCGTGTGGCGGGGCAGGAGGCGGCCGCGGCTGATGCCGTACTCGGGATCGCCGGGTTGGGCGGCGGCGCCCTCGATCAATTTAATGCCGGGCCAAATGCCGCCGGAGTCCTGCCAGCCGCCGCCGGAGCCGCCGATCCATTCGCCGAGGATGGCGCGGGCGGCGACGATACGGCGGTCGGATTCCGTCATCGGGCCGGCGAGCATCTGGATTTGGCCGGTGGCGCGCATGCAGACGCCGATCAGGGCGCCGAGGAGATTGGTGGAGACGGCGAGGCGCGAACCCTTGGGGATGCGGTTGACGTTGCTGACGAGTTCGAAGCCGCGGCCGGGGCCGAAGATGGTCGCGAGCAATTCGGCGAGGCTGGCGCCGGAGCGCTCGATGCCCGGGGGCACGAGACCGGCGGCGATGACGGCGGCCTTGAGCAGGCCGAGGTAGTCGCGGCCGAAGTCGAAGACATCGTCGAGCGTTTCGAGGCGGCAGGACGCCTCGAGATCGACGCTGGCGAGGCGGATGACGGGCTCGTCGATGACGCGGAAATAGGCTTCGACGGGCGGGCGCGGGGCGTCGTCGCGGCCGTGGACGCCGAGGTCGATGGAGACATTGAGGACGCGGGCGCCCTCGGGGAAATCCATCCCGAGGAAAAAGATGTCGCTCCAGCCGCAGTGGGTCAGGTCCATGCGCACGGCGGTGCGTTCATCGAGGAGCGGATAGGGCGTGTCGGCGTTTTCGCGGGTGACGAGTTCGCGGCGGACGCGCAGGGCCTGGTCGAGCGGGTGGCCGAGGCGGAACATCCAGGCGTTGCCATGCGTGGAGCGCACGGTGCGGCGGACCTGGTCGGCGAGGGTTTGGAAAGCGAGGGCGTGGTGGGCGGCGGCGAGGGCGCTGGAGAGCGTTTCGCTCGGGCCGTGTTCGCGTTGGGCGAGGTCGAAGCGCGTGATCGCTTCCTCGAAACGGCGTTCGAGCAAATGGCGGAAACCCTCGTAAGGTACGCGGCCGGTGCGCGGAAGCTCGGCGCGGGCCGGCAGGTGGTAGCGATGGATCGCGGTGATGAAGAACAGCGCGCGGACCCGTTGGTAGAGGTTGGTGGCCTGGCGGCGGAAGCCGTCGAGCTCGGCGACGGCGGCGAGCAGTTCGGGGACGGTGCGGCCCTCGCACCAGGAATCGACGGCGGTGTCGCGGACCGCGGGGTCGGGCGACGTGATGATGGCGAGCAGGTCGGAGTTCATTCGGCGCGGACGGCGAGGAGCTCGACGAGCTGGGTGAGCACGCGATCGCGGTCGCGGCCGGCAAGGGAGAGGGCAAGTTGGGCGAAGAGCAGCCCGTAAGAGGCGCCGATGTCGAAACGGCGGCCGGCGACGGTGAAGGCGAGGTAGCGGCGCCGGGCGGCGAGGGCGTGCAGGGCGGGCGAGAGCCCGAGGGAGCGGTCGGGCGCGGCGAGACGCTGTTCGTCGAGGACGTGGAACAGCTCCGGCTCGAAGACATGCATGCCGAAGAAGCAGAGGTAGAAACCGGCGCGCAGGCCGGGGACGATGAGCTGTTGCTCGGCGGCGGTGGGCGTGGGTTTTTCCAGCACGGCCTCGACGTGGTAGAGCGGCTTGGCGCCGCCGACGAGGCGGCCGCCGACGGCGCCGAACTCCGTGAGTTGGCTCTCGCGCGTCGGCTGGACGGCGGAGACGGAAGCGTTCTCCGCTTCGGCCGTGGCGATCAGTTGGCGGGCGCAACTGGTCGAAGTTTGGGAAACGTGGAGGTGGTCGCCGACGAGATGGAGGAAGGGTTCGTCGCCGACGAAGCTGCGGCCGCAGAGGACCGCGTGGCCGTAGCCGCGCGGCTGGTCCTGCACGATGAAGCGGACGCGGCCGCGGAGATCGCCGCAGGCTTCGGCGTAGGCGGTTTCGTCGCCCGGGCAGACCACGACGCCGAATTCCTCGATGCCGGCGCCGGCGGCTTCCTCGAGCACGACCTGCAGGGCGGACTTGGGCTCGCCGTTGCGATCCATGAGGGTCTGCAGCGGCAGCGTGCGCTGGCGGGGATTGGCGGCGGTGACGAGGACTTTGCGGATTCTCATGGGGCGAAGCGGAGATCGAAGGTGCAACGGGAGCGCGAGGGGCGTCGAACCCGAAAGCGACGGGGCGGCGCAGTGGCGGCGCGGGTTGAAGGGTGAAAGGTGAAGGATCGGAAGATGGGACGAATGGGACGGATGGGACTTAGGGGACGGATAGGCGCGGTGATGAGGGCGGCGGTCTCGTAGGCCCGATCTTTCAACCTGCAACTTTCACCCTTCAACTGCGAGGCCCCGGCCGGGGCCTCGCCCCGATGCCCGCAGCTAATGGCCGGCAGAGGCGTGGCTCACAGGCGGGTGTCGGATTGAGCCGGCGGATTGACCGCGGCGGGATTTTCGCTACGTCTGACCCTCCATGCCGAAGCTTGCCGCCCGCAAAAAACCCGCGCCGCCCCGCGTGCTGCCCGGAATCGTGTACATCACGCGGCAGGTGCATTTCAATTCGGCGCACCGGCTGTACAACCCGACCAAGAGCCAAGCCTGGAACGTGGAGCAGTACGGCCTTTGCACGAACCCGCATTGGCACGGGCACAATTACGTCCTCGAAGTGACGGTGCGCGGCCAGCCGCATCCGGATACCGGTTACGTCATGGAGCTGGGCGACTTGAAGGACCTGCTCAACGAAGCCGTGGTGGACAAGTGCGACCATCGGAATCTCAACACCGACGTCGATTTCCTGCGCAACGTGATCCCGTCGACGGAAAATCTGGTGATCGCGTTCTGGCACGAGCTCGCGCCGCGGTTGCCCAAGGCGGCGGAGCTTTACCGGATCCGACTTTTCGAAACGCCCCGCAACTACGCGGAATTTTTCGGCCCCGGCGCCACGGAGGCGTCCGCCCGCTGATGCGTCCGGAACCGATCCGCGGCCCCGGCCGACGGCGTCTGTTCCCCCGGAGATCGAGGAAGCCCATGAAGAAGAAACCCATGTTTTTACACCGCACGGCGGGCGGCATCGAGCCGCTGATCGCGCGCGGGTTCCAGGCGAAGTTCAAGAGCGACGCCGCGTACCGCGAGTCGCTGCCGGACATGATGGAAGCGGTCGACGCGATCGGCGGGGCCAACGTGCCGATCCAGCAGGTCGGTTGCGCGAATTTCCGGTTGCCGCTGAAGTTCAAGGCGAAGGACGGCCGGGTTTTGACGCTCGAGACGGCGGTGACGGGGACGGTGTCCCTCGAGGCCAATCTCAAGGGCATCAACATGGGCCGCATCATGCGGACCTTCTACGAGCACGAGGAGAAGGTGTTTTCGCCCGATCTGTTGCGGCGGATTCTCGAGCAGTACCGCCGCAAGATCGTCGCCTTCGAGGCGCGGGTGCGGCTGTCGTTTTCGTATCCGATTTTGCAACCGAGCCTGCGGAGCGGGCTGAAGGGCTGGCAGTATTACAAGGTGACTTTCGAAGGCACGATGGACCGCGAAGGCCGGTTCCGGAAGTTCATCGAATTCGATTTCGTCTATTCGTCGACCTGCCCGTGCAGCGCGGAGCTGGCGGAGCATGCGCGGCGCACGCGCGGGGTGTACGCGACGCCGCATGCGCAGCGCTCGAAGGCGCGCGTGAAGGTCGAGATCGCCGCGGGCCGCACGCTCCCCATCGAGGACTTGCAGCGCCATTGCGCCGAAGGTCTGAAGACCGAGACACAGGTGATGGTGAAACGCGAGGACGAGCAGGCCTTCGCCGAGCTCAACGGCACCTACATCAAATTTGTCGAGGACGCGGCGCGCCTGCTCTACCGCGAATTGGCGGGCGACAAACGCATCGCCGATTTCCAGATCGCGTGCTCGCACCTCGAATCGCTGCATTCGCACGACGCCGTGAGCGTGATCTGCAAAGGCGTGCCCGGCGGGTTGCGCGCGGACTTCACCGATTTCGGTTCGCTCGTCTGCTGAGCGGGCGCGCCGCCGCGAAGGCCGCGTTCGCGGCCGATGGGAAGGCGAAAGGTGAAAGTTGAAAGCGGGGAAGACTCGCGGACGATGTGTCCGCGCGGGCGTTGCTTTGCGGGAAAGGAACGTTTCGCTGGCGCGATGAAATCTCCCGTCGTTCTGATCACCGGTGCGTCCCAGGGGATCGGCGCCGCTTTGGCCGAGGAGTTCGCGCGTGAAATCAAGGGCGTGAAGCTCGCGCTCGTGGCGCGCAACGAGCGCAACCTCGCCGCGGTGGCGAAGACCTGCGCGCGCCGCGGGGCGAAGGCGGGGATTTTCGGTTGCGACGTCGCGGACGAGGCGGCAGTAGCGGCGATGGCCGCGGCGGTGACGAAGCGGTTCGGCCGGGTCGATGTGCTGATCAACAATGCGGGCGTGTTCGCCGGGGCGCCGTTCGCCGAGACGAAGGTCGCGGAGTTCGACCGCATCGTGGCGGCGAATCTGCGCAGCGCGTTTTTGGTCACGCAGGCCTTCGTGCCCGCGATGTTGGCGCGGAAGCACGGCGACGTTTTCTTCATGAGCTCGATCGCGGGGCTCGACGCGTACCCGAACGGCGCGGCGTACTGCGCGGCAAAGTTCGGCGTGACGGGTTTGGCGAAAGTGCTGCGCGCGGAAACGAAAGGCACGGGCGTGCGCGTGTGCTGCGTGTATCCGGGGGCGACGTGGTCGCCGTCGTGGTCGGGTAGCGGCGTGCCCGAGGCGCGCATCATGCCGGCGGCGGATGTGGCGCGGGCGTTCTACGATGTTTACCGCCTCTCGCGGCGGACCGTGGTCGAGGAAATCGTGCTGCGGCCGGAGCAGGGGGATGTATGATCAGAGGGAGTTGAGGGTTGAGAGCTGAGAGTTGAAAGCAGGACCGACCGGACCCGCCGCCGCCCGCAGGTCTGCAGATCCCTCCCCCCGCCGCTTCAGCGGCGCCTCCGACTCCCTGCTGCGGCGATTCAGCCGCAGCCGCACTCCCAGATTTCGCCCGTTGGCGAAATCCATCAGCGTTTCACCATCCCCGCGCCCCGCCCCCGTCGCGAGCCCGTGCGGTCGGTCTCCCGACTCTCAACGCTCAGCTCTCATCTCTCAACTCCCCGCGCCGGCATCAATTCCAGCGCCGCCGCCGCCAGCGAGATCACGCAAGTCTGCAGCGTCGGATCGTGCAAAAACCGCACGTCCGGCGAATGGTTCGTCGGCACGCTCTTCCCCGCCTGCTTCGCCGCCGCGATCGCCGCCGGATCGCCCGCGCCGACTGTCCAGATCACCGCCGGCACCCGGTGCACCGTGCGGCCATACTCCGAAAAATCCTCCGCCCCCGTGATCGGCGGCACGGGCTCGACCCGCCCCGCCCCGAACCATTCGCGAAACGTCCCCGCCAGCTTCCGCGTCAGCTCCGGCGTATTCACCGTCACGTTCGCCCCTTCCTTCTGCAACACCACGACCGGCAGCCGGTCCTCCGGCACGCCCGCCGCGCGCCCGAGGCCGTCGCACATGCGCCGGATCGACGCCACCAGGTGCTCCATCACCTTGTCCTCGTAGCCGCGCAACGTCAGCTCCAGCTTCACTTCCTCGCCGATGATGTTGCGCTTCGTGCCGCCGTGGATCGATCCCACCGTCACGACCGCCGGCACGCCCGGCTGGATCTCGCGGCTCACGATCGTCTGCAAGCCGAGCACGATCTGCGCCGCCAGCACCACCGGATCCTTCGTGGTGTGCGGCGCCGAGCCATGCCCGCCCACGCCGCGTACGACCACGTCCACCGCCCATGAACTCGCATAGGCCGGACCCTCGGTGTACCCGACCAATCCCGCCGGGAAATGGCTGAACACATGCAGCCCCAGCGCGAAATCGGGCCGCGGAAAACGCGTGTAGAGTCCGTCCGTCAGCATCGCCCGCGCGCCCGACACGATCTCCTCCGCCGGCTGGCCGACGAACACGATCGTGCCGCGCCAACGTTCCTTCAGCGCCACCAGCGTCCGCGCCGCGCCGATCAACCCCGTGACATGGAGGTCGTGCCCGCACGCGTGCATCGTCGGCACTTCCTTGCCCGCGAGGTCCTTCTTCACCGCCTTGCTCGCCCACGGCAGATCGACGAGTTCCTTCACCGGCAAGCCGTCCATGTCCGCGCGGAGCAGCACCGTCGGGCCGTCGCCGTTCTTCAGCACGCCGACGACGCCCGTGTTGCCGACCTTTTCCGTCACCTCGATCCCGAGCGCCCGCAATTCCTTCGCGAGCAACGCCGCGGTTTCGAATTCCTGAAACGCCAATTCCGGATTCGCATGCAGCTGCTTGTAGATCGCCTCGAGCGACGCGAACTCCGCCGCCACCCGCGCCTGCACCGCCTCGCGCACTTCACCGGACGCCGCCCGCGCCGCCGGCGCCGGCGCCGCAAAAACCAAGCCGAGCCCAAAGGCCGCGGCGGAGAACACATGCTTCGTTTTCATGATTGGAAAAAGGGAACCGCGGCCGTGCCTCGACGCGACCGTCTTCACCGCTTCGCCGCGGGTTTCTCCGGCGGATTCGCCGCCCGCCAAGCCTGCGCCCGCGCATGGGCCTCGGTCAGACCCAGCTCTTCCAGGAAGCGTCGGAACTCCGGCGAATTCCGAATGGGGTCCAGTGAACTCAGTACAAGCATCGAGCCGATGTACGCGGCCTGCATCTGTTCGGTGCTAATAGCCGCCAGCGCTTCGTCCTTTCTGCCGAGTTCCACCAGCGCAGCCACCCCTCCCCCGCCGAACGAAGCCATGGAGCGCAGCAAGGCGAGCGCCTCCGCATTGTCGCCGCGCGCAGCGAGAATGCGCGCCAGGGTGCGGGGTGAATCGCTCAAAGAGTTGTTCGGAGCGCGCGCCAGCGCGACCGCCTCTTCGATCCGGCCCAGGCCGAGCAGCGCCTCCGCCTTGGCGATCCACACGTCCGGCGACTCCGACTTCAACTCCAGCGCCCGCTCGACGGCGACCATCGCTTCCGAGTACCGTCCCAAATACGCCAGGCGGGCGGCGAGATTCGAAGCGATGGTTCCGGACAAAGGATCGAGTTCCGCCGCCAGCCGGAGCGAGGCCGTTGCTTCGTCGATTCGACCTTCGGTTTCCTGAACCCGCGCGAGCAGCTGACGCGCCATCGCGTGGCTGGGATTGATCTTCAGGGCGACCTGCACCGCCCGCTCGGCGGCCGTGAAATTCCAGCCCAGCCAGTGGGTCAAACCCAGCACGGCATGGACCTCCTCCGAATTCGGATCCAGGGCCAATGCCGCCTCGGCCTTCGCAAAGATGCGCCGCATTTCCGGCGATCCCCGCTGCGCAAACTGCCCCACGGTACCCGCCCGGACACCGCGCCTGGCCCAGACGTTCGCCAGCCCGGCGTGCGCCCGACCGAAACGCGGGGCCAGTTCCACGGCCTGATTCAGGAGTGCCTCCGCGCGGTCGAGCCCGGCCACCGTCGACTTCTCGACCTCCACGCGGGCCTGCAGAAAAAACTCGAACGCTTGCGCGCTGACGGTCTCTTGCTCCCGATCGGAGCGCACGACCAGCCGGAGCGAGAGGTTCTGCGCGATCAGCCCCGCGATCTCGTCCTGCAACGCGAAGAGGTTCTTCACTTCGCGTTCCAGATTGCCCGACGACCACACCGGGAAGCCGTCGGATGCCTGCACCAGCTTCGCGTTGATCCGCAGCGTCGTGCCCATCTTCCGCACCGAACCCTCGACGACGTAGGCCACCCCGAGCTGCCGCGCGATCTCCGCCACCGGCACGGCCTTCCCTTTGAACGAGAACGCCGACGTGCTCGACGCCACCCGCAGCCCCGGCACCCGCCCCAGCACGTTCCCCAACTCCTCGCTCACCCCGTCCGAAAAATACTCCGTGTCCCGGTCGTCGCTCAGATTCTTGAACGCGAGCACCGCGACCGATTTCTCCGCGGCAGGCGCAGCGGCTGAAGCCGCCGGCGCCGCCTTTTCGCGCCCGGAGGCCATCTCCGCCTGCAGAGCCCGCACGTCCGGGTGGTCGCGTACCCGCTCCCACCAAGGATCGAGCGTGAGGAGCACATCGGTGGTGAAATTGTGGGTATTGAGAATCGGCCGCAGCTGCTGCGCCGTGCGCTCGCCGTCGCCGCGCGCCGCGTGGTAGAGCGCAAGCTGATAGTATCGCGAGGAAGTCGGCTGCTCCCTCCATGCCCGCTCCAGCGGCTCCGCCAGCACCGCCGCCTCGGCCAACCGATCCTGCCACGCCAACGTGGTCGCCAGTTGAATCGTATTCAGCTCTATCTCCGGATTTTCCCGCAGCCGCTGCCGCAGCAGCACCTCGGCGGCTTGCCATGCTTGCTGGGCAAGCGCCCCTTTGCCCTCCTGTTTCCGCGCCAAGGCTGTGAGCCACGCCTTGGGACCCGCCACCATCAGGTCTTCGAAATACCCCCGGGCTATGAGGTTCCCCGCCGCCAGAGTCCGGTCCGGCCGCCGCTCGAGCAGACCCGCCCACATCGCCACGAAAACCGCCCGGTCCTCCGTCCGCTCGGCCAGCGGCATGGCCGCAAGGCGATCAAGCTCCATCCGCATGGCCGCAAGATCGCCGCGGTATGCCGCCACGATGACCGCCTTCAACAGACTCGCGGAGGCAAACGGCGCTTTCGCCAATATCGTATCCAGCAATGCCAAGCCTTCCACCAGCTCCTCCTCCTTCAACGGACGATCTCCGAAGCCGAAACCGACGAACGAATTCGCCAGCTCATAGTGACAAAGCACGTTCTCCGGGAAACGCCGCACCGCCGCCCGCAGCACCGCCTGCTCCTCCGTCACACGGCCGAGCCGGCTGAGTGCCCGCCCCAGCGAGAGGTGGCCGCGATAATTGTCCGGCGCCACTTGCACCGCCTTCCGGGCCACCATCTCCGCCTCGGTCAAGGCCCCTTGTTTTTCCCACACCTGAAAGAGCGCATTGAGGGCGTCGCCGTCGTCGGGCGCGAGCGCCAGCGCCCGCTGCGCCAAGGTTTGGACTTCCGTCCGACGCGCATCGCCGACGTCCCAATTGCGCATGAGGTGGCAGGCTGCCACCCAGGCCTGCACCGCTCGCACCCGGCCCGAAGTTGGATCAAGCTCCACCGCTTGCCGAGCCAAGTCGGCCGCCGCCGCCAGTTCATCGCGCGTGAACCCGATTCGCTGCGTGACATGATAGGCCCGCGCCGCGAGCACTTCGGCGCCGGCTGCCGGCTGCGACCTGATCTGGACGGCCGCAGCCGGACGGCGCTGCGTCAACCACATCGCCGTCCCGACAATCACCACTGTCGCGGCCGCAACCGCGATCCACCGCGCCCGCGCCGCTTTGCGCAGGGACGAGGCTCGTCCACGCCCGTCCTCCCGGGCGCGGTCAAGCCGCGCCCCTGCCTCGGCAGCAGCACTCCCATCATCTCCGCCCAACAATTTCCCCACCCGCGCGCAAAACGCCGCCAGCGCCTTCCCCTCCCCCTCCGCCGGGCTCGCCGCGCCCGAACTCCCCGGCGGGCTCGCCGCGCCGGAGCCCATCGGGCGCAGGCGGGTCCACTGCACCGCCCGGAACTCCGCCGGCACCTTCGCCGCCGCGTCGCGCGTGTCGTCGATCACGACGGGCAAAAGAAAAACCTTCTCGTCCGCCATCGTGTGCGTCCGCTGCGCCGCCAATTTCCACTCCAGCCGGAAATACCCTTCGAGCCGCGCCTGCGTGTTCGCCGAAATCACCGGCACGAACAGCGCGCAACCCGCGATCTGCCCCCGGATCTTCGCATCCCACGCATCGCCCCCGACCAATTCATTTTGGTCGAACCACACCTCCCCCCCCCGCCGCCCGCAGCGCCTCGGCGATGCGCTGCGCCGCCGCCGCGTCCTGCGACGCGTAGGAAAGGAACACGGCTCGGCCTGGCTCGTCGGACACAGACATGAACGTGGGGGAGAAGGAAATCCGGACAATTCGTCGCGCCGAAGCCCCGGCGCAGACGGAACGATTCCAGAACCTCCCCGCCGCTGGCGAGCCCATAGCCGTACTCATGCAGTTGAGAGAACTTGGCCGGGAGTTGAGCAAAACCGTTCGTTTCGTCCGGTTGTTGGCTTCGGCTAGGTATTCCGTGGCTCGGCGGATCGATCTCTCAACCCTCAACTTTGAACTCTCAGCTGCATGGTCTTTTGGCTCAGCGTTTCCCGACGCGCCCGTGAATTCGTCGTCAACTTTGCGCGCCGTGTGCCGTAATTTCCGCGCGCAGTTACGTGAGTTCGTACTTGGCGTCATCGGTGCGCCTTCGCATATCCATTCCACCCCGCCCCCCCTCAGCTGCATGAAATCTTCGCGCCTCCGTCTCCCGCGCCGCCTTGCCTTGGCCTGCGCCCTCGTTCTCTCCGCCGTCCCGGGCCTCTTCGCCCAGGAACCGCGTGTCGCCAACGTCTCCACGCTCACCCGCGTCGGCACCGGCGACAATGTCCTCACCGCCGGCTTCGTCATCGGCGGCACCACCCCCAAACAGGTCGTCATCCGCGCCGTCGGTCCCCGCCTCGGTCTCGCGCCGTTCAACGTCGGCGGCGTCCTCGCCGATCCGCAGCTCACCGTTTACGGCCCCAACTCGTCCACCGTCGTCGCCGCCTCCAATAACAACTGGAGCGCCGCCGACGCCGCCACCTTCGCCTCCGTCGGCGCCTTTGCCCTCACCGCCGGCTCCGCCGACGCCGCCCTCGTCGCCACGCTGCAGCCGGGATCGTACACCGCCCAAGTCAGCGGCGTCGGCAACACCTCCGGCACCGCCATCGTCGAGGTTTACGAGGTCGGCACCGCCGCCGGCCGTTTCGCCAATCTCTCCACCCGCGCCCAAGTCGCCGGCACGACCAATATTCTCACTCCCGGCTTCGTCATCACCGCCGGCACCGGCACCCGGAAACTCCTCATCCGCGCCGCCGGCCCCGCCCTCACCGCCCTCGGCGTCGGCGGCGCCCTCTCCAATCCGTCGATGACGGTGACCAACACCTCTACACGCGCCATCGTCGCCTCCAACGACAATTGGAGCACGCCCATCGGCGGCGCCACCGCCACCGCTGCCGTGCTCAGCGCCGCCTTCCGCGAATACGGCGCCTTCGCCTTCCCCGCCGGCAGCAACGACGCCGCCGTCCTCGTCGACCTCCCCCCGGGCAACTACACCGTCCAGGTCAGCGGCGTCGCCAACGCCGCCGGCATCGCCCTCGCCGAAATCTACGACATCTCCCCCGCCCAACCCGCCAGTGTCACCATCGCCGCCACCAAGGCCGCCGCCGACGAAACCGGCAACAAGAACGGCGAATACACTTTCACCCGCACCGGCCCCACCTTCGAAAACCTCACCGTCCGCTACGGCGTCGGCGGCTCCGCGGTCAACGGTTTCGACTACGTCACCCTCCCCGGTACCATCGTCATCCCGTCCGGCTCGGCCTCGGTCACCTTGCCCCTCCGGCCCAATCCCGATCTGCAGAACGAAGGCACCGACACCGTCGTCCTCACCGTCCTCGCCGGCACCGGCTACGTCGCAGGCGCGCAATCCTCCGCCACCGCCACCATCGCCGACAGCTCCGCCACCCTCTACATCGCGAGCGTCAACGCCGAAGCCTCCGCCACCGGCTCCACCGCCTCCGGCACCGCGACCATTTTGCTGAGCTCCGACGGCACCGTCGCCGCCGTCAACTTCAACGTCTCGAATCTGTCCGCCGCCGTCACCTCCGCCCACCTCCGCATCGGGCCGAGCGGCGACTATGTGCTCAACCTCCCCGTCGCCTCGTCCGGCAGCAGCCAGTGGCTCTTCGCCCCGACCGGCAACCACACCGCCGCCTCCCTCCTCGCCGCCCTCCGCAGTGGCAACATCTTCCTCGGCATCGACACCGCGCGCTACCCGACCGGCGAGGTCCGCGGCACCTTCATCCAAGGTGCCGGTTCCCCGACCTTCACCGCCCCGGCCGCCGCTCCCGCCGTCTCCCTCGCCAACGTCACTGCGACCGACGCCTCCCGGTTCCTCACCCAGGCCACCTTCGGCCCGAAGAAAAGCGAGATCGACGCCCTCACCGGCGGCAGCATCGACGCCTGGATCACCGCCCAACTTGCCCTGCCCTTCACCTCGCACCGCACCGCCACCGTTGCGGACCGCACCACCTTCGGCGGCAGCAGCAGCTTCACCAACTGGAACGCCATCCACCTGCCCAACCGCCAATCCGCCTGGTTCAAAAACGTCCTCACCGCCCCCGATCAGTTGCGCCAGCGCATGGCCTTCGCCCTCAGCCAGATCTTCGTCGTCTCGGACATCTCCCTCGGCAACGACAACCACACCGAACCCCTGGCCAACTACTACGACATCCTCGGCAACGGCGCCTTCGGAAATTTCCGCACCTTGCTCGAAAACGTCACCCTCAGCCCCATGATGGGGCTCTACCTGAGCTCGCTGCGCAATTCGAAGGCCACCTTCGACGCCACCGGCAACGCCCTGACCACGCCCGACGAAAACTACGCCCGCGAGGTCATGCAGCTCTTTACCATCGGCCTCGTGCAACTCCAACCCGACGGACGCCTCGCCCTCGGTTCCGACGGTCTCCCCATCCCGACCTACAACCAGACCACTATCACCGAGCTGGCCAAGGTCTTCACCGGCTGGGCCTACCCTTCGACGGACCTCAACCGCTTCCGCAACGCCCCGACCAACTACTACAGCCCGATGCAGATCTTCCCGTCGTCCCACGACGACACGGCGAAGAACCTCGCCCCCGTCACTTCGACGATTTTGCCCGCGGGCCAAGGCGGCACCAAGGATCTGCAGATGGCCCTCGATGCCCTCTTCGTCCACCCGAACACCGGGCCGTTCATCTCCAAACTGCTCATCCAGCGCTTCGTCACCAGCAACCCGAGCCCCGCCTATGTCTACCGCGTCGCCCAAGTCTTCGCCAACGACGGCACCGGCACCCGCGGCAACCTCGGCGCCGTCGTCCGCGCCATCCTCACCGACTTCGAAGCCCGCTCGCCCCAGGTTCTGTCCAGCGTCAGCTACGGCAAACTCAAGGAGCCGCTCCTCCGCCTCACCGGCCTGCTCCGCTCGCTCAATGCACGGTCGACCAGCGGCCGTTTCCTCGGCCTGCGCCATACGGTGAACGGCACCCCCATCACGAGCGCCACCCCGCGGCCCGCCACTCAAGGCGAGATCTCGACCATCAATTCCGCGACCTTGGTCTACAGCGCCATCGGCAGTCTCGCCCAGGCCGCCCTGCGCTCGCCCACCGTCTTCAACTTCTACCATGCCGACTACGTCCTGCCCGGCCCTCTCGCCTCCGCCGGCCTCGTGGCCCCGGAATTCGAGATCACCGACGACAACTACGCCATCACCGTCCCCAACTACCTGCGCAACTTCGTCAACGCGACCATCCCGACCACCGCCGCGGCTCCCTACGTGCTCACCCTCGACCTGACCGCCGAACAGTCGCTCCTCGCCACCAGCCAGGACGCCTTGCTCGACCACCTCTCGAGCCTCCTTTGTGCCGGCAACCTCAGCGCCTCCGCCCGCACCCGCATCAAGACCGCGCTCACCGCCCTGCCGACCAGCACGTCGGCCGTGGACCGCGTGAAATCCGCCGTGCTCCTCGTGCTCACCTCCCCGTCGGCCGCCATCCAAAAGTAAACGCCCCCACCTCTCCCGCCATGAGCCAGAAGAAGTCAGCCCCCGAAGTTACCCGCCGCGAATTCCTCGGCAGCGCCTGCTGCGCCGCCGTCGGCGCCACCGGCCTCCTCTCCGCCCTCTCCAGTCTCCGCCTGATGGGCGCCGTCGCCAGCCCCGGCAACGGCCCGCAAACCCCGTCGCGCTCGGGCAATATCCCGGGCGACTACAAAGCCCTCGTTTGCCTGTTCCTCAACGGCGGCAACGACGCCAACAACCTCATCATCCCCACCGGCTCCGGCTACGCCGCCTACGCCAGCGCCCGCTCCAACCTCGCCATCCCCGAAGACCGCGCCCTCGCCTTCGCGCCGAAGACCTCAGACGGCCGCACCTGGGGCCTCCATCCCTCGGTGTCCGAACTCCACAGTCTCTTCAACACCGGCAAAGCCGCCCTCATCGGCAACGTCGGCACCCTCGTCTACCCGACCACCAAGGCCCAATACACCGCCCGCAGCGTGCCGCTCCCGCCGCAGCTCTTCTCCCACAGCGACCAGCAGGTCCAGTGGCAGCACAGCGTGCCCGACAAGCCCACCTCCACCGGCTGGGGTGGCCGCGTCGCCGACCTCGTCAACGCTTTCAACACCAACAACGAGATTTCGATGTCGGTCAGTATCGCCGGCAAAAATACGTTCCAGGTCGGCGCCCAGGTCGCCCAGTACGCCATCAACACCGCCGGCGCCACCACCCTCGCGGGCGGCACCAGCAACGTCAACTCCACCGACGGCATCCGCTTCCGCGCCCAGAAGGACCTCTTCGCCCAGAGCCAGCCCGGTCTCTTCGAAACCGCTTTCGGCACCGCGTCCGGCGACGCCATCGTCAGTGCCGAACTGCTCAACAGCGTCCTCTCCGCTTCCGGCACCTTGCTCACGCCGTTCCCGGCCACCTCCGCCGGCAACCAACTCCGCATGGCCGCGCGCCTCATCGCCGCCTCGCCCAACCTCGGCCTCAAACGCCAGATCTTCTTTGTCCAGCTCGGCGGCTGGGACACCCACGCCGCCCAGCTGACCAACACCGATCCGACCACCGGGTCCCACGCCAACCTGCTCGCCCAAATCAGCCAGGCCGTGAACGCGTTCTACAACGCCACGGTCGAACTCGGCGTCGCCAATCAGGTGACCACCTTCACCGCCTCCGACTTCGGCCGGACCTTCCGCTCCAACGGCGACGGCTCCGACCACGGCTGGGGCAGCCACCACTTCGTCGTCGGCGGCGCCGTCAAGGGCACGGAACTCTACGGCAAACTTCCGACCCTCACGATCAACGGGCCCGACGACACCGGCCTCGGCCGCTGGATCCCCACCACGAGCGTCGACGAATACGCCGCGACTTTGGCGACCTGGTTCGGCGTCAGCGCCTCCGATCTTCCGACCGTCCTCCCCAACATCGGCCGCTTCGCGAAACCGAATCTCGGTTTCCTGTGATCCCGCGGCCGGCCTCCCCGCCGGCCGTATCCGTTTTCCGGTTTCAGTACTCCGGTCGCCGCCATCCCGGCCTCCGGACTCCGGTATCCGGTCTCCAAGTTCCGGTCTTGAATTCCGGTCTCCGAATTCCGCATTCCGGTTTTATCCCCCGGCCCGATGTCGCCCAAACGCCTCACCGTCCTCGTCCTCTCCGTCGTCGCCGCACTGGTCTTCTATTTCTGGGGCCGACCCGCCGCGCCGGAATCCGGGGCCGCCCCGGCCCGCCCGGGCGCACCTGCGCCGGTCTCCGCCGCCGCCGGGGTTCCCGATTCCGCTGCCGCCAATACGAACCGCGCCGCAACTCCGGCCGCCGCCGCCCGCTCCACCCTCGCCGACGGCCTCAACTCCCCCAACCAGGACATCTTCGCCGACCTGCGCCAAATCAACGACCTGTTCGGTGCGTACCGCTCGAACTTTCCCCGCGACGGCAATCCCTCCGGCAGCAACGCCGAAATCACCGCCGCCCTCGCCGGGAAAAACAGACTGCAGCTCGCCCTGATCCCGCCCGACCACCCCGCGATCAACCGCGACGGCGAGCTCTGCGACCGCTGGGGCACCCCGTTTTTCCTCCATCCGGAAAGCGGCGCCCGCATGGACCTGCGCAGCGCCGGCCCCGATCGGAAAATGTGGACCGACGACGACCTCGTCTTCGACCGCTGACCGCCGCTACATCCCGCCCTGCCGTGGCCGGAGTACCGACAAACGATTGAGCCGACGTCCCTTGGTTTTGGCCTTTGGGAACCGGACTTTTTGATCTGGGATTTCACGGAATCTCACGGACAAAAAATCCATCATCCGTGCCCATCTGTGAAATCTGTGGTTAAGGTCTGAAAGCTCGGGAAACTCGTCCCAAGCGGCGCTTCCCCCTTCCGCAAATCTTGCCGATCTCATCGCGCCGATTTGCCAAATCCGAATTCCCGGTTGCGCCAACCTCTCCGGGCGGTACGGTCCGACCGTCATGGTTCGCCGCCTGTTTCTGTTGATCCTCGCCTGTGCCTGCGCTCTCGCGCCGGTGCACGCGGCGTGGACCATCGCTGCGGACGCCGCCGAATCCTGCTGCTGCCCGTCGAAGTGCCCCTGCACCCCGACCGACTGCGCTCCGGCTCCCGCTTCGCGCACCGCGTCCCCGACTCCGCTCGCTCCCGCCGCCGTGCCCAGCGCCGGCGTCCGCCAGCTCGCGCGCCCGGCCCGCCCGGCCTTTTCCGTTTTTGTCTCGTCCGCCCCGTCCGACCGCGCCGCCCTTTCGCGGGCGCCCGAGTTCCGGACGCCGGCCCCCGCTGCCACATCCGCGCTGTTCCGCGCGCATTGCAGCTGGCTGATCTGAGTCTCCGGCCTGCGGTGTGCCCGGCGGTCGTCGACCCTCGGCTTCACCCGCAATGCCCTCCCGTTCGTCCGGCCCGCACCCGCGTGCGGCCGTGCCCTGTCGACCTCCCGTCTGTCCGCCTGGCTGCGCCGCCACCCGCGGTGCGGCCCCTGCAAGATTCCCTTTTCCGTTCCGTCTTTGTTACCAACCATGAAAAACCAAATCCTCCTCGCCGCCGCCCTCCTGGGCGTTTCCACGTTCGGCTTCTCCGCCGATTCCAAATCCCCGCACGCGGGTCACAACGCCAAGGCCGCGGCCCCCGCGGCCAAGACCGCCGGCGCGCTCGTTTCCGTCACGGAAAAAGACGCCGCCTGGGCCGCCAAGGCCCGCAAGGACTACCCGCTCGAGGTGTGCATCGCCTCCGATGAAAAGCTCGGCAGCATGGGCGACGGCTCCGTCTTCATCTGGCGCGCCGAAGGCAAGGCCGACCGCCTCGTGATCTTCTGCTGCGAGGGCTGCGTCGACGACTTCAAAGGCGACCCCGCCAAGCACCTGAAGAAACTCGACACCGCCGCCGCCGCCAAAGCGAAAGCTGCCGGCAAAAAATCCTGATCCCGTGATCGCGCGCCCGACGTTGCTCCTCGTTCTGCTCGGCCTGGCCGGTCCCGCCTCCGCCGCGGAACCGGCCGGCCCCGGCCTGCTCGAGGCCGTCGGGCGCGCGCCCCAACTCCAGGCCGCGGCCCGCCGGATCGAGGCCGCCCAAGCCCGCACCGGCGCCGCAGGCCGGCTCGCCGATCCCGAAGTCGAAGCCATGGGTTCCCGCGTCAACGCCGACGCCATGGGCGAAAACCGCGACATGTGGGAACTCAGCGTGCGCCAGCCCCTGCCCAAACGCGGCGAACGCGCCGCCGATCTCGCCCGCGCCACCGCCGCAGTCGGCCTGGCCGAGGCGGACTTCGCGCTGACCGCGGGCGACCTCGCCGCGGAAGTCGCCTTGGCCTTGGCGGAAGCCGACGGCGCCGACGCCCGCGTCGCCCTGCTCGAAATCCAAATCCCCCGCCTCCAAGCCGCCCTCCAAAGCATCGACGCACGCCTCGCTGCCGGCCTCACGCCGCAGATCGCCGATCGCCTCGCGTTCCAAAACCGCCTCGCCGGGATGCAGCTGGAACTCGAACAACTCCGGCGCCTCGCCGCCGACCAACGCGCCTTGGCCCGCGGCCGCCTCGGACTCGCCCCCGAAGCCCCGCTGCCCGCCTTCGCGGCCCCGGAGGTTTCCGAAATCGACGCCGCCGATGCCGCGACCGTCGCCGTCGCCCGCGCCCGCATCGCCGAAGCCGACGCCATGGGCAAAATGGCCCGGGCCGGCGCCAATCCGATGACTTCCGTCGGCCTGCGCTTCGAGCGCGAACGCAGCAGTATGGGCAATCAGGATACGGTCGGCCTCGCCGTCTCCTCCGAGATCCCGTGGCGCACCCGCCGCTATGCCCGCGCGGAGGTCCGCGCCGCCGAAGCCGACCGCGCCGCCGCCACGGCCGATGCCGAAGCCGCCCGCCATCGCATCGCCGCCGCCGTTTCCCGCGTCGCCCGCGCCGAACGTGTCGCCGCCGCCGCCCGCCAGCTCTCCGCCGGCACCCAGGCGCGCCTCGACGCGGAACACGAGGCCCTCTCCCGCAGCCTCGGCGCGACCCGGCACGGAGGCGGCATGGCCGGCGACTCCGCCGTGCTCCACGCCGTCGACATCCTCGACCGCTCCACCGCCCTGCAAATCCAGATCCTCGAAGCCGAAACCTCGGCCCGCACCGCCCGTGCCGAACTCTGGCGCTACCTCCCGCCCCGCCGGTTGCTGCCTTCCGTCCAAAATTGATCCGATGAAATCCATCTTCCTCTTCCTCGCCACCTTCGCCCTCGGCGCCGTCGCCGCCCTCGCCGTCCGCACCGCCCGCCACGACCCGGCTCCCGTTTCCTCGTTTCCGGTCTCCGGTCTCCCCACTCCGGTTTCGGCAGCTCCGGTTTCCCCTGCCCCGTCTCCGGTCTCCGGTCTCCCAATTCCGGTCTCGAAATCGCCGGTCAACACCGTCTGCGCCATTTGCGGCATGGACGTGGACCCGAAACTGCCCACCGCCGAATACCAGGGCAAAACCATCGGCTTCGGCTGCCGCATGTGCCCGCCGAAGTTCAAGGCCGAGCCCGACAAATTCGGCCCGCTCTACCTGCGCAACGAAGTCGTCAAACGCTGATCCCATGCGCCGGTCCTCCTTGCTCGTCGCCGCGGCCGGTCTTGCCGCCGGCATCGCCACCGTCGCCTTGATTCCGGGCGCCACGCTTTTCACCGCCGCCGCGCCCGACTCCGCCGGCGCCGCCGCTCCCGGCGAACGCTGGGCTTGCCCGATGATGGACTTCATCGGCCGGCGCCCCGGCGACTGCCCGGTGTGCGGCATGAAAATGACCAAGGTCACCGCCGGGGAACTCACCCGCGAACAGCAGAACCGCATGGGCATCGCACTCTCGACCGTAACCACCGGTCCCGCCGTGGCGACGATCCGCGCCTACGGCACCGTCCGCTACGACGACCGCACCCTGCAGATCGTCGTTCCGCGCGTCGCCGGGCGTATCGTGAAACGCCACCCCGCCGCCCTTCATCCCGGCACCCTCGTCGCCGCCGGCGATCCGGTCGTCGATCTCTACAGTCCCGAAGTCTTCGCCGCGCAGGGCGAACTCGCCGCCGCGCTGAAACTGGCCGACGGCCATGCCATCCACGCCCTGCTCGAACGCTTCACCCGCTGGAATCTGCGCCCGCTCGCCGATGCCGTTCTCCAGGGCGGCGCCCCGGTCGATTCCTTCACCCTCGCCTCGCCGTTCGCCGGCATTGTGGTCCTCGCCCTCGAAGGCGAAGGCATGGCCGCCGCCCGCCTCCCCGTCGTCGGCACCGAAGTGATGGCGGACACTCCGCTCCTCCGCCTCGTCGAGCCCCGCACCTTTATGGTCGTCGTGCACGTCCCGGAAGCCCGCGCCCATTGGCTGCGCGAAGGCCAGTCCGTGCGCCTCGCCTCCGACGACCGCGGCGAATTGCCCGACGTCGCCGCCCGCATCACCTGGCTCGCGCCCGAACTCAACGCCGAGATCCGCTCCCGCGAGGTCCACCTCCATCTCACGGATCCCAACGGCCGCCTCCTCGTCGGCAGTCTCGTCAACGCCCGGATCGATGCCGCCCTCGGTCCCGACCTCGCCGCCGCCGCCACCGCCGCAGCGTTTACCCTCGTGCCGAAATCAGCCGTGCTCTCCACCGGCGTACGCCATGTCGCCTGGCGCGTCTCCGGCCGCGAAAGCGACGGCCGCCTCCGCTTCGAACTCGCGCCCCTCGCCCTCGGCCCGCGGCTCGAAACCGACCGCGGCCACGACGCCTTCATCGTCCGCGCCGGCCTGAAACCCGGCGACGAAGTCGCCACGCAAGGCGCCTTCCTGATCGACAGCCAAGCCCAACTCGCCGGCACGCCCAGCCTCCTCTTCCCCCTCGGAGCCGCCGCGGCCGCCCCTGCCCACACCCACTGATTTCGCTCGGCCCGTTTCTTCTTTCCGCCTTTTCCAGGTTTCATCTTTTCCGGTGCTCACCTTCGCCATCCGCAATCCCTTTTTGACCCTCGCCGCGTCGCTCGCCCTCGCGTTCGCCGGTCTGTGGGCGTGGCGCCAGGTGCCGGTGGATGCGATCCCCGACCTGAGCGACAACCAGGTCATCGTTTGGGCCGAATGGCCGGGCCAGAGTCCGCAGGATATCGACCAGCAGGTCACCTCGCGCCTCGCCCGCGAACTCCAGGGCCTGCCCGGCGTGCAGACCGTCCGCGGCATGTCGCTTTACGGCGCCGCCTACCTCTACGTCATCTTCGAGGAACGCCGCGACCTCTACGATTGCCGCACGCGCGTCCTCGAACGGCTTTCCCAAGTTCAAGGTCTGTTGCCCGCCGGGGTGAATCCCCGCCTCGGCCCCGACACCACCGCCATGGGCCAGATCTACGCCTTCACGCTCCAGGGCCCGCGCGATCTCGAGGCAAAACGCTACCTGCTCGACCAAGTCGTCGTGCCCGCCCTCCGCGCCGTTCCCGGCGTCGCCGAGGTCGCCCCCGCCGGCGGCGTCGTGCGCGAGTACCAGATCGACGTCGATCCCCTCCGCCTCGAGGAACAGGGCCTCACGCTCGACCTGCTGATGATGGCCGTGCGCTCGGCCGGCCGCGACACCGGCGCCATGAGCGTCGAACGCAGCGGCGTCGAAACCATGCTCCGCGGCGTCGGCTTTATCCGCTCCGTCGCCGACGTCGAAAACATCGTCCTCCGCGGCAACCGCGCCCTCGGTGCCGGCCTCCGCCTCGGCGATGTCGCCACCGTTTCCCTCGGCGGCCAATTCCGCCAGGGCCTGCTCGCCGACGCCCACCAGGAACACGTCGGCGCCATAGTCGGCCTGCGCGTGCGCGAGGATCCGAAACGCGTCATCGACGCCGTCAAACGCCGCCTCGCCGACCTCGCGCCGACCTTCGCCCGCGAGCAGGTCAGCGTCGTCCCGTTCTACGACCGTTCCCAGCTCATCCGCGAAACCACCGCCACCCTGTCGTCGACCCTCGTCGAGGCCGTCGTCACCACCGCGTTGGTTGTCATTGTTTTCCTGTTACACGCGCGGGCCAGCCTCGCCGTCGCCGTCAGCCTGCCGCTCGGCATGCTCTTCACGTTTCTCGTGATGCACCTCGTCGGGGTCGGCGCCAACATCATGAGCCTCGCCGGCATCGCGATCGCGATCGGCGTGATGGTCGATTTCGGCATCATCATGACCGAAAACATCACGCAGCACCTCGTCGACCTGCAGGAAAAATGCCGGCGCGAGGGCCGCGCGCTGCCGACCTCGCCCTTCGACGCGGAAATCACCGCCGCCGTGATCGCCGGCGCCCGCGAAGTCGCCCGCCCGCTCCTCACCTCGGCCGCCACCACCGTCATCGGCTTTTTGCCGATCTTCGCTTTGCAGGATCAGGCCGGCCGGCTCTTCGCCCCGCTCGCCCTGACCAAGTCCCTCGCGATCAGCGGCGCCGTCCTCTTCGGCACGCTCCTCGTGCCCGTGCTCTGCCGCCTGCTCCTGCCGCCGTGGCAGGTGCGCAAACCGATCTTGCTCGCCGCCGCCGGACTCGCCGGCGGCCTCGCCTTCGGCTGGTTCGTCCGCGACGGCTGGAGTTTGCCGCAGGACTACGGCCGCTGGGCCCTGACCGTACCCGGCTGGCTCTTCGCCCCGCTCTTCGGCGGCGCCGTCGCGCTGCTCGTCTGGCGCCTCGGCCGCGAACGCCTCGTCAACTACGAGGAGAACCCCGCCAGCCGCGCCATCCACGTCGCCTACGAGTGGGCCTACGTCCGCATCCAGCGCCACAAGGTCGCGTTCACCGCCGCCATCGCCTCGCTCGCCTTCGGCGGCTACCTGCTCGGTCTCGGCTGGCCGACGGTGAGTTGGCCGCTCCGGCAAGGCTTCGCCCTCGTCGGTGCCGATCTCTCGCGCACCGCCTTCGACCAGGCGCTCGCCCGCGCGTTTCCCGGCGTCGGTTCCAGTTTCCTCCCGCCGCTCGACGAGGGCAGCCTGCTCTTCATGCCGTCGATTCCCGCCGCCGGCGGTCTCGGGGAAACGCAGCGCATCATGCTCGCGCAAAACCGGCTCATCGAATCCATCCCCGAGGTCGCGCACGTCATGGGCAAAATGGGCCGCGCCGAAACCGCCCTCGATCCCGCGCCTCTCGGCATGATCGAAACCGTCGTGCTGCTCAAACCGTACGCCGATTGGCCGGCGCACCCGTTCACCCGGCCCGACGGTACCGAGGAGCAACGCCCGCGCACCCTCGCCGAAGTCCGCGCCGCCCTCGCCGCGATTTCCGATATTCCCGGAGTCGCGCCGAGTTGGCTCCAGCCGATCGAGACGCGCGTCGTCATGCTCTCCACCGGCATCCGCAGCCTCATCGCGCTGCAGATGCTCGGCGACGACAGCGACGCCCTCGAGCGTTTCGCCGAAGCCGCCGAAAAAGTCGTCCAGGAAACGCCCGGCGCCGCCGACGTCCAGATGCAGCGCGAGGGCGGCAAACCCTACGCCGAGATCCGCCTCGACCCCGCGAAGCTCGCGCGCTTCGGCCTCACCAACGAACAGGTCATGCGGACCGTCGAGACCGCCTTCGGCGGCATGGCCGTCACCTACTCCGTCGAGGGCGCCCTGCGCTATCCGGTCCGGCTCCGCTACCCGCGCGAACTCCGCGACGACGCCGACGAACTCACCCAGCTCCAGGTTCCCGTCACCGCCGGCCACGGCGCCATTCCGCTTTCGAACCTCCTCGCGACGCCGACCGTTCACACGCTCGCCTTCGCCGATGCCTCCGGCTCCCGACTCTCCGCCTTCACGGCCCAACTCTCGCTCTCCCACCAGCGCAACCTCACCTTCCTCTCGCCCGGGCGCGCCGAACTCACCTTGCCCGCCGGCGAAGCCCTCGAATCCGTCCTCGCCCCCCTCCCCGCCGCCGCCCGGCCCGCCGCGGTCTCCTCCCGCCCGAGCGAACTCGGGCTCACCTACACCGTCGGCCCGATGGCCATCCGCTCCGAAGGCGGCAAGCGCACGCAATACGTGCTCCTCAACGCCCGCGGCCGCGGCGAGGTCGAGGTCGTGCGCGACGCCGACGCTCGTCTGCGCGCCGCGCTCGCCGCCGGCACCCTCGCGCTGCCCGCCGGCGCCACCTACCGCTGGGTCGGCCGCTACGAACAGAAACTCAAAGCCGACGCCTCGCTCCGCTGGATCATCGCCGCCTCGCTCGCCGTGATGGTGATTCTGATCTACGTCGGCACGCGCTCCTGGCTCATCACCGCGATCATCATTTTCGCCAACGCCAGCGTCACCACCGCCGGCGGCTTCTTCTTCGTCTGGTGGTGGGGCGCCGAACTCACCACCGCCGTCATCGTCGGCTTCATCGTGCTGCTCGGCGTCATGTTCAACGACGGCATCTTGCTCGGCACCTACCTGCAGGAAAAATTCGCCACGCCGCCGCGCGATGTCGCCGACGTCCATGCCCGGGTCTTCCAGGCGGGCCTCCGCCGCCGGCGCCCCGCGATCATGACGAATGCCACGACTTTGCTCTCCCTCGTGCCCGTGCTCTGGGCCACCGGCCGCGGCGCCGAACTCATGATCCCCATGGTCCTGCCCGTCGTCGGCGGCATGCTCTTCGATATCGTATCCCTTTTCTCGGTACCCGTGTTCTACACCTGGTATTGGGAACGGAAACTCGCCCGCCGGCCCGCGGCCCGCTGAGCCGAGCTCAAGCAGTTGAGAGAGCTTGGCTGAGAGTTGAGAGCAAATCCGTTCGTTTCGTCAGGTTGCTGGATTCGGCGACGTTTTCCGTGGCTCGGTTCGGTCCTTCAACTTTCACCTTTCAACGTTCGACTGCATTTGTCCGGCTGAGGCCGACCGGCCGCGCCCGCCCGCCCGCGGCCGGTAGGTACATACCCGACAGCCGGACCGGCCCGCGGCGCGTATCATCCCGCCCTGAACGCACCACGCTTTCGCCGGGATTCCATTTTCCGCATCCACCCGCGCTTCGGCACCCGTGAAACCGCGCCGGCGCGAAAATCGCCGGGGACTTCGTGATGCTCCCGCTTCGCGTCCTCCCGTTCTGCCTGCTGCTGGCCGCCCTCGCCTTCGCCGGCTGCGGCGTCATCCCGCGCGGCGTCCCGGCCACCGCCGGTCTTACCAATTTCGGCTGGGCCAACGACCGCCTTTTCCGCGGTGCCCAGCCCGACGCCGCCGCCCTCGCGCAGCTGCACGCCCGCGGCATCCGGACCGTCATCAATCTGCGGCCGCCCGACGAAGCCTGGGACGGCGAGCCGGCCGCGGCCCGCGCCCTCGGTCTCGTCCATCACACGGTCCCGCTGCGCGGCTTCGATGCGCCGGGCGACGCCGCAATCTCCCAGGTGCTCGCGTTGATCACCGCCTCGCCGGGCCCGGTGTTCGTGCATTGTGAATACGGCGCGGACCGCATCGGCACTGTCATCGCCTGCTACCGGATCCGCCACGACGGTTGGTCGGCCGAACGCGCCTTGGTCGAAGCCCAGCTCTACGGCTTCTCGTCTTTTCAGGCCGAGATGCGCCGCTTCATTCTCTCCTTCCCGCCCGCGGACCGGCGACCGTAAGGTTGCCGTCCTCGTCTCCGTCTCGAGGGGCAGATGAAAACCACTCCGCCCGCCGCCAACGACCCTCCTCCTCCCGCCGCACCCCGCGCGGCGGACTACGGTTCCGATTCTCCGGTTTACATGGGCCTGCCCGACGAACGCGTGCTGCGCCCGCGGTTCCTCGTCGCCGTCGTCTTCACGGTTCCCGTCATGGTTCTAGCCATGGGCGAGATGCTCGCCCCGGCCTTCTTCCATCGTTTCGACCCGCGCGTGCTGGCGTGGCTCCAGCTCGCGTTCACCACGCCGGTTTTCTGGTGGTCCGGCGCGCCGTTCCTGCGGCGCTGGTGGATCTCGATCCGCGACCGGGACACCAACATGTTCACGCTCACCGTCACCGGCACCGGCGCCGCCTACGGCTACAGCGTTTTCGCCGTCCTCTTCGGCGACCGTTTCCCGGCCGCCCTCCGCACCGCGCACGGCGTGCCGCTCTACTTCGAAGCCGCCGCCGCCATCACGACCATCGTCCTCCTCGGCCAAATCATCGAACAGCGCGCGCACGCCCGCACCGATGCCGCCATCCGCGCCCTTCTCGATCTCGCCCCGCGGACCGCCCGCCGCCTCGATGCCGCGGGCCGCGAATCCGAAGTTCCCGTGGGCGAAATTCGTCCCGGCGATGTCCTGCGCGTGCGCCCCGGCGAGGCGATTCCCGTCGACGGCACCCTCCTCGACGGCACCAGCGCGGTCGACGAATCGATGCTCACCGGCGAACCCGTACCGGTCGAAAAATCCGCCCCCGCCAAGGTCAGCGCCGGCACCCTCAACACCTCCGGCACCTTCACGTTCCGCGCCGTGCGCGTCGGCGGCGACACGCTGCTCGCCGGTATCGTCCGCCTCGTCGAGGCCGCGCAAAACAGCGAGGCGCCCATCCAGCGCACGGCCGACCGCGTCTCCGCCTGGTTCACCCCGACCGTCCTCGGCCTCTCCGCCCTCACGTTCCTCGGCTGGCTCGTGTTCGCTCCCGCCCCCGCCTTCACCCTCGCCCTCGTCAACGCCGTCGCCGTCCTGATCATCGCCTGCCCCTGCGCCCTTGGTCTCGCCACGCCCGTCGCGCTCGTCACCGGCATCGGCCGCGGCGCGCAGGCCGGCGTGCTCGTGAAAGATGCCGCCGCTCTGGAAAAACTCGCCGGCGCCGCCGTCCTGCTCATCGACAAGACCGGCACGCTCACCGCCGGCCGGCCCACCGTCGTGGACCTGGAAACCGCTCCGGATTTCGGCGCCGGGTCATCCTCCGCGGAAATCGCCCGCCACGCTTTGCTGCAATTCGCCGCCGCCGCCGAATCATCCAGCGAACATGCGCTCGGCCGGGCCATCGTCGCCCACGCGGACGCCGCGGGCCTGCCGCGCCGCCCCGCCACCGCGTTCGCCGCCACCCCGGGCTTCGGCGTCGCGGCCACCGTCGAAGGCGTCCGCGTCGAGGTCGGCCGCGCCGCCGCGCGCCCGTTGCGCGAACATCCCACGGCGACCTTGGTCGGCGTGACGATCGACGGCCGCTACGCCGGCACGATCGCCCTGGCCGACACCGTGAAACCCACGACCCCGGACGCGATCCGCGAACTTCACCGGCTGGACCTCAAGGTGATTATGGTCGCCGGCGACCGCGAGGCCGCCGCGGCGGAGCTCGCCTCGCAGCTCGGCCTCGACGGCCACCACGCCGGCGTTTCCCCCGCCGAAAAGCAGGAACTCGTCCGCCGCTACCGGGAACCCGGCCGCACCGTCGTCTTTGCCGGCGACGGCATCAACGACGCCCCCGCCCTCGCCGCCGCCGATGTCGGCATCGCCATGGGCAACGGCACCGATGTCGCCATCCACAGCGCCGGACTCGTTCTCGTGCAGGGCGATCTCCGCGCCCTCGTGCGCGCGGTGCACCTCAGCCGCGCCGTGCTCGCGAACATCAAACAGAATCTGTGGTTTGCTTTCGGATACAACGCCCTCGGCCTGCCCGTCGCCGCCGGCCTGCTCTATCCGTTCACCGGCTGGTTGCTCAGCCCGATGCTCGCCGGCGCCGCCATGAGCCTAAGCTCCCTCAGCGTCGTCGCCAACGCCCTCCGCCTCCGCCACGCCAAACTCTGACGCATCGGCAGCCGACGATTGCAGTGCGGCCCGCCGACCCGCAGCGTCCGAACAACCCCCTTCGCCATGCCCCGCCTCCTCCGCCTGCTCCTCCCCCTCGTCTGCACCGCCCCGCTCCTCGCCGCCGACGATCACGGTACACTCATCTTCCAGGACGATTTCGCCCGGAACGAAGCCCAGGAATCCTCCGACGCCCCCGGCAACGGCTGGGCCACCAACAGCAAATCCCGCGCAAAGGGCCACAAGCAGGTCGATCTCCGCGACGGCGCGCTGCACATCTTCATCCACGCCGCCGCCGACCACGCCGTGTCCGTCACGCACGCGGCCGAATTCGCCGACGGCGCCGTCGCCCTCCGCTTCAAACTCGAGGACGCCCGCGACAGCCTCGGCCTCGATTTCGCCGACCTCGGCCGCAAGGACGTCCACGCCGGCCATCTCTTCGCCGCCCGCGTGAGTCCGAAACAAGTCCTCCTCCAGGACCTCGCCACCGGCAACATGCGCCTCGACCTCCGCATCGCGCGGCAGGCCAAACAGCCCCTCAGCGATGAGCAAAAGGCCGCCCTCGTCGGCAAAGAAAAGAAACTGCCCGCCGCCCTCGCCGTCGGCATCTGGCACGATCTGCTCGTCAAAATCTCCGGCGACGAACTCTCCGTCACGATCGACGGCACCCTCGTCGGCCAACTGAAATCCCCCGGCATCGCCCATCCGACCAAGCGCGTCCTCCGCCTCGCCGTCCCGCGCAACGCCGTCGTCGACGACGTGAAGATCTGGCGGAAATCCTGATCCCGCTGCCGCCGCGCCGCCGGAAATCAATTGGTCGTGGATCTTCGCCCCCCTCCGCCCCATCCGTCCCATCCGCCCTGCCCGCCCCGCCGGAAATCCGCCCCGGGACTTGTCGGCCGCACCTTCGCCGCCATAGTCGCACCATGAACTTTTTCCGCGCCCTCCCCATCCTCGTCGGTCTCTCCGCCCTCCTCCTCGCCGGCTGCAGCAAGTCCGGCTCGCCCAGCTCCGCCGGCGGCGGCCACGTCCACACCGCTCCGCACGGCGGCACCCTCATCGAGCTCGGCCAACACGCCTACAATCTCGAACTCGTCCGCGACGCCGCCGCCGGCAAACTCTCGATCTACATCCTCGACGGCCACGCCGAGAACTTCATCCGCATCGCCGCCAAGGAAATCGAAGTCGTCGCCATCGCCGGCGGCCAGCGTCGCCCCCTCATGCTCACCGCCGTCGCCAACCCCGCCACCGGCGAAACCATCGGCAACACCTCGCAGTTCGAAGCCACCGCCGACTGGCTCAAGTCCACCGCCGAATTCCCCGGCACCGTCACCGCCGTCGACATCCGCGGCACCGTCTTCCGCAACGTCGCGATCTACCTGCGCAAGTGACGCCGTCCGGCCCAGCGCCCCGCCGCCGCGCCCCGGTCTCGCTCCTCCTCGCCGCCCTCGTGGCCTGGCCCGCCGCCGCCCAGGTCACCGGCCTGCGCGGCTTCCGCGACCATTCCCTCTGCTGCGCCCTCGGCATGCCGTCCATCCACGGTGCCGACGGCGCCTTCGACTCCGCGCCCGATCCCGTCCTCAGCCGCCGCCGCGCCCCCGCCCCGCCCGCGCCGGACGCCGCCCCGCCCCCCATCGTCCGCCTCCCCGGCCCGCCGTTGTCGGACCTCGACGGTCCCCTGAAATACCAATCCGGATACGCCAAGATCGGATTCAGCCAACTCGCCGGTTTCGATTTCGCCGCCCCGCCCCAGCCCGTCGCCGAAAACCAACCCCTGCCCGATGTCCTCGCCGGCATCCCGGCGTCCATCCGCCGCCTCGACGGCCGCAAAGTCGTCCTCACCGGCTTCATCCTGCCGACCAAAATGGAGGCCGGCTTCGCGAAGGAGTTCTTCTTTCTCAGCAGCTCCCAGCTCTGCTGCTTCGGCGTCACCCCTTCCCTCAACGACCTCATCGTCGTCCGCATGAAAGACGAAGGCCTCCCCGCCGTGCAGGACGTCCCCGTTTCCCTCGCCGGCATTTTCCGCGTCCGCGCCCAATGGACCGCCGGCTACCTCGAAAGCATCTACGAACTCGAAGGCCACGGCCTCCTCAAAACCAAAGACTGACCGCCCCCCGTTTCCCGCTTTTCCAATTTCCCCCATTTCCGGTTTTCCGTCCTTCCGTCCTTCCGTCCTTTCGCCTTTCGCCTTTTCCCATGATCCCCGTCACCGTCCTCACCGGCTTCCTCGGCGCCGGCAAGACCACCCTCCTCAACCGCATCCTCACCGAACACCACGGCAAGAAACTCGCCGTGATCGAAAACGAATTCGGCGAGGTCGGCGTCGACCACCAGCTCGTCATCCAGAGCGAGGAGGAACTCTTCGAGATGAACAACGGCTGCATCTGCTGCAGCGTGCGCGGCGATCTCATCCGCATCCTCGGCCGTCTCCTCAAACGCAAGGACAAGCTCGACGGTATTCTCATCGAGACCACCGGCCTCGCCAACCCCGCCCCCGTCGCGCAGACGTTCTTCACCGACGACGAGATCAAGCAGCACTTCCGTCTCGACGCCATCGTCACCGTCGTCGACGCCAAGCACGTCAGCCAGCACCTCGACGGCGACGACGAATCCGTGAAGCAGATCGCCTTCGCCGACGTGATCCTTCTCAACAAAACCGACCTCGTCGCCCCCGCCGAACTCGCCGCCCTCGAGGCCCGTATCCAAAATATCAATGCCGTCGCCCGCGTCCACCGCACGCAAAACTGCGACGTCCCCCTCGATCGCGTCCTCGATGTCGGCGGCTTCAACCTCAGCCGCGCCACCGAACTCGAGCCGCAATTCCTCCAGCCCGAATACCCCTTCGAATGGGCCGGCGCCTACGCCCTCCCCCTCGGCCAACACGTGCTCGAAATCGGCCACTGCGACCACGACCATGACCACGGGCACGACCACGGCCACGATCATGGCGAAGCCGGCCACGACCACCACCATCATCACCACGGCAATCCCAACGAACTCGATGTCGTCGTCATGCCCGTGAAATCCCTCGCCGACGCCGATCTCGCCGCCGCCCGCGACGCCGCCGTCTTGGTCTTTTCGGATTGGGAAGCCCGCACCGCCGAAGGCGAAACCGTCAACCCCGGCGCCACCTTGCATCGCCTCCTCCTCAAGGACGGCGACGGCCGCTTCGTCCTCAAAATCACGCAACCCGGCTTCTACCTCGTCTGCGAATCCTGCGGCCACGACCCCCTCCACATCCGCATCATGGGCGAAGCCGCCCGCCCCGCCTGGCAGCAGGATTTCCACCTCGCCCACAGCCACAGCGAAGCCGTGTCCTCCGTCGGCATCAGCACCCCCGGCGACCTCGACGGCAAGAAACTGAACGACTGGATCGGCGACCTCCTCAAAACCAAGGGCGGCGATATCTACCGCATGAAGGGCGTCCTCGCCGTCAAAGGCTCCGGCAAACGCCTCGTCTTCCAAGGCGTCCACATGCTCTTCGACGCCAAATTCGACCGCGAATGGGGCTCCACCCCCCGCCAAAATACCCTCGTCTTCATCGGCAAGAACCTCGACCGCGCCGCCCTCACCGAAGCCTTCAAAGCCTGCCTCGCCTGAGCCGCCGCCCACCCCACCGCCCGCCCGATCCGGTATAGGTCCCATTTGTCCTATCCGTCCTATCCGTCCCATCCCCCATTCCCCATCCCCAATCCCCCCCAAAACGGCCCGCGAAATGCTGCCCGAGGGATTGTCTTTCCCCATCATTCAGGCCTGCTCGACGCCACAAAGTTGCGGCAAGTACCCCGGTACTCGACCTCCGCTGAGCCTGTTTCCACCTCCGTTTCCCTCGCCATGTCCCACCGCTCCCTCCGACGCGCCCCTTTTCGCGGCCTCGTTTCGCTCGTAGCGGCCTTGGCAGCAGCGTCCTCTTCGGCACCCGCGGCCACGTTCACCTGGGTGGGCCTCGGCCTTGGCAACAACTGGTCCACGTCCCTGAATTGGTCCGGCAACGTCGTCCCCGCCAACGACGGTACCGCCATGATCGAGTTCGGCGGCATCGCCGTACTCTCCCCCAATATCAGCAGCGTCTGGAGCATCGATAGCCTCACCTTCGTTTCCGGCGCCGGCGCCTTCACCCTCGGTGGCTCGACCCTCACCGTCGGCGCGGGCGGCATCACGAACGCCGCCTCCAATCTCCAAACCGTCTCCGCGCCCATCGTCGTCGGCGCCGCCCAGACCTGGGACTCCGGCTCCGCCGGCCTCACCGTTTCCGGAATCGTTTCCGGCTCCGCCAACCTCACCAAGACCGGCACCGGCACCCTCTTCCTCTCCGGCGCCAACACCTTCACCGGCACCCTCACCGTCACCCGCGGCACCGTCCACCTCGGCGCCAACCCGGCCGCCACCACCGGTTCCCTTGTCGTCAACTCCCAGACCGCCGCCGCCACCGCCGCCTTCGATTTCGACGATGCCGATGTCACCTTCGCCTCCGTCCAACTCGGCGGCACCGGCGGCACCGCCACCTCGACGAGCAACATCGTCGGCAACAACGGCACCCTCACCCTTTCCGGCGGCCTCACCTTCGACGCCACCAACAACCCCCTCGGCTCGACCATCGCCGGCCGCCTCTCCCTCGCCGCCGGCAACCGCACCTTCACCATCGGCGATTCCACCAACGCGATCGCCGACGTCACCATCTCCCGGTCGATTTCCGGCAGCGGCAATCTCGTCAAGACCGGCCCCGGCACCCTCGTCCTCTCCGCCACCAATTCGTACTCCGGCGACACCATCGTCAACCGCGGTACCCTCCAGCTCGGAGCCAACCAAAGCGCCGCCACCACCAACCTCGTCGTCCGCGCCGACTCCGCCGCCACGCCGACCTTCGATCTCAACGGCAACAACGCCACCTTCACCAATATCACTCTCGGCGGCATCACCGGCTTCGTCGGCAACATCGCCACCGGCGCCGGCACCCTCACCGTTTCCAACAGCATCGTCTACGACGCCACCAACAATCCCCCCTCCGCCACCCTCGGCGTCTCCCTCGAGATCGGCTCCGGCACCGTCACCATCGACGTCGGCAACTCTTCCGCCGCCCATCCCGATCTCCTCATTTCCAGCATGATCTCCGGCGGCGGCGGTCTGCTCAAGACCGGCACCGGCACCCTCACCCTCTCCGGCGCCAGCACCTACGACGGCGGCCTCAAAATCGCCGCCGGCACCGTCATCGTCTCGAACTTCCCCGACCCCGGCGCCTCCAGCCCCTTCGGCGACGGCACCTCGCCCCTCCAGCTCGGCGACGGCACTTCCGCGGGCGCCATCGAATACACCGGCGCCGGCGACACCAGCAGCCGCGACATCGATCTCACCGGCACCACCGGCAACGGCAAAATCATCAGCTCCGGTGCCGGCGCCCTCATCCTCACCGGCAACCTCAGCACCGTCGGCATCGGCAACAAATTCCTCGAACTCTCCGGCTCCAACACCGGCGCCAACCGCCTCGACGGCCCGATCTCCGACGGCAGCGCCGTCACCGGCCTCATCAAATCCGGCTCCGGTACCTGGACCCTCAACACCTCCAGCAGCTTCACCGGCGACGTGAAGATCTACGAAGGTATCCTCAAGACCTCCTCGATCGAATACAACGGCACCCACAGCGCCCTCGGCGCCGGCAGCAATATCGGCTTCGGCAACGGCTCCGACTCCGGCACCCTGCTCTACGAAGGCTCCGGCACCAGCACCGACCGCAACATCATCCTCGCCGGTACCACCGGCGGCGCCTCCATCCTCAACAACGGCACCGGCGGCATCCGCCTCTCCGGCGCTTTCTCCGCCCCAGGCCTCGGCGCCAAGTCCTTCACCCTCGGCGGCTCCAACACCGACGACAACTACTTCGACGGCGACATCGTCGACTCCGCCTCCGGCGCCACCAGCCTCGTGAAAACCGGCACCGGCAGCTGGATCCTCGCCGGCACCAACACCTACACCGGCGGCACGCTGATCAGCGACGGCACCCTCTACATCGGCTACGACACCCCCGGCACTTTGCCCGGCAACGCCACCAATCACGGTACGCTCATTTTCTCCCGCTCCGACACCTACAATTACGCCGGCGTGATTTCCGGCACCGGCAGCGTCTTCCAAAAGGGCAACGGCGAACTCAGCCTCACCGGCCTCAACACCTTCACCGGCGAATTCGGCGTGCTGAAGGGCACCGTCTCCTTCTCGACCTTCGGCACCCCCGGCGTCTCCGGTCCCTTCGGCGCCGGTTCGAGCCCCATTCAGCTCGGATCCGGCGAATCCGAAGGCCAACTCAAATACACCGGCACCGGCACGAGCAGCAGCCGCGGCTTCGACCTCGCCGGCGATTACGGCAACGGCAAGATCTCCAACCACGGCACCGGCGCCCTCACTCTCTCCGGCAATCTCATCGCCAGCGGGCCCGGCGCCAAATTCTTCATCCTCGGCGGCAACAACACCGGCAACAACGTCTTCTCCGGCACCATCTCCGACAGCGGCGGCGGTTACACCGGCCTCAAGAAACAGGACGCCGGCACCTGGACCGTGTCGGGCACCAGCACCTTCACCGGCGATGTGGAGCTCGAAAACGGCACGCTGATCGCCACCAGCCTCGCCAACTCCGGCACCTCCAGCGCCCTCGGCGCCGGCACCGCCCTCCGCTTCAACGCCAGCAGCGGCAGCCCCGTCCTCAGCTACACCGGCGGCACCACCTCCTCCAACCGTTCGATCGATTTCTACAGCGATGCCACGATCCTCGCCAACGGCTCCGGCCCGCTGACCCTGACCGGCACCTTCAACATTTCCCGGAGTTCCTCCTTCACTCTCACCCTCGGCGGCACCAACACGGGCAATAACACAATCTCGTCCGTCATCCCCAACTCCGGTTACTACAACACCTACGTCGAGAAAATCGGCGCCGGCACCTGGGTCCTCTCCGGCGCCAATCTCTACAGCGGCTATACCACCGTCACCGCCGGCACCCTCGCCCTCGGCGCCAACAATGTCCTCGAGGACACCAGCGGCCTCTACGTCAACGGCGGTACCTTCGCCCTCGGCGGCTTCAACGACACCGTCGGCTCCGTCTCCGGCAACGGCGGCAACATCACCGGCCCCGGCACCCTCACCTCCTCCTCGTTCACGTTCAACCACGCCGGCTCCGCCCTCGTCTCCGCCCTCCTCGCCGGCCCCTCCGCCAATTTGACCATGTCCGGCGGCGGCGTCCTCACCCTCAGCGGCGCCAATACCTTCGCCGGCAGCGTCCAGATCCAACACGGCACGATCGAGGCCAATACCCTCGCCGCCACCGGCTCCGCCAACTCCCTCGGCGCCGGCACCTCCGCCCTCGAGCTCGGCAGCGGCACCAATTCCGGCACCCTCGCCTACACCGGCTCCGGCTCGACCACCAACCGCAATATCGTCCTCTCCGGCACCACCGGCGGCGGCACCCTCGCCGCCAACGGCACCGGCAACGTCACCTTCTCCGGCACCGTCACCGCCGCCACCGGCGGCAACAAAATCCTCACCCTCGCCGGCACCCACACCGGCAACAACACGCTCTCCGGCATCATCTCCGATCCGTCCGGCGGCCTCACCACCGCCCTCGTCAAATCCGGCGCCGGCACCTGGCAACTCTCCGGCGCCAATACCTTCACCGGCGGCGTCACCATCAACGGCGGCATCCTCTCCTTCGCCGCCAACAACGCCCTCTTCTCCGGCGGCAATGTCGTCGTCGACGGCGCCACCTCCGCCACCTTCGGCCTCAACGGCACTTCCCAATCCATCGGCACCCTCACCTTCGGCGGCGCCGCCGCCACGTCCTCCTCCGTCAACACCGTCGCCCTCGGCGCCGGCACTTTGACCCTCGGCGGCAACGTCACCTACCTAGCCACCGGCAATCCCCTCTCCGCCGTCATCTCCGGCGGCACCCTCGCCCTCGGCGCCCATCGCACTTTCGCCGTCAGCAATTCCACCTCCACCATCTCCGAGCTCAACGTCTCCTCCGTCATCGCCGGTTCCGGGTTCGGCCTCACGAAGACCGGCGCCGGCCGCCTCTTCCTCACCGGCGCCAACACCTACAACGGCGGCACCGTCGTCAACGCAGGCGAACTCTACCTCGGCGCCGCCAACGCCCTCGCCGCCGGCAGCAACGTCACCATCAATGCCAACGTCGCCGGTTCCGCCGCCCTCATCGTCGGCGGCGGCTTCAACCAAAACATCGGTACCCTCGCGATCGGCGGCGCCGGCGGCACCGCGTCCTCGCAGAATCTCTTCCAGATCGACACCGGCAGCACCGTCACCCTCGGCGGCAACGTCGCCTACGATGCCACCGGCAATCCGCTCACCGCCGACATCTTCTCCGGCGGCACCCTCGCCCTCGGCGCCACCCGCACCTTCGACATCGCCGACTCCTCCTCCACCGCCACCGAGCTCCGCGTCTACACGACCGTCTCCGGCACCGGCTTCGGTGTGACCAAGACCGGCGCCGGCCGCCTCGCCCTCTACGGCACCAACACGTTCACCGGCCCGGTCGAGATCCGGAGCGGTTCGCTCGAAGCCTCCATCCTCGCCGCCGGCGGCTCGTTCAGCTCCCTCGGCGCCGGCACCGGCGCCATCTCCCTCGGCTACCTCATCGACTCCGGCACCCTCGCCTACACCGGCAGCGGCCACACCACCGACCGCGCCCTCGTCCTCGCCGGCACCACCGGCGGCGGCACCCTCTCGGCCGACGGTACCGGCCCCGTCGTCTTCTCCGGCAGCATCTCCGCCGCCGGCGGCGGCAACAAACTCCTCACCCTCGCAGGCACCAACACCGGCAACAACACGGTCTCCGGCGTCATCTCCGACCCCTCCGGCTTCACCACCGCCGTCGCCAAAACCGGCACCGGCACCTGGGTCGTCTCCGGCACCAACACCTACTCCGGCGGCACCACCGTCAGCGGCGGCACCCTCATCGCCTCCACCGCCAACGGCCTCGGCACCGGCAGCATCACCCTCGACGGCGGCAGCCTCCGCGTCGCCAACGGCATCTCCCTCCCCAACTCCCTCGCCTTCGGCAGCGGCGGCGGCACCATCGGCGGTAACGCCACCATCGCCGGCCCCGTGCCCGTCGGCCCCAACGTCGTTCTCTCCCCCGGCGATTCCCCCGGCACTCTCACCTTCAACGGCGCCCTCAACTGGGCCGGGGGCGGCAGCTACACCGTCGATCTCCTAAGCGCCACCGGTGCCACCCCCGGCACCACCCACGACACCCTCGTAGTCACCGGCGCCGGCAGCTTCGCCGTCAGCGCCACCTCCGGCTCGCCGTTCACGCTGAACCTCATCTCCCTCTCCAGCGCCCTCGTCGCCGGCAACATTTCCGATTTCACCAGCTCCGGCACCTACGCCTGGCAGATCGCCTCGTCGGTCAACCCGATCACCGGCTTCAACGCCAACGCCTTCGCGTTCAACACCTCCGGCTTCACCAATTCCACCGGCCTCGGCACTTTCTACGTCAGCCTCGGCGGCAGCGGCGGCAACACCGCCATTCTCCTCAACTTCACGCCGATCCCAGAGCCCTCCACCTGGGCCCTCCTCCTCGCCGGCGCCGCGTTGGTCGGATTCCTCGAGTACCGCCGGCGGCGCTGAAGCAGCGCAGGGAGCCGGTAAGCTCTAAGCTGTAAGCCAAAAGCTCCAAGCCCCCGGCAGATCCCGAGCTTATAGCTTTAAGCTTGGAGCTTACCGCTTAAAGCTTCCTCACAGCAGCCCCCGCACTTCCTCCAGCGCCTGCTTCGTGCGCTTCACGCCGTCGAGTTCGCCGTGCTTCGCGCCTTCGTATTCGATTCCCACATACCCGGAATACCCGGCGCCGATCACGATCCGCATCAGCCGCTCGTAATCCAGCGTCATCTCCGTCTTCTCCCGCCGGTCCTCGGTGTAGAAACGGCCCGCGCCCGTGTCCCAATCCCACGCCTTCGCGCTCACCGCTTCCTTCACCCAGGGCATGAACTCGCGCAGGCCCTGGTACGGATTGTACATTTCGCCCGTCGCCCGGTTCGTGTAGAAATTGCCGAAGTCGGGCAGGATTCCCACGCGCTTGTGGTTCGCCAACTTCATCACCTGCGTCAGCCACTTGCCGTTGGATGAAAGCCCGCCGTGGTTCTCCACCACGACCCAAAGCCCGCGCTTGTCGCCCTCGACGCAGAGCCGGTGCAATCCGTCCGCTGCCAGCTTCGCCTGCTCGTTCGCCGGCAACTTCGCGTCGCTCGCCGCATTCACCCGGATGCTGTGGCAGCCAAGGAACGCCGCCGCCTCGAGCCACTTCACATGGTTCTCGATCGTCTTCGCCCGCGCCGCTTCCTGCGGCGCCCCCAGCGAACCTTCGCCGTCGACCATAATCAGCAGGCTCTTCACGCCTTCCCCCGCCGCCCGCTTTTTCATTTCCCCGAGGTAGGCCTCGTCCTTCGCCTTGTCCTTGAACATCTGGTTCACGTACTCGAGGCCGTCGATCCCGACGGACCGCGCGATCTTCGCGAACTCCAGATTGTCCAGCGGCTCCGCGCCCGGCCGTTTCAGGAAACGCTTGTTCAGCGACCACTGCGCCAGGCTGATCTTGAACTTTTCCTTTTTCTCGGATGCCGCCGCGCGCCCCGCGGGGGCGACAGCCACCGCCGCCCCGAACACGGCCGCGGATTGAAGAAACGAACGACGGGAAACAACGGAGGACGGATTATTCATAAAAGAAAATGCGGTGGAACACGGAGACCACGGAGGCAAACCGGAGGTGCACAGAGTGTGGGTGGATATTCGGGATCGACTGCCTTTGCCCTTCCGGCGCCCGCCGCAACCCCGGACTCGATTCCGGCCATTCGTTCTCCGTGAACTCCGCTCCGTCCTCGGTGATCTCTGCGACCCAAGTGAATTTCGGAATCGAGGTTCATGGAAAAATGGGGTGGGCGTCGGCCTTCGCCGACCCGGGCCCGGACAAGGCAGCGGCGGCGAATTCATTTCCGCCGCCGCCCTTCTTTCAACTTTCAGCTTTCAACTCGCGCCAAGCGCGCTCACGCCACGATCGCGTTCGGATCCCAGCCGCGGCGGTACGTCGGATACAGCAATTTGTCCGCTTCCGGATTGCTGGTCTTCATCGCCACCGGATCCCAGGTGAACTTGCCGCCCACGAGGATCGCCATCGTCCCGAGACAAACCATCTCGGTGAACGGCACCGAATATTCGAAGTTGGAACCGGCCGCGAGCGGGTTGTTGGCGCGGATCGCCTTGATCCACTCGATGTGCGGATTGCCGATCGGATCCGGACGCGGGATCGTCTTCGGCGGCATCTTCCCGCCGTCGACGAGCTCCTTGTGGAAGGACTCCGGGATGAAGCGCGGGCTGTTGCAGTAGTCGTTGCCGTCGTAAACCGTCCCCTTGCTGCCGATCAGCAGCTGGCCGCCGTGCGCCAACTGCCGCGTTGCCTCCATCTGCTTCGGCTTCGCCGGCTTCTCGCCGCCTTCGGACCACGTCACCTTCACCGGCGGCAATTTCTTGCCGTTCACGGTGCGCTCCGGGAACTGGTACTCGACGATCGCCGACTTCGGGAACGCGATCTTGCTCGGCTGCACGATCTTCTTGAGCTCCACGCTCGTCGGCGCGCCCAGCTCCAGATTCCAATACGCCGCATCCATCAGATGGCAGGCCATGTCGCCCAACGCGCCGCAACCATAGTCGATGTAGCCGCGCCACTTGAACGGATGGATGTCCGGGCTGTACGGACGCTCCGGCGCCCGGCCCAGGAAGAGATCCTGCGAAAAGCCTTCCGGCGGCGTGCCGCCCTTCGGCCATTCCGCCATGCCCTGCGGCCACACCACGCGCTCGCGGCCGTCCGGCCCCTTCGCCGCGGAACGGTTCGTCCAGATCTGCGCCTCGCGCACTTCGCCGAGCAGGCCGCCCTGGAACCACTCGCGCACCAGGCGGATGCCTTCCATCGAATGTCCCTGGTTGCCCATCTGCGTGCACACGCCGTTCAGCCGCGCCAAGCGCAGCAACTCGCGCGCCTCGCCCACCGTCTGCGTCAGCGGCTTCTGGATATAAACGTGCTTGCCCAGCATGATCGCCATGCACGCCGGCAGGAAGTGCATGTGGTCCGGCGTCGCCACGCCGACCGCGTCGATCTCATTGTCCATCTCGACCAGCATCTTCCGGAAATCGGTGTAGCGTTTCGCCTTCGGGAAGGTCTCGAAGAGCTTCTTCACGTTCGGCCGCGTCCAATCGACGTCGCACAATGCCACCACCTCTTCGTCCTTCACGCCCATGATGTCGCTGAAGCCCTTGCCGCCGCAGCCGATCTGCGCGACGCGGATCTTGGCCCCCGGCGCGATCGGCCGGGGCTTGCGGGGCTGCTTGGCCAGCGAGGCGCAGGCGGAAAATCCCAGCATGGCGGCGGCCATGGCCGAGAACGTGATGAAATCGCGACGAGTCAGGTTGGTTTGTGACATGAGGTAAGAGGTCGAGGGGTTGCTGCGCGGGGCCGGACGCAACGGACGCCCCGAGGATGCGCAGTGTTTTCGAACCGACGCGCGCAAGTCAACGCCCGGCCCTGCGCGAATCTTGCCCGAGGCAATGTTTCCCTTGTCGGACGCTCCGCCCCCCGCTCCGCGTCCTTCAACTTTCACCCTTCAACTTTCACCCTTCAACTTTCAACTCCTACTCCTGCGCCCCCACCGTCGCCAACATCGGCGCATTTTCCCCGGATCCCGTGCGCACAAATCCCGCCAGCCGCATCCCGCGCTGCACCTCCGGCGCCCGCATGAAGGTCCGCCACACCAGCCCTGTGCGCAGATTTTCCGCCATCACCAAGGTGATGCCCACGTTGATCCCGATCACATCCGGCGCCACCCAGCCCGTGTGCGGATTGAAAGCATCCGCGAAACCGTAACGCCCCCACAGCGCCGGCCCGCCGACCTCCCGCATCCGCCGCAACGCCGTCAGGCATTCCCGCGGCGCAAAGGGCAGCGACCCGCCCGGCGCGCACGGCACCAGCGTGCCGTCGCTCAAATCCTCGTCCGGCCCCGGCGTGCCCCACGCCACATAGCCCCGCACGCTGTCCGATGCCGTCAGCCCCCACAGATCCTGCGACCACATCGGGTACCGCCCGCTCTGCGCCGCCGACCAATCCCGTTGCGCCAACGTCGCCGCGACCGAGTTTTGCCAATAGTCGATTTTCCCGTCGCGCCGCCCGCGGAAATCGAACCACGCGTGCGCATACTGGTGCGTGAACAGCGACCCGCACTGGATGAACGTCCGCCCGTCCGCCGTCACCACCGGTTCCCGCCGCCACGCCCGCCATGCGTCCGCCGCCAGCGGCGCCCGCTCCGCCCCGAGCCCGAGCAGATAAAGCCCCATCAGCTCCGAGTAATTGTCCCAACGGCTCGCGATGAACCCCGTCTCCGGCCGCCACCCGTGCGTCAAGGTGCGCCCGCCGTTCCGCGCCCATTCCCAGTCGATGCGCCCGTAGATCCGGCCGACCAGCATCCGCGTTTCCGGATCGCGCAGATACTCGCGCGCGAAGACCGCGCCCTGCAGCAGCAGCGCCGTGTCGATCGTCGACGCCTCGCTCGCCCACACCCGCCGTCCGTCCTGCGCATCCACAAAATGATACAGCCACCCGCGCTCGTGCGGGAAACGCTCCGCCACGAACCGCAGTGTCCGGTGCACCCGCCGCTTCGCCTCCCCCGGCGGCAACCAGCCCCGCGCATCCGCGACGCACCACGCCGTCAGCGCGAAACCCGCCGCGGCAATGCTCGCCGGCGCCTGCGTCGGCGCCCCGTTCGCCGGCGCCCGGTCCCGCGTCAACCCCGTCTCCGCATCCGTGTGCTCGAGGAAAAACCGCAGTCCGCGCTGCTGCAGATCGTCGAGCCAGATGCTCTCCGCCGCCGTCGGCACATACGGCCGTTCCCCCGCCGCGGCCACCGGCCGGAGCGTCGCCCCGCCGAGGAAAACCCCGAGCAGCACCGCCGCCCGCCACACCCGCGAGAGACGCAAAAGCCCCCGTGGCCGCGACCGGCCCGCGTTTGGCAAACCCCGGGGTGTTGGGTTGTGAAGTGTCCGCTGCATGCGACCCACCTGTTTCCGGAATGATCGTCACCGGATTCGCGCGCGAGCACGTTTTCCGTTTTCCGCCAAAAACTTTCCCGCTGCTCAACGACCCGGCCGGCCGCCCTGCTTTCACCTTTCAACCTTCACCTTTCAACTGTCCCACAATCACAACCGGCTCACCCGTTGACGTCGTAAACTTCAATCAGGACGACGCCGCTCCCGCCGTCCGCGCCGCTCACCTGGATCGTCCACGCCCCCGGCGGGATCGTCGCCAGCAGCGCCGCATCGGCCCGCCCCGCGCGCAACGCAAACGCCCCCACCTGCGCCGCCGCCGCCGTCAACGCCGCCGGCGCCGCCGCCGTTTCCCATCCGGTGTTCGCGGCAAACGGCACCGTTCCCGCCAACAACACCAGCGCCGGCCGCGCCAACGTGCCGCCGACCCCGAACTCCGCCAATCCCGGCCCCACCGCCCGCACCAACACCGTGCGCGCGTTGTCGCCGCCGATCACCAATCCCGGTATCGCCAGCCCCGCCCCCGGCGCCACCCGCGCGCGCGTCGAGAGATTTTTGAGCCGCGCACCGCCGCCGTTTTCCAATTCATACGCCTCCACCAACGCCACACCCGTGCCGCCGTCCGCCGACGTCACCGGCGCCGTGTACGCCCCGGGCTCCAGTGTGACGACCAACGCGCAGTCGCCGCCACCGCGCGGCAACGCAAACGCCCCCGCCCCGGCCATCGTCGCCGTCAACGCCGTCGTTTCCGCCGTCGTCCCGAGATCCCAACCGCGGTTCGCCGCCACCACGCTCCCGTCCGCCCGCCGCAACGTCAGCTCCGGCCGCGCCAGCGCTCCCGTCACCCCGAAGCCCGCCAACCCCGGCCCCACCGCCCGCACGAGCACACGTTTCGGCTGCGTACCCGCCACAAAAAATCCGGGAATCAACGTCGCGTCGCCCGTGCCCGCGTTCGCCCGTGTAGATAGGTTCACCAAGCGCGAGGCCGCCGTCGTCATGCGCACCGTCGGCGCCGGCGCCCCCGCGCGCAGGGAAAAACGTTGTTCGTGCTTATGGCCGCCGTGCTCGACGGTCACGACGTAGTCGCCGTGGAAGCCGCGCCCTTTCCAGGTGCCTTGCGCATCGGCCGCACCGCTCGCCCGTGTGCGCCATTGCCCCAGCACGAGATCCTTGTACGCGCGCGCCGCCGGTTTCTCCGACCAATCCGCCCGGTACATCGCCGCCCGCGCAATCCAATGCGCCCGTTCCCAGAAACCCCAGAACTGCACGCCCACGACGCTGCGGTGGCTGTACATCGCGATCAGGAAATCGCGCGTGTAGTCGGCCTGCAGTTCCTCGTCGTCCGTGTTCACGTCGAACTCCGTGATCCGGATCGGCAAGCCCAGCGCCGCATAGCGGTCCAGCACCGCGAGCACGTTCACCGGCGGATTCGGATTCGCGCTGATGTGGCCCTGCAGGCCCAGCCCGCCGAGCGGCGCACCTTGGTCTTTCAGGAATCGCGCCGTCGTTTCGAAATGCGCCACGTGGCCCGCGTCCGTCGACGCGTCGTGATTGCCATAGTCGTTGAGAAACAGCGGCGCCGTCGGATGCGCCGCGCGCGCCGCCTTGAACCAGTCCGTCTGGATGCCCGGCCCGAACAGATCCATCAGGTCCTTGTTCACGTACGGTTCGTTCAACACGTCCCACTCGTCGAGCAACGCCCGCGTCGCCCCGCCCACGTCGGCGATGTGCGCCAACGCCAACGCCGGTATCTCCCCCTGCCGCGCCGTGCCGCGCAGGTTGCGGATCGACGCCGGCAAGTTGTTCCAGCCCGGCCACACCATCACGTGCCCGCGCAGGTGCAGGCCGTGCTGCTTCAGCCACGTCAGCCCGGCCAAGGTCTGCGCCTGCGTGTAGGCGGAACCCCACTCGCCCGCCCAAGCCCCCCACTTGAGATCGTTCTCCGTGCTCGCGGCGTTGAACAGCTCCAGGACTTTCTGACGGTAGATCCGGTTGTCGGCGTTGTCCGTCGCGATCCGCGCCATCTGCAGTGCCGAGCCGAAGTGAAACGCCGCCTGCTGCTGCTCCACCCGCACGCTCGCCCCCGGCACCGGCCGGCCCGCCGCATCCACCACCGCCACCGTGAAATCGCCTTTGCGCAACTGCTCGATCCGCGCCAGCGCCGCCGCGCGCCACGCCGCGTCCGCCTCCCGGCCCGCATACGTGAACCGCGTCCGCGGCAACGACGCCACCGGTACCGTCTTCCCGTAATACACGAAATCGAATCCGCCCAGCTCCACGGTCTGCCGCCGGAATCCGAAACCGAACGCCACCTCCGCCGCCCCCGCCGCGTAGTCCGCGCCGAAGGTGAACGGCACCAGATACTCCCGCCACTCCCGCGTCACCGTGTAGTTGCCCTCGTGGCTCTTGTCGTAATCCGGCGACGCCTTCTGCACCACCAGCCGCGCGTACGCCGCGCCCGCCTCGTCCGACGTCGCCGTCGCCCGCGCGTAAAACCGCAGCAGTGCCACATCGCCCCGCGCCACCGCCCGCGCCACCGGCGTCTTGAACTCGATCGCCCAGGTCGGCGACGAATCGACCCGCGTCTCCACCCGCCACGCCCGCGTGAAGCCCGGCCCGGTCGTGTCGACGGCCGTCGCCGCGCCGTTCGCACTCGTGATCCGCCACCCGCTCATCGGGTCGGCCGCGATCAGCCGCTCGCCCGGCGGGTACGTGGTCTGCGCGGGTGCGGACAACCCCACGCCCAGCCAGCCGAAGATCAAAACGCGAACCGCGAAAAACATCACGCGCATGCCGGAGACCTTGGTCCCTCGGACGCACCCGGCAAGCACCGGCGCGCCGCGCTTTTTGGCCTCGCCGCGATTCCCCGTAATCGCGCGCCGGATTTCCGTTTGTACCCGCGGATGCGCCGTTCTCTCCGCCGTCCCGCCGCCGGGTTCTCCCTCGTGGAGATCATGATCGTCGTCGTCATCATCGGCTTGCTCGCCGCCATGGCCGTTCCCGCCCTGCAACGCGTCCGGCTCCGCGCCGTCGCCAGCCGCTACCTCAACGATGCCCGCCAGATCCGCGACGGCGCCGAACGCTACGCCATGGAAACCGGCCAATTCCCGCCCAACGGCGTCATGAGTCTCCACGCCGAACTGCGCGGCTATATCCCGGATTCGATTTTCGCCAGCACCACGACCCCGCTCGGCGGCGTCTGGGATTGGGACTTCCAGCAAAGCGGCATCACCGCCGCCATCTCCGTCTACCAACCGACTGCGTCCGACGAACTGCTCCTCCACATCGACCGCACCATCGACGACGGCGATCTCGCCACCGGCAATTTCCGCCGCGCGAACAGCAAAGCTATCTACGTCATCCAACCCTGAGCCGCGCTCAGGCCGCCGGGCGAGCTCGGCCGCGGGGCCGCCGCCGCACCCGCAGCAACGTGCTCCCTGCCGAATTTTTCGCGCTCCGTCTGTAATCGCCGCCGCGTTTTCCGTTTTCCTCCGGCGGCTCCCGTTTCTCCCCGTCTCCCTTCCTCCGTTCCCTTCATGATCCCTCGCTTCTTCCGCTTCGCCGCCGCGCTGCTCCTCGCCGGCCTCGCCCACGCCCAATCCATCACCGTTTACAGCAGCGGCAATGTCACCCGCGGCGGCTCCCGCCAACTCACCGCCTACGTCCCGCTCAGCCCCGCCACCGTCGTCTGGTCCGTCAACGGCGTCCCCGGCGGCGACGCCGTCTTCGGCACCGTCTCGCCCACCGGCCGCTACCAGGCTCCCGCCGCGATCCCGGAGGCCAACGCCGTCTCCGTCCGCGCCACCAGCACCGCGTATCCAAATCAGTCGCACGCCGTCACCCTCGTGATCACGCAGCCCGCCGTGAACCTGTGGAGTCTCTCCCCGTCGTCCGTGCCCGCCGGCGACTTCACGATCCGCGTCAACGGCTCCAACTTCCACGCCGGCTCCGTCGTCCACCTCGCCGGCACCCCGCTCGCCACCACCTTTCTTTCCGCCACCGGTCTGCGCGCCGTCGGCCACGCCCCCGCCGCCCTCGCCGGCAAATCCCTCGATGTCACCGTCGTCAACTCCGGGCTCGGCGGCACGGTCAGCTCCGCCGTCCGCCTCGCGATCACCGCCCCGGTCGCCGTGCCCGTCACCGTCGCCGTCGCCCCTGCCACCGTCGGCCTCAATCTCGGCGCCACCCGTACCTTCGCCGCCACCGTTAGCGGCAGCACCAACTCCGCCGTCATCTGGAGCGTCGCCGGTGTCGTCGGCGGCAATCCCGTCGTCGGCACCATCTCCGCCGCCGGTCTCTACACCGCCCCCGCCGCCCTCCCGTCCCCCGCCACCGTCACGATCCGCGCCGCCAGCGTCGCCGATCCCGCCGTCGGCGCCAACGCCGTCGTCACCCTCAGCGTTCCGCCCGCCGGCTCCGGTCCCGCCAGCGATCTCGCCGCCGGCCGTTTCCTCGAACAAGCCGCCTACGGCCCCACTCCCGCCGCCCTGCAACGCGTGCAGCAACTCGGCATCCCCGCCTGGCTCGACGAGCAATTCGCCCTGCCCGAAACCCCGATTTCCAATCCCGGCGGCATGGGCATGGCCGCCGTGCAGGCCCACTACCTCCACCGCGTCGCCACCGCCCCCGACCAACTCCGCCAACGCGTCGCCTACGCCCTCGGCCAGATCGTCGTGATCTCCGCCAACAAGAACATCTACCCCGACGAACTCGTTCCCTACCTCCAACTCCTCAGCCGCCACGCCTTCGGCAACTACCGCACCTTCCTCGGCGAGATTTCCCGCAGTTCTCAAATGGGCAAATACCTCGACCTCGCCAACAGCAACTCCCCCACCCCCGGCAGCGCCGCCAACGAAAACTTCGCCCGCGAGCTCATGCAGCTCTTCACCATCGGGCTCTACGCGCTGAATCCCGACGGCTCCCGCCAACTCGACGCCGCCGGCCTCCCGCTCCGCGCCTACGACCAGCACACCGTCCAGCAGGTCGCCCTCGCCCTCACCGGTTGGACCTTCCCCGGCCCCGCCGACAACAACTGGGAAAACTTCTCCGGCCCCCTCCAACCCCGCGAGGCCAACCACTACGCCGGCGCCAAACAACTCGTCGGTCTCACGTTGCCGGCCGGCCAATCCGTCAACGCCGATCTCGACGGCGTCCTCGACTGGCTCTTCCACCATCCGAACACCGGGCCGTTCCTCGCCACGCGCCTCATTCGCGCCCTCGTCAAAAGCAATCCCACGCCCGGCTACATCGCCCGCATCTCCGCCGTCTTCGCCGCCAACGGCGCCGGCGTCCGCGGCGATCTCCGCGCCGTCGTCCGCGCCATTCTCACCGATCCCGAAGCCCGCCAGGACCAAAGCCCCGCCGACGGCGGCCGCCTCAAAGACCCGATCTTCAACGTCGTCGCCTTCGTGCGCGCCCTCGGCGGCTCCATCTCCGCGACCAACCAACAGGCGTGGACCTTCAGCCGCATGAGCCAGACGCCCTTGGCCCCCGCCTCCGTCTTCGGTTTCTATTCGCCGCTCTTCCGCGTGCCGCGCTCGTCCCTCGTCGGCCCCGAATTCCAGATCTACGGCCCGACGGAGTCCGTGCTCCGCGGCAATCTCTTCTGGCAAATCCTCTCGCATCCGGGAACCGATTTCCCCGTCGACCTCGCCCCGTTCGTCAACCTCGCCGGCGATCCCGCCGCCCTCATCGACGCCGTCGACCGCACTCTCCTCTACGGCCGCATGCCCGCCGCGATGCGCCAATACCTCGCCACCGCGATCGCCGCCCAAGGCGACGCCCTCGCCCGCGCCCAGACCGCCCTCTACCTCACGGCCCTCTCCGGTTTCTACGCCGTCCAATACTGATTCTCTCCGCCCGCTCCACCCGCCCGCCTTTCCCGCGTCCTCCCATGCAACACCCCTCCTTCGTTTCCCGCCGCAGCTTCCTCCAAAAAACGAGCCTGCTCGCCGCCGCCACCGGCCTCGGCCGCCTCGGCCTGCTCAACGCCCGCGCCCAATCCGCTCCCGCCGCCGGCAACGACTACAAAGCCCTCGTCTGCGTCTTCATGCTCGGCGGCAACGACGGCCACAATCTCCTCGTCCCCCTCAACGGCTCCGCCCTCGCCGCCTACCGCCAGGCCCGCGGCTCGCTCGCGCTCCCCGACGGCAGCACGCAGGTCCTCCCGGTCTCCGCCCAAAACGGCGTCCCCTACGGTCTCAACAGCGGCCTCGCCGCCCTCCATCCGCTCTGGGCCCAGGGCAAACTCGCCGCCATCGCCAACGTCGGCCTGCTCGTCAAACCGACCTCCCGGCCGCAGTACCTCGACGCCACCGTCGGCCTGCCCTCGAACCTGTTCTCCCACTCCGACCAAGTCATCGCCATGCAGGCCGGCGACCCCCACGGCTCCGGCGGCTCCGGCTGGGCCGGCCGCATCGCCGACGCCACCCGCAGCTACAACGCCGCCGCCACCTTCCCGCCCGCGATCTCGTTCGCCGGCTCCGCCCTCTTCTGTTCCGGCAACATCGTCCAATCCACCAGCCTGATCCCCGGCTTCAATCTCGCCGCCGACGGCCTCGCCGCCTGGCCCGCCAGCGCCGCCGCCGCCCGCGCCCAGGCCCTGCAGGAAGTCATCGGCCTCAACTCCGGCCTCTCCCTCGTGCAGGCCGCCAACGACGTCCGCGCCGACGGCCTCGAGCTCAACGGCATGCTCACCGGCCTCGGCAACGGCAACCTCGGCACCGCCTTCCCCGGCACCGCCATCGGGCAACAGCTCCGCCAAGTCGCGCAGATCATTTCGCTGCGCGGCGCCACCGGCATGAAACGCCAGGTCTTCTTCTGCGCCCTCGGCGGCTTCGATACCCACTCGATCCAGAGCTGGACCCAAATGGATCTCCTCCGGCAACTCGCGGAAGGCATGGCCGCCTTCTATCAGGCCACCGAGGAAATGGGCGTCGCCGACCGCGTGACGACGTTCACCGCCAGCGAATTCGGCCGCAGCCTCCAACCCAGCGGCTCCGGCTCCGACCACGGCTGGGGCAACCACCACCTCATCCTCGGCGGCGCCGTGCACGGCGGCGACCTCTACGGCACCTTCCCCGATCTCAGCCTCGGCGGCCCCGACGACACCGGCAACCGCGGCGTGCTCATCCCGACGACGTCGCTGGACCAATTCGGCGCCACCTGCGCGCGCTGGTTCGGCGTCGCCCCCGCCGATCTCGCCTCCGTCTTCCCCAACCTCCCGAACTTCGCCACCCCCGACCTCGGCTTCGTCGGCTGACCGCGCGCCCCTCTCCGCTCCTGTAGCTGCCAGCGTGAGCGAGCGGCCGGGAACCGAACGCGGCCGTTCCTTCAACCTTAACGTTTCACCTTTCAACCGCCGGCCCGGCTGCTTCGCTCGCCGCGCCCCATGGAATCCGCCGCCCGTCCTCCCGCCGGTTCCCCCGCGCAATTCCAGGCCACGCGCTGGAGTCTCATCGTGCGGGCCCGCGGCGCCGGCGCACCCGCCCGCGCCGCGCTCGAGGCGCTCTGCCGCGCGTACTGGTTTCCCTTGTACGCCTTCGCCCGCCGCAACGGCGCGTCGCGGCACGACGCCGAGGATCTCGTGCAGGCTTTCTTCACCCACGTGCTCGCCGGCGATTTCATCGCCCGCGCGGAACCGGAGAAGGGCCGCTTCCGTTCCTTCCTCCTCGCCTCGCTCCGCAACTTCATCGCCAAGGAACACGCCCGCGACCACGCCCAGAAACGCGGCGGCGGCACCCGGCCCGTCGACTTCGATGAAAACGCCGCCGAAGCCCGCCTCGGCCTCGCCGCCACCCGCGCCGAGCTTTCCCCCAGCGAACATTTCGAGCGCGACTGGGCCCTCGCCCTGCTCGAACAGGCCCTTGACCGCCTCGAGGCCGAGCAACGCGCCATGGGCAAGGCCGACCTCTTCGTCCGGCTCCGCCCCTTCCTCCGCGCCGCCCCCCGGCCCGGTGAATACGAGTCCCTCGCCGCCGATCTCGGCCTCGCCAAGGGCACCCTCGCGGTCACCGTCCACCGCCTGCAGCAACGCTACCGCGAACTCGTCCGCGCGGAAATTCTCCAGACCCTCGCCCGCCCCGACGATCTCGACGACGAGCTCCGCCATTTGCTGACCATCTTGCAGCGCTGAACCGATGCCGTCTCCCGTCCCCTCCTGCCCGACCTGTGCCGCCCCGCTCGATCCGCGCGTGCTCGGCGGACTCTGCCCGCGTTGCGTTTCGGGCTGGATGCTCGGCGACTCGCCGCCCGCCCCGCTCGTCGGCGGCGGCAGCGCCTCGGGTCTGCCGCTCAGCCGCCTCGGCGATTACGAATTGCTCGCCGAGCTCGGCCGCGGCGGCATGGGCGTCGTCTACCGCGCCCGCCAAGGCAGCCTCGACCGCATCGTCGCCCTCAAGCTCATGCACCCCGCGCTCGCCGCCGAGCCGGAACACGCCGCGCGTTTTCTCCGCGAAGCCCGGCTCGCCGCCAGCCTGCGGCACCCCGGTATCGTCGCCATCTACGATCTCGGCCGCCTCGACGGCGTCCCTTTCTTCACGATGGAACTCGTCGAAGGCTCCAGTCTCGACGCCCTGCTCGGCGACGGTCCCGTCGCCGCCGCCCGCGCCGCGGAACTCGTCATGATCGTGGCGCAAAGTGTCGCGCACGCCCACGAACGCGGGGTCGTGCACCGCGACCTCAAACCTTCGAACGTCCTGCTCGATCTCGAAGGCCGGCCCCTGCTGGCCGACTTCGGCCTCGCCAAGGATCTCTCCGCCCGCGCCCCGCGCGGCGCCACCCAACCCGGCTTCCTCATCGGCACGCCCGCCCACATGGCGCCCGAACAGGCCGCCGGCGACCCCAGCGGCCAACCCGCCGTCGACATCTACGGTCTCGGCGCCCTGCTCTATCATTTGCTCACCGGTTGCGCGCCCCACTCCGGCGCCACCCTCGAAGCCGTCCTCCGCCAAATCGCCGAGGAAACTCCGCTCGCCCCCCGCACCCTCGTCGCCGACGTGCCGCCGCCCATCGAGGCCATCGTGCTGCGCTGCCTCGCGAAACACCCCGCCGACCGCTACGCCTCGGCCCGCGAGGTCGCGGCGGAATTGGAACGCTTCCTCAGCGGCCAACCCGTGCTCGCCTTCGGCCCCTCCGGCGTCGGCCAGACCTTTTTCCTCGAGGCCGCCAGCCCGCGCCTGCGCGCCTACGACTTGTTCCTCCGCGCCCAACGGCACTACGACGACCGCGGGCTCGTCGCCGACGCGATGGCCGAGGTCGAGTCCCTCCTGCAGGATGCGCTGCGCCTCGATCCGCGCCTCGCCCGCGCCCATCTGCTGCTCTGCGAAATCCATCTCGCGCACTACTTCGTCGGCTACGATCCCGACCCCGCCCGCCTGCGCGCCGCCGAGGTCGCCCTCGCCGCCGCCGAGGCCCTCGGCGCCGAGGCCACCGAACTCCTGCGCATGCGCGGTTTCTTCCTCTACTGGGGCCGCCGCGACCACGCCGCCGCCGCCCGCACCTTCGAACAGTCCGTGCGCGCCATGCCCAACAGCGCCGACGCCATCTACAACCTCGCGCTCGTCCACCGCCGCGCCGGCCGCTGGAGCGAGGCCCTCGCCGGCTTCAGCCGCGCCCAGTCCCTCGACCAACGCAATCCCCGCATCGCCCGCGAAACCGGCTACACGCTGGAAATGATCCGCGACTACGCCGGCGCCCTGAAAATTTTCCACGTCCAGCAACTGCTCGCCCCCGTCGATCCCGCGCTGCAAACGCTTACCGTCGCCACCGAGCTCTGCGTCCACGGCGATCTCGACCGCACCCTCGCCGCCCTCGCGGCCCTGCCGGCGGATCCCGACGGCATCGTCGCCAAATGGCGCGCGCTGTTCGAATCCTGGCGGGGCTGCGCCACCGCCGCCCTCGCCGCCTTGCCGCCGTTGCTCGCTCGCTCCGGCGTCGGGCTCGCGGAGGAACTGCTCCTCCAGGCCCGCGTCCGCCGCCACGCCGGCGACCCGGCCTGGCGCCCGCTCGCCGAACGCGCCTGCACCGAACTGCGGCCCCTCATCGTTTCCGAACACGCCGGCGCCGCCGTCCCCATGATGATGCTCGCCACCCTCGAAGCCATGCTCGGCGACTCCGCCTCCGCCCTCGCGCACGCCGACCGCGCCGTCGAACTTCGCTACTCCGGCGGCGACCACGTCCTCGGCGCCGTCCTCGCCGGCGCCCGCCTCATCCTCCGCGAACCCGGCCGCCTCGCCGTCCTTGCCCTCGCCGGCCCCGCCCACGCCGACCGCTTCTTCGCCGAACTCGCGCACCTCGTGAATCTGCCCTCCGCCCTCGATCCCGCGCTCCTGCGGCTCGACCCCGTCTTCGCCCCGCTCCGCGCCGATCCCCGTTTCGCCGCCGTGCTCGCCACCGCGCAAACTCCGATTTCCGTCCCCGCCTGAACCGCATTTCTCCCGCCGGATCGTCGCCGGGCCTAGCCCGACTCGCGCCTTGCGCAGCCGCCCTCGCCGCGCAACCTGCGGCGCGATGCAACTGACGAAACACTGGGCCGCGCCCCTCGACGACTACGCCATCGATCTCGCGTGGTCCCCCGACGGCTC
>NEUS01000090.1 GCA_002288455.1 Opitutia bacterium Tous-C1TDCM
CCGCGGGGCGCAAGCTGAGGCAACTCGACCGCCGTACGCCCGATTCCGCTCAACGCCGGCCCCGGGGAGATCCCAAGCAGGGCATCGAGCGGACCGGCAGCGGCAAGCGTGCGTCCATTCAACGTCACGACGGGCGGCAAGTCCTTCTCCAGGGCCGCCCCACCCTCGCCGAAACCGAGCCTTGGCACTTCCTGATCGATCATCGAACGGCCGGGCTCACGTTGGGGCAGACGCTCCAGCGTGGCGTTGCGCGGGGTCGGCAAAAAGAGCGGGGCCAAGTCGCGGAGCGCCGCTTCTTCGCTTTGCAGGGTGGTCCCGCGGCTGATGTTGCGCAGCTCGACCGGCGCCGAAGCGGGAACGGCGGGAGGTGGGATCGGGCTCGCGGGAACACGGAACAGCAGCGCCGCAGCCACCGCGACCGCCAGCGCGGCTGAGCCGGCGACGAGCCAATGACCGCGACGGTGTACCGGCGGTTTTTTCATTTTATCTCTGCCGGCTTGGCGAAGGGGCACCGGACCGCGTGGGTTCGACGGCGGCGATCTGCACCGCAAAGCCAGCCGTGTCCGCGAGGCTCGTCACCCGCGCGACCACGTCGAGGGTGACGCCGTCACTGGCCTGGATCAGCAGCACGGGAGATTGCACGGTTTTGGCCTGGGCTTCGAGCCAGTCGCGCAACCCCTGCATGTCGCGCAGTCCGTCGCCGGCCAGAATCTGCTGCGCGCTGTTGATCCGGACCAGATGCGTCGTGGTCCGGGCGGCGGCAGTCGCGCCGGCCAAGGACGGCAGGACCGTAACTCCGGGCGCGAGCACGAACCGGGAACCGAACAGGGCAAAGAAAAGCACCAAGCCGCCCGCGTTCACAAAGAACAACCAATCGAAATGGCGCGGTTCGGGGCGCAGGCGGGACGCGAGGTCGAGGGGTCGGGTGATCATCGCGAGCCTTATTGGGTGACGGGACCGGATGCCGCGTTTTCACCCGGTTTGTTTTCCCGGTATTCGGTCAGCAGGAATTTCATGATCTCGTTGCCCGACCACTCGACATCGCGCACGATCGACCGGACCCGGCCGGTGAGAAAATGATGCGCGAGGTGGGTTGGGATCGCGACCAATAGACTGCCGGCGGTCGCGAGCAGCGCCTGCCACATGCCCGCGGACAAGGCCCCGGCCATCGCATAGTTGCCGCCGCGCTCGAAGGCCAAAAACGTCGTGATCATCCCGAGCACCGTCCCCAGCAGACCGACCAGCGGCGCAATCTGGGCGATCGCCGCGATGGCCCCGAGCCGGCGTTCGAGGACGGGCAACTCGATCACCGCCGCTTCCTGCACGTGGAAGCGCATCGCTTCCGCGGCATCGTCGGCGTGCAGCAAGGCCGCCTTCACGACCGCGGCCACCGGCCCGGGGGTCTCCTCGCAGACGGTCAGGGCTTCGACCAAACGCCGCTTGGCGACGATATTCTTGATGCCTTCCACAAAGGCTTTCGCGCGGATCTGGCCGCGGTGCAGAAAGAGCGTGCGCTCGACGAACAGCATGGTGACGAGCACCGCCAACCCAAAGAGGACCCACATCATGGGTCCGCCGCGGGCGAAGAGGCTGAGGTCGGGGCCGGTGGCAGCGAAAAAAACGGAAGAGCTCACGGGAGATGGAAAGGTAGCGGCGCCGGAAACATTCGCCGGGGTCAAGGTTTCACCTCGGGCACCCCGAGACGTTTCAGGGCTTCGCGCGCCAGGCTTTCCCCGATTCCCAGCCGGGCCTGCAGCACGAGGCTGTAGGCCCGGCGCGCTTCTTCGAGCCGATCGCGGGCTTCATAAGCCCGCCCCAGCTCGAACAGCGTGGCCGCGAGCCAATAGGGCCGCTTGTCGTTGGCGGCGAAACCGGCGGAATTGCCGAGGAGAAACGGGGTGACGACGTCCTTCCACCACACGTCGACGGCTTTGTCGGTCTGGCCGCGCCGGAACAGGATGAGACCGAGCTTGTAACCCGCCTCGACGCGCACTTCGGGCGGGGCGTCGAAGCGATCCCGCAACTGTTCGTAGAGCCGCTGGGCATTGTCGGCATGCGACGGGCCACCGCGGCCGTCGGCGGAAGATTGGGCATTGTGACAATCCGCGAGCGCCAGCTGCGCCAGCACCACATCGGGCCGTTGCGAGAAGCGGTTGACGAGGTATTCGTACGCCCGCTGGGCCTGGGGAAACTGGCTGAGCCGGCGCAGCAGATCGCCCTGTTTGAGCCGCGCGGCGAAGATCAGCTCGGAGTCGGCGGCCGCGGCGGGCAACTCGACCAGTTGCTCGATGCGTTTGTTGGCTTCGGCGAGATCTTTTTCCTGCCCGAGCCGCTCGGACAGCAACGCAAGTTCGAAGAGCGCGAACGGCACGTACGGGCTCGTGCGGTAATCGGCGTTGTCGATCAGGCGGGTCAGGCGCAGCTGCGCTTCGCCGATTTTCTCCTGGGCGGCGAAATGCTGCGATTCGATCAGGTACGAATAGATCGCGGCCTCGCTGCGCGGGTAGTCGGTGCGCAGCCGCAGCAGGGTTTCCAAAGCGGCCGCCTCCTGCTGCAACGCAAACTCCGCCCGCGCCTTCAGCAGAATCGAGGTGCTGGCGATCTCGTCGCGCAAGGGCACGGCGGCCGCGCCGAGACCGCGGAGCAGGTCGTCGACCAACGGCAAAGTTTCGGCGAAGCGCTCCGCGTCGAAAGCCAACCGCGCATGCAACCAACCCATCCGCGCCCGGAGGTCCGCCGGCAGGTCCGCGGGCGCCGGCGCATTTTCGGGCCGCACCCCGACCATCAAGGCAGCCACGCGGCGGAAAGCATCGTCGATCCGTCCTTGCAACTGGAGGGCCCGCGCGAGGCTCCACTCCGCTTGCCAACGGTCGACGAGCCGGAACGCCGGATCCCGCCCGGCGGCGTCGAGGACCTGCGCGGCTTCGGTGGCGCCGGCCCGGATCTCGGAGAGGACCCGCTGGAAAATCAACGCACTCAGCCGCTCGCCCGCGAACTCCGGGGAGCGCTCGCGCAGCACGGCCGCATACACGTCCGCCGCGTAGCGGTAGTCGCCGGCCCGGAAGCGGGCCTCCGCTTCGAGCACGCCCAGTTTCGCGCGCACGGCGACAAACGCCGGATCCTCGGCCGGCAGCGCCTCCCGCGCCTTGCGCGCGTTCTCCGCGGCGAGCCGGAAACGCTGCTGCTCCCACGCCGACTGCGTGAGCAGGCCCAGCACTTGGACGCGTTGCGCCGTCCCGGGAAAATCGAGCAGCAGGCGGTTCGCGTTTTCCTCGGCGGCGGCGAAATCCTTTTCCGCGAGCGCGAGCTGGGCCCGGAAGTAAAGCAGGCTCTCGCGCAACGGATGCGCCGGAACGAGGGCGATCAGGCGGTTGAGCTCGGACTTGAAATTGCCGCGTTCGGGCTCCGCCGGCGACGCATCGGCGAGCAACTGGAGAGCCTGGCGCTGGCGCTCGGGTTTGCTGCCGTTCGCGAGCAATTGCAGCAGGGCATTCCGGCCGAGCCCGTTGCGGCTGCGGTCGCCGAACATGCCGACAAGAAAGTTGAACTCATCCCGCCAGCCCCGCTCGCCGGCCGGCAACGCCAACAGCACCTGCTGCCGAAGGAACTGCACCGCCTCGCCGCGCCGGTCGAGCAGCGCGAGTTTGACCGCATATTGCCGCGCCGGCTCATAGCCCGCCTCGCGGCCTTGGTACTGTTCCCAGAGCCGGCGGGTCTGCTCGAGATCCTCGCGCGTCGGCGCCGCCAACTGCAGCCGCACGCGTTCCGCGGCGAGCTGGAATCGCGCTTTGGCAAAGTCCGTCGGCGCGGCGTCGCGGGCCCGGTTGTAGAATTCGTTGGCCCGGGTGATTGCGCCGCTGTCCCGCACCGGCAGGGTGTCGTAGAGCGCGCCTTGCAGAAAAAGATACCAGGCCCGGTCGGCGGCCGGCAGTTCGTCCGGGCGCACCGCGTCCCAGGCCGCCTGCGCGGCTTCGCGGCGGCGGAGTTGCAGCGCCGCCAGACCCGCGCGCAACTGCCAAGCCGCCGGGCGGCTTCCCGGCGCGGCGGCCAGCGCCGCTTCCGCAGCCGCGGGATCGCCCGCATCGAGCAGGACCGACGCCAGCGCGAGCGCGGCGGCCGGCCGGTCACCCGCGGGGTCGGCCAACAAATTACGATACAGCGACGCGGCGGTGGAAAGCAGGCCGAGATCGTGGGCCCGCTGCGCGGCGGCGAGCGTGAGGCCGGTCTCGCCGGCCGAAATCGCCGCCGGGGCGGGCGCGAACGGCGTCGGCGGACTCAAGGTCCCCTGTCCCGCCGCGGCCGACAATCCGAGGGCCAAAACCGCGAGGACCGCTGCCGCCGGCCGAAACTGTGTGCGCATGCGCGTCAATCGCGGGAACGTTGCGGAGCCGGCCGGAAACAATCAACCGCGATGTCGCCAGTTCCGTCTCGCGCCGCCGCGGCGGCGCGCCAGAGTCCCCGCGTCCCGTTTCTCCACCCCCTCCTCCGCCCATGTCTGCTGCATTGATCATTCTCGGTGTGCTGGCCCTCCTCGTCGTCGTTTTCGGAATCTGGGCCGTCGGCGTGTACAACTCGCTCGTCGCGCTCCGCAACCGCTTCAAGAACGCGTTCGCCCAGATCGACGTCCAGCTGAAGCGCCGCTACGATCTGATCCCGAACCTCGTCGAAATCGCCAAAGGCTATCTCAAGCACGAGCGCGAGACCCTCGAGGCCGTGATCAAGGCGCGCAACATCGCCCTCGCCGCCTCGCAGTCGGCGGCGTCGAATCCCGCCGACGCCAACGCCATGCGCAACCTCGCCACCGCCGAGGGCGGCCTGGCCGGCGCGCTCTCCCGCCTGATGGTGGTTTCCGAGCAATACCCGGACCTGAAGGCCAACCAGAACATGCTGCAGCTGACCGAGGAACTGACCTCGACGGAAAACAAGATCTCCTTCGCCCGCCAAGCGTACAACGACAGCGTCATGACCTACAACACGGCCCGCGAAACCTTTCCCGCGGTCGTCCTCGCCGGCGCGCTCGGTTTCCAGCCGGCGGAGCTGTTCCAGATCGAGGATCCCGCCGAACGCAACGCGCCCAAGGTGAGTTTCAACTGAGACGCGGACCGCGGCCGCGCCCCTTTCCCGTCCCGCAACCGCCGCGCCGCCTCTTGATTGCGCCGGTGCCGGCGCCGCGACGATCGCCATGGATTTTTTCGAGGCCCAGGCCCGCGCCAAGCAGCGCACCGCGCGGCTGGTCGTGCTCTTTGTTTTCGCCGTCATCGGCACGATTCTGGCCGCCTACCTCGCCGGCGTGCTGCTCCTTCGCTGGGCCGGCCCCGCCGACACGGGTCTTAGTTTCAACGACTCCCCGGTCTGGGATCCCGACGCGCTGGCCGGCTGGTGGCACCCGCGGCTGTTCACCGGCATCACCGGCACCACGGTGATCGTGGTCGGCCTCGCCTCGCTGTTCAAATGGCTGCAGTACTCGTCGGGCGGCAGCGTCGTGGCGGAAAGTCTCGGCGGCCGCCGGATCGAACCGGGCGCGGTCAATCCCGCCGAACGCCGCCTGCTCAATGTCGTCGAAGAAATGGCCATCGCCTCCGGCACGCCGGTGCCGGCGGTGTACGTCCTCGACGACGAACCCGCCATCAACGCCTTCGCCGCCGGCCTCACCACGAACGATGCCGTCGTCGCCGTCACCCGCGGCACCCTCGAGAAACTGAACCGCGACGAACTGCAGGGCGTGGTCGGGCATGAATTCAGCCACATTTTGAACGGCGACATGCGCCTCAACATGCGGCTCACGGCGTTGATCTTCGGCATTCTGATCATCGGCGTTCTGGGCCGAACCGTGCTTCAGGGCCTGCGTTACGTCCGCCCGGGCCGCAGCAAGGAAAAGGGCGGCGGGGCGATTTTGATCGGGGCGGGGCTGGCCCTGATGATCGTCGGCTACCTCGGTTATTTCTTCGGCCGGCTGATCCAGGCCGCCGTGTCGCGGCAACGCGAATTCCTGGCGGACGCCGCCGCGGTCCAGTTCACCCGCAATCCCGCCGGCATCACCGGCGCGCTGAAAAAAATCGGCGGCTACGCCCTCGGCGGCAAAATGCAGTCGGCGCACAGCGCGGAGATCGGGCATTTCTTTTTCGCGCAGGCGTTCGGCTCCTTTTTCGGCGGTCTCTGGGCCACGCATCCGCCCCTCACGGAACGTATCCGGGCCATTGATGCGTCGTTCGCCGGGGAGTTCTTCGAACCGCCGGAACGCGTCGACATCGGCCGGGAATCGTTCGTTTCCGCCGGCCTCGTACCCGCCCGCCCCGGCCCCGCCGCCGCGCCCGCCGTTCCGCCGCCGCTGCCCCCCGCGGCGGCCACCGCGGCCGTTGCCGCCGCCGGCTCGCTCACCCCGGAGCAAATCGCGCACGCCCAAATTTTGGTCGAAGGAATCCCCGCCGGCCTGCGCGAAGCCGCCCGCCAACCCGAAAACGTCGCCGCCCTGCTCTGCGGCCTGCTGCTCGCCGACGATCCGGCAACCCGCGCCGGCCAACGCCGCCTCGTCGCCGCACGGGCCGGCGCAGGCACGTCGCCGCTGGCCCAACTCGATGCCTTGGAGCCTTGGCTGGGACGCTTGCCCGCGGCCGGCCGCTTGCCGCTCGTGCAACTGGCCCTCCCGGCCGTGCGTCGCCTGCCGCCGGCGGAACTCGCGGCGCTGTTCGAAACGCTCGACGAACTGGTCCACGCCGACGGCACCGTGACCGTCTTCGAATTCGCCCTGCAGAAATTGCTCCTGCGTTCGCTCGAGCTCGGCCGCAATCCCGCCGCGGCCATGGTCGACTTCCACTCGTTTGCGCCGCTGGCCGGCGACCTCTCGGTGCTGCTTTCGGCGCTGGCCCAAACCGCCACCGCTGCGCCCGCCGCGGCCTTCGCCGCCGGGGCCGGCCAACTGCCGCTGGTCGCGGCGCAGCTCGCGTTTTCCGGCACCGGCGATCTCGCGAAGCTGGATACTTCCCTCGACCGGCTGGCCCGCGCCAGTCCGGCCATCAAGCAGGCCGCCCTCCGGGCCGCGGCGATCGTCATCGGACACGACGGCCATATCGCCATCTCCGAAGCGGAGTTGCTCCGCGCCGTCGCCGCCGCCCTCGACTGCCCGGTGCCGCCGTTGCTCGCGGCGTGAACCGCGACCGCGACCGCCAAAGCAGTTGCGTAACCGCGCGGTCTCTTCACTCTTCGCGCCCCTTCCCCCTCCCCGTTTGCGTTTAGGCTGAAACCGCCGCGCCCACCGCGCGTCTTGGTGCCCGCCCCTTCCCACTCCCACCGCGTCCCACTTCCGCCATGGCTTCCCACTCCCACCGCGACGACTCCGTCTTCCCCTCCGGCCCCGCCCATCCCTGCTGCGGCATCTCGACCAATCTCGAGGACTACTTCCTCACCCGTCGCAAGTTTCTCGGCCGCGTCGGCATGGGCCTCGGCGCCCTCTCGCTCGCCAACATTCTCGATCCCCGCGACCTCGTCGCCGCCCAAGCCAAGGGCAAGGCCGTGCCGACCGGACCGTTGACGCCGAAGCCGTCCCACTTCGGCGGCAAAGCCAAAGCCGTCATCCACATCTTCGCCCAAGGCGCGCCGTCGCATCTCGATACTTGGGATCCGAAGCCGTCGCTCGTGAAGATGGACGGCAAGACCATCCCCGGCGGCGACATCGCGCTCGGTTCGCCCTTCACGTTTTCCAAATATGGCAAGAGCGGTCTCGAGGTCAGCAGCGCCTTCGCCAAGACCGCCGCGCACGCCGACGACCTCGCCGTCGTGCGCTCGATGTGGACCGACATCCCCGCCCACGAAGTCGCGACGGTGTTCATGAACACCGGCTCGCTCCGCATCGCGAAACCCAGCCTCGGCTCGTGGCTCGTCTACGGCCTCGGCACCGAAAACCAGAATCTCCCCGGCTTCATCGCCCTCCGCGGCGGCGGCCTGCCCCCCGGCGGCGCCTCCAATTACCAATCGGCGTTTCTCCCCGGCGTTTACCAGGGCACGAGCATCAACACCCAGGCCCCGAGCGTGCCGCAGATGATCCAGAACATCCGCAACACCTACGTCTCGAAAGCCGAACAGCGCCGCCAACTCGACTTCGTCCACCAGCTCAACGAGCTCCACGCGCAAAATCTCCAGCGCGACGCCGCCCTCGAGACCCGCCTCGAAAGTTACGAGATTGCCTTCCGCATGCAGGCCGAGGCACTCGACGCCTTCGACATCAACAAGGAATCCGCCGACACCCGCGCCGCCTACGGCAACAGCGAACAGGGCAAACAGCTCCTCATCGCCCGCCGCCTCGTCGAACGCGGCGTCCGCATGGTCCAAGTCTGGCACAACGGCTGGGACCACCACCAGCAGCTCCAGCAACGGCTTTCCCAGAAGGCCGGCGAAATCGACCAGCCGCTCGCCGCCCTCATTCACGATCTCAAGCAGCGCGGCCTGCTCGATTCGACCCTCGTCCTTTGGGGCGGTGAATTCGGCCGCAAACCCACCCGCGACCGCAACGGCAGCGACGATCCGGGCCGCGACCACAACGCCAAGGCATTCTCCGTCGTCATGGCCGGCGGCGGCGTCAAGGGCGGTATCGTCCACGGCGCGACCGACGAATTCGGCGCCGCCGCCGTGCAGGACAAGGTCCACGTCCACGATCTGCACGCGACGATTCTCCACGCCATGGGCATGGATCACACGAAGCTGACCTACCGTTTCAACGGCCGCGATTTCCGCCTCACCGACGTCGCCGGCAACGTCGTCAAACCGCTCCTCGCCTGATCCCCATGCGCTCCGGATTTCCCAAGGTGAAGCCGCTGCTGGGGCTCGGCTTCGTTCTGCTCGGTTCCCTGCTTCGCGCCGCCGACATGCCCGCCGGCCATCCGGCGATCGCCAAACCGATCTCGCCCGCCGATCTCGCGTTCTTCGAATCCAAGATCCGCCCGATCCTCACCGACACCTGCTACAAGTGCCACAGCAAGGGCGGCGACAAAGTCCGCGGCGGCCTCCTGCTCGACACCCGCGAAGCCGTCCTCCACGGCGGCAACACCGGCCCCGCCATCGTTCCGGGCAAACCCGACGAATCCCTCCTCATCCAGGCCATCCGCTACAAAGATGAAGACCTGCAGATGCCGCCGAAGGGCGAGAAACTGTCCGACCAGCAAATCGCCGATCTCACCGAGTGGGTCCGCCGCGGCGCCCCCGATCCCCGCAGCGTCGTCGCCGCCGGCAGCTCCGCCAAAACCTACGGCGGCGTCGGCCGCGCCCACTGGGCCTTCCAGCCCGTCAAGAAACCCGCCGTCCCCGCCGTGCAGGACGCCGCCTGGGTCAAGAACCCCGTCGACAACTTCGTCCTCGCGAAACTCGAAGCCGAGGGGATGAAACCCAACACGCCCGCGGAAAAGACCACGCTCATCCGCCGCATCTATTTCGATCTGATCGGCCTCCCTCCGACCGTCCGCGAGGTTCAGGATTTCCTCAACGACAAGTCCCCCGACGCCTACGCCAAGGTCGTCGACCGCCTGCTCAACACCGCGCAGTACGGCGAACACTGGGCCCGCTACTGGCTCGATGTCGCGCGCTACTCCGACACCAAGGGCGACGCCCCGCGCCAGGACGACCTCCGCTATCCGCACGCCTGGACCTACCGCGACTGGGTGATCAACGCCTTCAACGTCGATATGCCCTACAACCAATTCATCCTCTCGCAGCTCGCGGGGGATGCCGTGCAGGCCGCCGTCGAAAAACAGGCGAAGGCGAAGGGCCAACCCGCGCCCGACCACCGCTGGCACAGCGCCGCTCTCGGTTTCCTGACCTTGGGCAACCAGTTCAACGGCCGCCGCGGCGACATCGTCGACGACCAGATCGACGTCACCAGCAAGGCCTTCCTCGGCCTCACCGTTTCCTGCGCCCGCTGCCACGACCACAAATTCGACCCGATCCCGACGAAGGACTATTACTCCCTCTACGGCGTCTTCGCGAACACCACCCAGCCGAAGGAACTCCCGACGCTCCAATCCACGCCGCCCCAAACCACCGATCTGCTCGACTACCTGGCCAAGGCCGCCGCCCTCGAAAAGAAGGAAGCGGAACTGAAGGAAGAGCAGGCGGAGCTCCAGCGCGCCGTCCGCGCCGCCCGCACCGGCAAAGGCAAGAACGGCACCGCCAAGCTCGATCCGCAGAAGCGCCAGCAACTGCAACGCGCCGAACGCACCCTCTACCGCGAGCTCAACGACCTTGAAACCAAGCACCCCGGCGCCCCCGCCCGCGTCAACGCCCTCCTCGATGTGCCGCGCGCCCGCGACTACGAGGTCCTGATCCGCGGCGAAGCCGGCAACAAAGGCGAGGTCGTCCCCCGCCGTTTCCTCGAGATCCTTTCCCCCGATCCCAAGAAACGCCCGGTCTGGAAAAACGGCTCCGGCCGCATCGATCTCGCGAAGGCAATCGCCGACGACAAAAACCCGCTCACCGCCCGCGTCATGGTCAACCGCATGTGGCAGCAGCACTGGGGCAAGGGCTTCGTCGAAACCCCCGACGACCTCGGCAACATGTCCTCCATGCCGACGCATCCCGAATTGCTCGATTGGCTCGCCGCCACCTTCGTCGAGCAGGGTTGGTCGATCAAACAGCTGCACCGCACGATCGTCCTCAGCGCGGCCTACCAGCAGAGCTCGCAGAACAATCCCGCCTACGCCGAGCGCGATCCCAACAACAAGCTCCTCTGGCGCTTCAATCTGCGCCGCCTCGATTTCGAGGAACTGCACGACTCGCTCCTCGCCATCACCGGCGAACTCGACCTCACCCGCGGCGGCCGCCCCGTCGCCATCAGCAGCGAGGGCTTCGCCAAACGCCGCGCGATCTACACCCTGATCGACCGCACCAATCCGCCGGAATTGCTCACGCAGTTCGATTTCCCGAGCCCCGACGTCTCCTCCGGCCGCCGCTACGAAACCATCGTGCCGCAACAGGCGCTGTTCCTCATGAACAGCCCGATGGTCATCGAAACCGCCCGCAAACTCGTCGAACGCACCGGCTTCGCCTCGCTCAAATCCGACGAAGAACGCGTCGCGATTCTCTACCTCGCGATCTACCAGCGCATGCCGACCAAACGGGAAATCGAGCTCGGCGTGAAATACGTTAAGTCCAATCCGCAAGGCACCGCCCTCGAAGTTCCGACGACGCCCCAGCAGGTCAACGCCCGCGAAAACCGGAAGGACAACCGCACCGCCGCGCAGAAGAAAGCCCAGGCCAACAGCAAGTACTCCACCCAAGTCGGCGGCTTTTTCGAAAGCAGCGCGCCGCTCAACGCCTGGACCAAACTCGCCCACGGCCTCTTCCAGTCGAACGAAGCGATGTTCTATAACTGACGCAGCGCGCTGAAGCGCGCTGCGGTTCGGAGTTTGGAGTTCGGAGTTCGAGGTTCGACCTTCAAACTCCGTTTTGGGTTTTGCGTTTTGGGTTTTGGGTTCCGGCGCCGACACCGAAATCGGAAATCGGATCTTGGTCCTACGGCATCGCGCCGCAGCACGGTGGCAGAGCGCCTGCGGTTCGCCCGCGGCTTGGGTTTCCGGTCTCCGGTTTCCGAATTCCGGTTTCGAGAGTTCCGCAATCCGCAATTGAATATCCCGCCTTCGCCCGCCCACGCTGCCGCCGTGCCGCTGAACGCAAAACTCGCGCAACTCGTCGCCGATTTCGAAGTCATTCCCGATCCGCAGGAACGCCTCGCCGCCCTCCTCGACCGCGCGAAACGCCAGCCACCCTTGCCGGAAAACCAACGCACCGACGCCCACCGCGTCCGCGGCTGCGTCTCCGTCGTCTGGCTCGCCGGCGAACTCCGCGACGGCCGTTGCCACTTCCGCTGCTCCGCCGTTTCCCCCGTCGTCCACGGACTGCTCGCCCTCCTCTGCGATTTCTTCGGCGACACACCGCCCGCCGAACTCGCCGCCTCCGACCTCGATCCCCTCGCCGCCCTCGGCGTCATCGCCAACCTCTCGCCCACCCGCCGCAACGGCCTCGCCTCCGCCCGCGCCGCCCTCCGCGACTTCGCCCGCGCCCACGCGGCCCCCGCCCCATGACGCCGCTCTGCGACGCCCACAACCACTTCCAGGACGATTGGCTCCGGCCGCACCGCGACGCCGTCGCCGCCGACCTCGCCCGCCTCCCGCTCGCCGCCGCCGTCGTCAACGGCACCTGCGAAGCCGACTGGGCCGACGTCGCCGCACTCGCGGAAACGTATCCGTGGGTCCGCCCCAGCTTCGGCCTTCATCCCTGGGATGTCGGCAACGCTTCCCCGCACTGGCGCGACGCCCTCCTCCATCGCCTCGCGCAACCGCTCCCGCGCGGCCTCGCCCCGGCCATCGGCGAGATCGGCCTCGACCGTTGGATCCTCGATCATGCGCGCCCCGACGACCCGCGCCTCGCCGGCCTGCGCCGCGCCTCGCTCGACGAACAGCAGACCGCCTTCCGCTGGCAACTCGAGCTCGCCGCCGCGCGCAATCTCCCCGTTTCAATCCACTGCCTCGAAGCCTGGGGTCCCTTGCTCGAAACGCTGCGCACCTCCCCGCTCCCGGCCCGCGGCTTCTTGCTCCACGCCTACGGCGGCTCGGCGGAAATGGCCGAAACGTTCGCCAGCCTCGGCGCCTTCTTTTCCTTCAACGCCTTCTTCCTCGGCGACCGTCACGCCGCCAAACGCGCCGTCTTCGCCCGCCTCCCCTCCGACCGAATTCTCGTCGAGACCGACGCCCCCGCGATGCTCCCGCCGGAATCCGAAATCCGCCATCGCCTGCCGCCCGCCCCCGACGGCGCCGCGATCAACCACCCCGCCAACCTCGAAGTCGCCTACGCCGGCCTCGCCGCCCTCCGCGGCCTCTCCGTCCCCGCCCTCGCCGCCACCGTCGCCGCCAACTTCCGCCACTGCTTCGGCCCCTGATCCCGCCGCGCCAATCCCGTTTCTCCAATTCCCCCAGTTTCCCGATTTTCCGACTTCCCCAATTTCCGATCTTCGCCTTCCGCCTTTCGCCTTTCGCCTTCTGCTTCCCCGTTTCCCAATTTCCCAATTTTCCGACCTTCGCCTTTCGCCTTCTGCTTCCCCGTTTCCCGATTTTCCAATTTCTCAATTTCCCAATTTTCCACTTTTCCACTTTTCCGATGCGCTTTCTTTTCCTCGCCGCTTTCTTCCTCGCTCCTCTCGCCGCCCGCGCCCTGCCGCCCGAACAGGAAGCCTTCTGGAAAAACCTGCAGGCGCTCTGCGGCCAAGCCTTCGCCGGCAAAGTCGTCGCCGGCACCGCCGCCTCCGATTCGCAATTCGCCAAGGAAGTCCTCGTGATGCACGTGCGCGCCTGCGGCGAAAACGAAATCAAGATTCCATTCCACGTCGGCCCCAACCGCTCCCGCACCTGGGTCGTCACGCGCACGGCCAACGGCCTGCGGCTGAAACACGATCACCGCCACGAGGACGGCTCCGAAGACAAGGTCACCCAATACGGCGGCGACACCGCCTCCGCCGGCAGCGCCGAAAGCCAGGATTTCCCCGCCGACGCCTTCACCGCCAATCTGATTCCCGCCGCCAAAACCAACATCTGGACCGTCGCCGTCGCGCCCGGAAAAACCTTCGCCTACGGCCTGCGCCGCGAAGCCGAGAACCGCCGCTTCCGCGTCGAATTCGATCTGACGAAACCCATCGCCGCGCCGCCCGCCCCGTGGGGCCACCGCTGACGCCGTCCGCGTTTCCTTAACGTTTCTCCGCCGGCAACGCGATCGTCCTCACCACCTCGCCCGCTGCCGCCAACCCGAAGGCGCCGGTCACAAACACCGCCGCCCCGAATCCGCTCGCGCAGTCGAGCTTCAGGTTGCTGCCCGGCTCCGCCGTCGCCGCACAGGTGCCGTCGGCCCAAGGGAAAACCGGATCCTCGACCGACCACACCGCGCGCACGCCCATCCGCGTGATCCCGCGGTGCGCGCCCTGCACGAAGCCGTGGTCGCGCCGCAACTTCTTGCGCACCTGTTTCAGCAATTCGTCGCCCGCCTCCCCGATGTCGCCCGTCCGGATCTGCATCGGATCGCGCCGCCCGCCCGCCGCCCCGGCACTCAAAACCGGCCACCCGCGCTGCCGGCACGTGGCCACCAGCAAGGCCTTGATCGACATGCGGTCCACCGCGTCGACCACATAGTCGAACGGCCCCGCCAGCACCCTCGCCGCCGTCGCCGCCGTGAAAAACTCCGCGACCGCCGCCGTCCGGCAACCGGGATTGATCGCCCGTATCCGCTCCGCCAGCACGGCGACCTTCGGCCGGCCGATCTGGCCGTCGAGCGCCGGCAATTGCCGGTTCACATTGGTGACGCAGACATCGTCCAGATCGATCAGCGTGATCGCCCCGATGCCGCTCCGCGCCAGACCTTCCGCGGTCCAGGATCCGACGCCCCCGACCCCCACGACCGCGACATGCGCCGCGGCCAAACGATCCAAGGCGGCCCGGCCGAACAACCGGCCGAGCCCGCCGAAACGATCCAGATAATCCGCCGCCAGCTCCGGGGTTGCCGGAGCCGTGGCCAAAGGGGAAACCGCCGGAGTCATGGCAAAACAGGAATCCGGCCGTCGCCCCGCGCCGCGCTTACTTGATATTGAGCAACCGTTTCACCTGACCCTCGAGCTGGGTGAGCGGGATGTTGGCTTCGAGCCGGTTGTTGATCGCCGGAGTCTGCAAAATACCCTTCTGGTCGAACAACATCAGGCGGGGCGCGCTCCAGGCGCCGAGCTTGCCGGCGAACGCGACCTTGTTGCCTTTGCCATCGAAATGCACCGGGAAATTGATGCGGGCATCCTTGATCGCCTTCATGACTTTCTCCCGATCCTCGGCCTTGTCGTAGCTGACCGTGACCACCTCGAAACCCTTCTTGCGGTAGTCGGAATGGATCAGTTTCAGCCGTTCGACCTGATCGAGGGACTGCTTGTTGGTCGAGGACCAGATGTAGAGCGCGACCACTTTGCCGCGCATCTGGGCCAGGTCGGTTTCCTTCCCGTCGATGCCCGTGAACTTCAGATCGAAAGGCGCCTTCTTCACGTTGATCGTGTTAAGCTCCGCCTTGGCCATGTCCGAGATGCCCTTGTCCGCATGCTTCGCGAGTTTCTGCAGCTGCTCCTCGGCCTTGGCCGTCTGGTTGACCATGATCATCAGGTGCGCGTACGAACGCTCGCGGTCGGCGAGGAAACGGTTGCTGCCGGGCGCCTCCGTCAACGCATCGATCTTCTCGCGCAGCGCGGCCAGTGCCTCGCGGTTCGGGTTGGTGCGCATTTCGTAATCCGCGACCGCGGCGTCGATCGCGGCCAGCGCCGCCTTCACCGGATCCGTGACGCCTTCTTTGTACCGCGCATTCGTGACTTCGAGGCCCAGCAGCGAAACGTAGGAGGCGCGCAACGCCGGCTGCTTCGCATCGATGCCCAGCGCGAAACTGCCGAGCTGGTTCACCACCGTGTTGATCTGACCATGGGTCGGATACTGGGAGACATAGGCCATGCCCTTCGCGATGAGCTCCGTGAAACCCGCCTGCGTCTTGGACGCCGGGGCATTGCGGACTTTGTTGAAGGCGTCGACCGCAAGGTCGGCCGGGGATTTGGCGGGCGCGGGTTTCGCCGCTGGAGCCTGGGCGTGGAGCGCGACCGGCAGCACCGGCGCAACGAGCATCAGGGAAACGATCAAACGAGTATTCATGTCAGTATTGGAGGTAAGGGTTCGCAGCCGACGGGAGCCGATAGTAGTCGGCACCGGAGCCCGCAAGTCAAACAGCCCGCAGGGTCCGCGAAACCGTTGCCTGGGCCGCCCCGCGCGCTACACCCGCGGTGCCGCCATGCTCATCGTCCAAGTCCACGTCCACGTTAAACCCGAGGCCGTCGCCGCCTTCCAGGCCGCCACCGCCGCCAACGCCGCCGCCAGTCTCCGCGAACCCGGGATCGCCCGCTTCGACGTCCTGCAACAAGCCGACGACCCCGCCCGCTTCGTGCTCCTCGAGGCCTACCGCACCGACGCCGCCCCCGCCGCCCACAAGGCCACCGCGCACTACGCCCTCTGGCGCGACACCGTCGCGCCGATGATGGCCGAACCGCGGACCAGCGTGAAATTCGCGAACGTGTTCCCGGCCGACAACGCCTTCTGATGCGGTTCGAATTCGCCACCGCCACGCGCATCGTCTTCGGCGCCGGTGCGCTCGCCGAGCTGGAATCGGCCGCCCGCGAGTCCGGCGCCCGCCGCGTCCTCCTCGTCACCGGCCGCGATCCCCGCCGGGCCGACCGCGCCGCCGATCTGCTCCGTCGCGCGGGCCTTGCCGTTGCCGTGGAACCGATCCCCGGGGAGCCGACCACCGCCTTGATCGAGGCCGCCACCGGCCGCGCCCGCCGCGCCGGGACGGACCTGGTCGTGGCCTGCGGCGGCGGCGGCGCCCTCGACGCCGGCAAGGCCATCGCCGCGTTGCTGGCCAATCCCGGCGACCTGCTCGACTATCTCGAAGTGATCGGCCGCGCCCGCCCGCTGGCGCACGCGCCGCTGCCCTTTTTCGCCATTCCCACGACGGCCGGCACCGGCGCGGAAGCCACGCGCAACGCCGTCCTGACCTCGGTGCCGCACCGCGTGAAAGTCAGCCTCCGCAGTCCGCGGATGCTCCCGCAACTGGCCCTCGTCGATCCCGAACTCACCCTCGGCCTTCCTCCCGAACTGACCGCCGCCACCGGCCTCGACGCCCTCACCCAGCTGATCGAGCCCTACCTCTCCCGCCGCGCCAATCCGCTCACCGATGCCCTCTGCGCCGAGGGACTGCCGCGGGCGGCCCCGGCCTTGCGCCGCGCGTATCATCACGGCCATGACGCCGTCGCGCGCACGGATCTCGCCCTGGCCAGCCTCCACGGCGGTCTCGCGCTCGCGAATGCCGGCCTCGGGGCCGTCCACGGTTTCGCCGGCCTGATCGGCGGGCGCTTTCCCGCCCCGCACGGTGCCGTCTGCGCCGCGCTCTTGTCCCCCGTTCTGGCCGCCAACCTCGCCGCGCTGCGGCAACGCGCCCCGCAGACGGAGACGTTGCGCCGCTTCGAACACCTCGCCCGCTGGCTCACCGGCAAACCCGGGGCCGCGGCCGACGATGCCGTCGCCTGGACCCGGGACTTGGTCGCCGAACTGCGCATCCCGCCGCTCCGGACCTACGGCCTCGCTCCGGCCGATTTCCCCGATCTCGTCGCCGCTGCCCGGCAAGCCAGCAGTATGCAGACCAACCCGCTGGCCTTGTCGGACGCCGAACTGACGGAAATTCTCGCCGCGGCCCTTTGAACCTAGAAAACGCAGTTGGTCACGGAGGGCAGGGAGGCAAGCCGGAGAGGCACAGAGTTTTGGCGAAAAATCGAGGCCGCGTCGCGCTCACCCGGCGGGTGTACCGACCGCCCGTGGCGGCGATCCCAGCAAACTGCTCTCCGTGAACTCCATGCTCCCCTCGGTGCTCTCGGTGACTCCCTTCTGCTGCCGGATGTAGGTTGAATTCCGGCTCCGCGCTCAACCGCCCAGCACCGCCGCCACCGCCGCGATCGCCGCCCGCTCCCGCGCGGGCCAGTCGCCGCGGATTTCCACCGTGGGCAAATTCCGTTCCGCCAACGCGGCGCGCCACCGGTCGCGCATCGCCGCCCGGAGCGGTTCCTCCGGGAAGCATCGCTGCGGATCCGCCGCGAACGGCACATCGGCCTCGCAGAACAGATACAGCGCGAACTCCCGCGCCCGCCGGTCGGCCGCGGCGCGCACCCAAGACGGACAGGCCCCGGGAAAAAGCGCGTCGTTCCACAGCGTGCAGGTCAGCAGGTCCGTGTCGCAAAACACGACCCGCCCCGCGCGCGCCGCCGCGGCCTCCTCGTTCGCCATTTGGCCGCGGCCCACGGCCTCGAGATCCGCCGCCGTGATCGTGCCGCCGCGCGCGTCCCAGAACTCCCGCGCGAACTCCGGCGCCCAAGGTTCGCCGAAATGCTCCGCCAACCGCCGCGCCAGCGTGGTCTTGCCGGTCGACTCGGGCCCGAAGACCGCGATCCGCTTCGCCTC
>NEUS01000091.1 GCA_002288455.1 Opitutia bacterium Tous-C1TDCM
TCAGCTTCGTCATGCACCCAAGGGACAGAAAACTCGTCTGTTGGCTCATCCCTTACCTCACCACTTTTCGTGCCGACTTCCGGCGCGGAGGGGACGTTTTTCAGAGGCTCCTCAACTCTCAACCCTCATCTCTCAACTCTGCCCCGCTTCACAACGCTTCCTGATACATCCGCTCGTACGCCTTCGCCGCGATCTGCCAGGAAAAATCCCGCGCCATGCCGCGCTGCTGCACCGCTGCGTGGCGCGGCTTGTCCGCATACAGCGCCAGCGCCCGCTGCAACGCATCCCGCAGGCTCGCCGCATTCGGGTCGCACATCAGGCCCGTCCCCGTCGCCGGGTTCAGATCCGCATCCGTCACGGTGTCGAACAGGCCGCCGACGCGGCTCACGATCGGGATCGTGCCGTAAACCTGCGAATACATCTGGTTCAGCCCGCAGGGCTCGAACACCGACGGCATCACGAAGAAATCGCTGCCCGCCTCGATCAGATGGCTCATCGTTTCATCCAGCTTGGCGCTGAGGAAAATCCGCTCCGGGTACTTTTCCGCCAGCTGCCGCAATTCGTTTTCCATCCGCTTGTCGCCGGACCCAAGTACCGCCAACCGCACGTCGTTGCCGGCGAAGAAATCCGCGTTCGCCAGCACGAAATCGATGCCCTTCTGCTCCGTCAGCCGCGCCACGATGCCGAACACCGGCCCCTTGGACTCCGCCGCGAAGCCGCAGCGTTTCAACAGTTCCGCCCGGCAAACCTGCTTGCCCGCCAAATTCACCGCCGAGTACCGCGCCGGCAGCAGCGCGTCGACCGCCGGATTCCAGATCGAGTTGTCGACGCCGTTGAGCAATCCGACGATGTCCTCGGCCCGCGTCTGCACCACGCCGTCGAGGCCGCAACCGAACTCCGGCGTCTGGATTTCCTGCGCGTACCGCGGGCTCACCGTCGTCACCCGGTCGGCAAACAGGATGCCGCCCTTCATCAGGTTGATCTGCGCGTAATATTCGAGGCCGTCGATGTGGTAGAGTTCGTCCGGCAGATTGGTCCGCGCGAAAACACTCCGCGGCAGCACGCCCTGGTAGGCGATATTGTGGATCGTGAAAATCGTCTTCAGCGCCAGCGTCACGCCGTGGCGCCGCTCCGCCTCGCGCAGCAGCACCGGCAGCAGCGCCGCCTGCCAATCGTGGCAATGCACGATGTCCGCCTGCAGTTCGCCGAGGCGCAGCATCTCCACCACGCCTTTGCAGAAGAAAATGAAACGGTCCGCGTTGTCCTCGTAGTCGCGCTCGCCGTTGCCGTAAAGTCCGCGGCGGTCGAAAAATTCCTCCCGGCAAATCAGGAAAATCCGCAGGTTCTTCCGCGGGGAAAACACGCGCACGTCGCCGGTGAAAAACTGGTCGCCGAGCTCGATCTTCAACCGCAGCCGCCGCTCCGCCCCCAGCGCATCCTTGTGTTCGGCCGCCGCCCGGTAGCCCGGCAGAAAGACCGAAACCTCGTGCCCATGGTCGGCCAGCGCCACACTCAGCGCGCCGACGGCATCGGCCAGCCCGCCGGTTTTCACATAAGGGAACAGCTCGCTCGCCACCTCGACGATTTTCATCGCGCGCAGCTAAGGGCCTCTGTTTCGTCAGGCCAATCCCAAAGCTCGCGCGGCTCATCCGCGCGCCATTTTCCATGTCCCTTCGCGACCGTCTGTTGGCTCTGCTCCGCAAGCCCGACTTTGCTCCGGCCAACGAGTTTGAACTCGGCCGCCGCCTGAATCTCAAGAAATCCGAACGCGCCGCGCTCGCCCACGAGGTCCGCCTCGTCCTCAAGGCCGGCGCCTTCGTCCGCGGCGGCAACGGCCGCATCGCCCCGCGCGCCGCCGCCGCCCCCCGCGCCGAAGTCCGTCCGATTTTCGTTCCCACCCGCCGCGGCGCCGCCGTGCCCAACCCGCCGGCCCCGGCGCCGCTCCCGGCTCCTGCTGCTTCACCCGCCCCCGCCGCGCGCCCGAGCCTCGGCGCCCGCTCCGCGCCGCGCAAACGTCAGCCCGTCGCGGATACGCCGCCCGCGGCCGCCCGCCCGGCCAAACCGGCCGCCCGGTCCGGCTTCTTCGTACCGACGCCCCGGGCGTCCGCCGCGCCCGATCCCGCCGCGCCCGCCTTCGCCGAACCCGCGCCGGCCGCACCGGTCCCGGTGCCGAAACTCCGCGCCGACGAACTCGTCGGCCGCATCCAATTCCGCACCGGCGGTTCCGCTTTCGTCGTCCGCGAAGCGGTCGAAGGCGAGGCCGCCGAACCAGCGCTCCAGGTTTTCCCCGAGGACACCGGCGTCGCCCTCCCCGGCGACCGCGTCGTCGCCCGCGAATTCGCCGGCCGCAAGGGCCGCCGCCCCGGCGAGAAAATCGGCGGCGTCGTCCGCGTGCTCGAGCGCGCCCGCGACACCATCGTCGGCGAACTGCGCGCCGCCAAACGCGGCTTCTCGGTCCAGCCCGACGATCCGCGTTTCGGCTACGAGATCCAGGTCGGCAACCCCGCCAAGTCCGGCGCCTCGCCCGCCCCGAAAGCCGGCGACAAGGTCGTCGTCCAGCTCGGCGAATGGCGCAACCGCCACGACGCCCTCACCGGCACGATCATCGCCCGCCTCGGCCGCACCCACGAGCCGCGTGCCGAACTCCTCGGCATTTTCCACAAGTACGATCTCGCGACGCAGTTCCCCGAGGACGTCGAGCGCGAGGCCGCCGCGATCCCCGACCAGGTGCAGGCCCGCGAGCTGGTCGGCCGGCTCGACTACCGCGAACTCCCCGTTTTCACGATCGATCCCGACGACGCCAAGGACTTCGACGACGCGCTCTCCCTCGAGGAATTGTACGGCGGCGATCTCCGCATCGGTATCCACATTGCGGATGTGTCGACCTACGTGAAGCCCGGCACCGCCCTCGATCGCGAAGCCCAGCGCCGCGGCAATTCCACCTACCTCGTCGGCGTCGTGATCCCGATGCTGCCGGAAAAACTCTCCAACGGCCTCTGCTCCCTCGTCGAAGGCCAGGACCGTCTCTGCAAAGCCGTCTTCCTCACCTTCGACCGCAAGTCGAAGCTCAAGGACACCGCCTACGCCAACACCGTCATCCGCAGCCGCAAACGCCTCACCTACAAGCAGGCCTACGCCCTGCTCTTCCAGGACGATCTCGAAAAGGTCCGCGCCCTGCCGCTCCCGCCGAAACACCAGACCGGCTCCACCGGTCGCGCCCTGCGCGATCTTGCGCCGCGCGAATTGCAGGATCTCCAGGGCTGGATCCGCACGCTGTGGCGCCTCGCCGCGAAGCTCCGCCACGACCGCATGGCCCACGGCAGCCTCGACCTCGACATGCCGGAAACGAAGATCTTCGTCGACGAGCAGGGCTACGCCGACCGCCTCGAGAAAATCGAGCACGACGAAAGCCACCAGCTCATCGAGGAGTTCATGCTCGCCGCCAACGAGGCCCTCGCCCGCCTCACCCGCACCCAGCGCCTGCCCTCGCTCTACCGCGTCCACGACGATCCCGACGCCGCGAAACTCGCCGAGCTCCGCGACCTCCTCGGCACCCACCACATCAAGGTCGGCGACCTCACCCGCCGCGAGGAACTCGTCAAACTGCTCCGCACCCTCGCGGACCATCCGCAGGGCTACACCCTCCGCACCCAGCTCCTGCGCAGCCTCAAGAAGGCCGCGTATCGGCATACCCATGACGGCCACTTCGGCCTGCACAAATCGGACTACACGCACTTCACGTCGCCGATCCGCCGTTACGCCGACCTCGTCGTCCACCGCGTGCTCGAATCCTATCTCGCCAAAGCCGCCCTCGGCGCCCCGCGCGGCCGCCCCGGCCCGGCCTTCGATCTCACCCGCGCCGCCCGCATGGGCGAGCACCTCAGCGTCACCGAGGTCAACAGCGCCGAAGCCGAACGCGACAGCGTCAAGGTCAAGCTCCTCGAGTTCTTCGAACGCGAACTGAACAAGCGCCCGAAGACCCGCTTCGCCGCCATCATCACCGATGTCCGCGCCAACGGTTTCTTCATCGAGCTCACCGAATCGATGACCTTCGGCTTCGTCGCCGCGTCCGTTCTCGACGACTACTACTCTTTGAACAACGCCGGCGACGCCCTTGTCGGCCGCAAAAAGAAAAAGCGCTACGAACTCAACCAGCGCCTCGAGGTCGTTGTCGAAAAAGTCGATCGCTACAAACGCCTCATCGACTTCGTCCCGGCGCCCTGAAGCAGCCCGCAGGGCTGCGGCTGAAAGTTGAAAGTCGGAAGTTGAAGGACCGGAAACCCGGCCGCGCCCCGACGCGCGCCGGCCGCACCGGATTCCCGTTTCCCGATTTGCCAATTGGTCCCACGGGAATTCCCCTGCCCTCCGCCACCGTCCGTTCGCCCACTCCGGTCTCCGCCTTCCGGTTTTGATCGTTTCCCAATTTTCCAATTTTCCGATTTTCCAATTTTCCGCCCATGTCCCACTACGCCTTCGTCCCCGATTTCCTCGCCGTCTACGAACGCGCCGTCGCCGCCTTCGGCCAAGGCAAACGCGGCCCCGACCAGGTCGTCTCGCCCGCCGACACCGCCTGGCTCGCCGCCAACGGCATCGCCGCCCAGCACCTCTACGATTACGCCGAGGATCACTACGGCTACGGCGGCGAACCCGGCCCCGCCCAAGCCCTCGCCATCGAATCCATCCGCCGCGACTATTTCCTCAACGCCCAAGGCGGCGTCGCTTCCGCCGTCCGCCTCGACGACTCCACGATGCCCACCAAGGCCGACGCCGTCCGCGGCATCGCCTGGCTCCCCCGCCTCCTGCCCAAGGCCCGCGCCAAACTCCGCGGCGAACTCCCGCCGTCGTTGATGTACGGTTGCGGCGGCGATCGCCGCTTCTTCAAGGACCACGATATCGCCCCCGCCGAATTCCTGAACTTGGTCTGGCGCCACGAGGGCAACCCCGACGCCGTCGTCGAATGGGTCGTCCGCCGTTCCGCGCAACGATAACACCGCGCCCGGCTTCCGGTTTTCCACACTCGCCGGTTGACCAAGCCCGGGGCTCTCCTACGGTTCGCGCGTCTGTCCGTCCCGCCCGGTCCCCCTTCCCGGGCCTCCCCCAAGGCTTCCTCGTATCCCTCATGAAATACACGCTCAACGTCAACGGCCAGTCCCGTACCGTGGATGTGGCTCCCGACACCCCCGTCCTCTGGGTGCTTCGCGACAACCTCGAACTCGTCGGCACCAAATTCGGCTGCGGCATCGGCCAATGCGGCGCGTGCACGATCCACCTCAACGGCGTGCCCGCCCGCGCCTGCATGACGCCCGTCTCCACCGTCGGCCGCATGAAGATCACCACGATCGAGGGCCTCGCCGCCGACGCGAAGAAACTCCATCCGGTCCAGCAGGCCTGGTGCGAACTCGACGTCGCCCAATGCGGCTACTGCCAATCCGGCCAGATCATGACCGCCGCCGCTTTGCTCAAGGACAACCCGAAGCCGACCGACGACGACATCGACGGCGCCATGGCCGGCAACCTCTGCCGCTGCGCCACCTACACCCGCATCCGCACCGGCATCAAGCGGGCCTCCGAGCTCGCCGCCGGCGGAAAGGAGGCCGCCCAATGAGCACCTCCACTCTCTCTGCTCCGGTCAACCGCCGCGACTTCCTCAAACTCTCCGGCCTCGCCGGCGGCGGTCTCGCCCTCGCGTTCTACATCCGCTCCGGCGGCGACGCCGCGGCCCAGTCCGCGCCGACCGACTTCAGCCCCAACGCCTTCATCCGCATTTCCCCGGCCGGTGTCGTGACCATCGTTTCCAAACAGCCCGAGATGGGCCAGGGCGTGAAGACGTCCCTGCCGATGATCATCGCCGAACAACTCGAAGTACCGTGGAAGGACGTCGTCATCGAACAGGGCGACTTCGACACCAAGAAATACGGCAACCAGAGCGCCGGCGGTTCCCAGTCCACGCCGAGCAACTACGACAACTTCCATCTGCTCGGCGCCACCGCGCGCACGATGCTGGTCGAAGCCGCCGCCCAGACCTGGGGCGTCCCCGCCGCCGAATGCCGCGCCGAAAACGCGACCGTTCTCCACAAGTCCGGCAAGTCCCTCAAGTACGGCCAACTCGCCGCCAAGGCCGCCGCCCTCCCCGTTCCCGCCAAGGAACAGGTCAAGCTGAAGCCCGAGTCCGAATTCAAACTGCTCGGCAAACGCATCCCGCAGGTCGACTCCGTCAAGATCGCCACCGGCGCCCCGCTGTTCGGCATCGATATGAAGCTGCCCGGCATGGTCTACGCCATGTACGAGAAATGCCCGGCCTTCGGCGGCAAAGTCGTCAGCGCCAACCTCGACCAGATCAAGACCCTCCCCGGCATCAAAGACGCCTTCGTCCTCGAGGGCGGCGGCGGTGTGAAGGGCCTCGTCCCCGGCGTCGCCATCGTCGCCGACTCCACCTGGGCCGCCATCAGCGCCCGCAAACAGCTCAAGGTCGTCTGGGACGAAGGTTCCGTCGTCGACCAGAGCTGGGATAAATTCGTCGCCACCGCCCGCGCCGACGCCGGCAAACCCGGCAAGACGCAGCTGCGCAAAGACGGCGATCCCGACACCGCCCTCAAGTCCGCCGCCAAGGTCGTCGAGGCCGAGTACGTGTATCCGTTTATCTCGCACGCCAACCTCGAGCCCCAGAACACGACCGCGCATTGGAAAGACGGCATGCTCACGGTCTGGACCCCCGCGCAGATCCCGAACCTCGCCGTTGGCCTGATCACCCGCGTGCTCGGTATTCCCGCCGAAAAGATCAAGATGCACCTCACCCGCGCGGGCGGCGGCTTCGGCCGGCGCATCAGCGCCGACTACGTCGTCGAGACCTGCGCCATCGCCCAGAAGGTCGGCGTGCCCGTGAAGCTCACCTGGAGCCGCGAGGACGACCTCCGCCACGACCACTACCGCCCCGGCGGCCTGCACTTCCTCAAGGGCGGCGTCGACGCCTCCGGCAAGGTCGTCGCCTGGAAGAACCACTTCTTCACCTTCGGCGAAGGCGGTTCCCCCGGTTCCGGCGGCTCCCTCCACAAGGACGAATTGCCCGCCCGCATCGTCCCGAACTTCCAATCCGAGCAGACGATGTTTGCCACCGGCTGGCCCATGGGTCCGTGGCGCGCGCCGGGCAGCTGCGTCTTCGGCTGGGTCTTCAACAGCTTCATCGACGAACTCGCCCACGCCGCCGGCCGCGAACCGGCCTCCGTCCACCTCGAGCTCCTCGGCACCGGAAAATCCCTCCCGGGCGGCCAGGGCGGCCGCGCCTACGACCTCGAACGCTTCCGCAACGTCGTGAAGTTCACCCTCGAGAAGGCCGGCTGGGGCAAAAAGAAATACGCCAAAGGCCAGGGCGCCGGCCTCGGCTACTACTTCAGCCACCGCGGCTACTTCGCCCAGGTCGCCGAAGTCACCGTCTCGAAGGAAGGCGAATTGAAGGTCGACCGCGTCGTCTGCGGCTACGACATCGGTTCCCAGGTCGTTAACCTCAGCGGCGCCGAAAACCAGATCGAAGGCTCCATCGTCGACGGTCTCGGCGTCCTCATGACGCAGGAACTCAACATCGAGCGTGGCCGCGTGGTGCAGGGCAACTTCAACGACTACCCGTTGATCCGCATCAACCAGTCGCCGACGAAGATCGAGTGCCACCAGCTCAAGACCGCCAACCCGACCACGGGCATGGGCGAACCGGCCATCCCGCCGATCGCCGGCGCCGTCTGCAACGCGATCTTTGCCGCCGCCGGCAAACGCGTCCGCCAGATGCCGCTCACCCGCGTCGACCTGCGCTGGGCCTGAGCGCGGCACGCGCGGCGCGGTTGAAAGTTGAAAGTCCCAAGTTGAAAGACCGAAACCGCGCTCCGCGCCCCTAACCGAATCCCAAGGCGGGCCCCTCACCGGGCCCGCCTTTTTCGTGACCCGTTCCGGCAAGCGGCGCCGCGCCGTGACTCGATCCGTTCTTTCAACTTTCACCTTTCAACTTTCAACTCCGCCCAAATGCTTCGCTTCCACCTCCCGCCCAATTTGGCCGATGCGGCCAAACGCAACGCGGTGCCCATCCGGGTGGAACTCGACCTCAAGCAGGCCCCGCCGCCCGAACTGCTCCCGCTGCTCGCCTTGCTCCAACGCTGGTGCGGCCCGCAGCCCCCCGCCTTCCTCCAACTTTCCCGCGCCCAGCTCCGCGAACTCGCCGCCGCCGCCGGCCCGCAGCCGATCTTCGTGGAACAGAATCGCGCCGGCCCGTGGCACCACGATGCCGTCGCCGCCGAGCCGCCCCCGCTCGTTTCCGACGGCCCGGTTTTCAACGCCCGCCCCGCCGCCGCCGCCCGCAAAGGCCCCGCCCTCACCCCGCTCCAGGTCGATGGCAGCGAACACTTCCTCTCCGTCTCGTTGCCGTCCCGCGAACATCCGCATTACGCCGACGCCCTCGACCTCGTCAAAACCGCCGGCTTCATCCTCGAACCTTCGAACCGCCGCTGGTGGCTCCGCGACCGCCACAAGGTCCTCAATTTCCTCGCCGAGCACCAAGCCCGCCTCCGCGACGCCTTCGCCGCCGAACTCACGCCCAACTTCGTCCGCCAGACTGCCCACCTTGCCGTCGCCGAAGTCTCCGCCGCCGTCACCGCCGCCGATGACGGCTTCACCGTCGAGCTCGGTCTCCGCGCCGGCCGTGCCGACGAAGCCGCCGTCCGCAGCGCCGTCGCCGCCAACCGCGGCTACCTCGAAAGCGACGGCAAGATTTTCCTGCTCGATCGCCAGCGCCTCGCCGCCCTCGCCGTCGCCCAGCGCGCCCTCGCCGGCAACCCCGACGCCCCGCTCGCTCCGCGCCAAGTCCGCCGCGTCTCCGCCGCCCAGACTGCCGAAGCCGACGAAATCATCGCCGCCCTCGCCCCCGGTTTCCAACCGCCCGAGGCCTGGCGCGCGCGCAGCTCCGCCTTGCGCAACCTCTCCGCCCTCGCGCCCGCGCCCGTCCCGCCCGCCCTCGACGCCCTCCTCCGCCCCTACCAGCGCCTCGGCACCGCCTGGCTCTGGCACCTGCATCGGCATGAGCTCGGCGGCATTCTCGCCGACGAAATGGGCCTCGGCAAAACGCTCCAGGCCCTCGCCCTCGTCGCCGCCGTCCACCGTCAGGCCAATTCGGATACGGCCCCGCGCCGCGCCGACGCCCCCCGCGGCGCCCTCGTCGTCTGCCCCGCCTCGTTGCTCGAGAATTGGCGCCGCGAGACCGTGCGCTTCGCCCCCGGCCTCCGCGTCTTCGTCCACCACGGCGATCGCCGCCTGGTCGCCGCGGATTTCCCATCCTACGATCTCGTCATCACGAGCTACGGCATCCTCGCCCGCGACCAACTCCTCTTCGCGGCGCACACCTTCGCCCTCGTGCTCGCCGACGAGGCCCAGCACATCAAAAACCGCCGTTCGCAAAACGCTGCCGCCCTCCGCTCCCTCCGCGCCCGCGCCCGTTTCCTCCTCACCGGCACGCCGCTGGAAAACTCCCTCGACGACCTGCGCTCGCTTTTCGAATTTTTGCTCCCCGGCTATCTCACGCGCGTCCCCGCCGGCCTGCGCGGCGACGAACGCGCCTGGTACGACGAGCGTCTCCGCGCCCAGACCGCCCCCTACATTTTGCGCCGCACCAAACGCGCCGTCGCCCCCGAGCTCCCCGCCAAACTCGAACACATCCTCTGGTGCGAACTCACCCCCGCCCAGGCCAAGCTCTACCGCGACACCCAGGAAAAATCCGAACGCGAACTCTTCGACCTCGAAGCCGTCGGCGCCAGCGAAGCCCGCCTCAAATTCGCCGCCCTCACCCAACTCCTCCGCCTCCGCCAGATCTGCTGCGACCCGCGCCTCGTCGCCCCCGATTCCCCTGCGGCCATGTCGGCGAAACTGGAAAACTTCCAGGAGCTCCTCGCCGAGGCCGTCGACGACGGCCACCGCGTCCTCGTGTTTTCGCAATTCACCTCGCTGCTCGGCCTGCTGCGCGCCGAACTCGCCGCGCAGGAAATCCCGATTTGCTACCTCGACGGTTCGATGGCCACCCGCGCCCGCCAGGCTGAAGTCGACCGTTTCCAAGGCTCCGCTGAAATCCCGGTCTTTCTGCTCTCGCTCAAAGCCGGCGGCACCGGCCTCAACCTCACCGGCGCCGACACGGTCGTCCACTTCGACCCGTGGTGGAATCCCGCCGCCGAAGCCCAGGCCACCGACCGCGCCCACCGCATCGGCCAGAGCCGCGTCGTCACGGCGTACAAGCTCATCGCCGCCGGCACCGTCGAGGAAAAGGTCCTCGCCTTGCAGGAAGAAAAGCGCGCCCTCCTCGCCGATGTCTTCGAAGCCAGCGATGCCGCCGCCGCCCGACTTTCGCTCGCCGACCTCAAATCCCTCCTGAAATAGTCCGCCCTCGGTTTACCAATTCCCCGATTTTCCGATTCCGCCTTCCGCCTTTCGCCTTTCGCCTTTTATCCGCCTTCCCCGTTTCCCGATTTTCCAATTTCCCACTTTCCCAATTTTCACCCCATGCGTCTCTCCGGCAAAACCGTCCTCGTCACCGGCGCCAGCAAAGGCATCGGCCGCGCCCTCGCCCTCGGCTGCGCCCGTGAAGGCGCCGACGTCATCCTCAACTACAATTCCGATCGCGCCGGCGCCGATGCCGCCGCGGCCGAGATCAAGGCCCTCGGCCGCCGCACCCTCGTCGTGCGCGCCGACCTCGCCAAGGTCGCGCAGATCGACCGGATGTTCGCCACCGCGCGCAAACACTTCGCCCGCCTCGACGTCCTCATCAACAACGCCGGCCTCACCGGCTGGGCCGGCTTCTTCGACACCACCGAGGCGAAGTGGGACGTCGTTCTCGATACCAATCTGAAGGGCACGTTCTTCTGCTCCCTCGCCGCCGCGCGCTGGATGAAGGAAACGAAAACGCCCGGCAGCATCGTCAATGTCTCCACGCAATGCGCCCAGCTCGCGGTGAAAAACCTCGTCGCTTACGGCACCAGCAAAGCCGGCATCCACGGGCTCACCAAGCAGCTCGCCGTCGAGCTCGCCGCCCTCGGCATCCGCGTCAACACCTTCGCCCCCGGCCCCGTCAACGTCGACCGCAACCTGAAGGACGACCCCGACTACCGCGATGTCTGGGGCGCGATGATCCCCCTCGGCCGCACCGCCGAGACCGAGGAAATGGTCGGCCCCGCCCTCTTCCTCGCGTCCAACGATTCCAGTTACGTCACCGGCCAGACCTTCTACGTCGACGGCGGCTGGACCGTCCAAGGCATGGTCCCTTCGAGCAACGTCGAGAAAGCCGCCAAGAAAAACAAGTAGCGCGCCACCAAGTCCCGTCGCCGTCGCTCCGCCCAACTCCGAACCCCAAACCCCGAACCCCAACCGCCCCCCTCATTCCACTCCGGCCAGTTCCCTCGCAGTCGCCCTGCGCAACTCCGCACTCCGAACTCCGAACTCGATATATATGTTTCGCCTCTTCGCCACCGCCTCCGGCCTCGTCCTTGAAAACGCCGGCACCTTCCGCGCCGCCGCCGGCCTGACCCTCGACGCCGTCTTCACCGCCGCCGATCCCGGCGCCGTCGTCGCCGCCGCCTTCGCCTCCGGCTCGCCCGCCGCCGCCCCCGCGCCCGCCGACCTGCGCGCCCCGCTCGTCTCCCAGGAAATCTGGGCCGCCGGCGTCACCTATTTCCGCAGCCGCACCGCCCGCATGGAAGAATCCAAAGACGCCGGCGGCGGCACCTTCTACGACCGCGTTTACGAAGCCGACCGCCCCGAACTCTTCTTCAAAGCCACGCCCCACCGCGTCGCCGGACCCGGCACCGGCGTCCGCATCCGCGCCGACTCCAAGTGGAACGTCCCCGAGCCCGAGCTCACCCTCGCCGTCAATTCCGCCGGCCGCATCTTCGGCTACACCGCCGGCAACGACATGAGCTCGCGCGACATCGAGGGCGAAAACCCCCTCTACCTCCCGCAGGCCAAGGTCTACGACCGCAGCGCCGCCGTCGGCCCCTGTCTCGTGATCACGGATACGCTGCCCGGGCCCGACACCGTCATCGCCATCGAGATCCTCCGCGCCGGCGCCCCCGCCTTCTCCGGCCAGACCACCGTCGGCCAGATCAAACGTCCGCTGCCCTCCCTCGCCGCGTGGCTGTTCCGCGACAATTCCTTCCCCGCCGGCTGCCTGCTCATGACCGGCACGGGCATCGTTCCGCCCGACGCCTTCACCCTCCGCGCCGGCGACGAAATCCGCATCACGATCGGCGCCGCCGGCACCCTCGTGAACCCCGTCCTCTGACCATGTCCACCTTCACCGCCCGCCACGCCCGCACCGGCGAAGTCCTCGCCACCTACGCCGAGGCCGCGCCCGCCCAGGTCGATGCCTCCGTCGCGGCCGCCGTCGCCGCCGCGCCGGTCTTCGCCGCCGCCTCCGGCGCGCAGCGCGCCGCCCTGCTCGAAAAGATCGCCGACGAAATCGTCGCCCTCGGCGCCCCGCTGCTCGAGCTCGCCCACGCCGAAACCGCCCTGCCGCTCCCGCGCCTCGAAGGCGAACGCGGCCGCACCGCCGGCCAGTTCCGGCTCTTCGCCGCTCTCGTGCGCGAGGGCTCGTGGGTCGACGCCCGGATCGATCCCGCGCTGCCCCAACGCCAACCGCTGCCGCGGCCCGACCTCCGCCGCATGCTCCGCCCCCTCGGCCCCGTCGCCGTCTTCGGCGCGAGCAATTTCCCGTTGGCCTTCTCTGTGGCCGGAGGCGACACCGCCTCCGCCTTGGCCGCCGGCAATCCCGTCGTCGTCAAAGCCCACCCCGCGCACCCCGGCACGAGCGACCTCGTCGCCGGCGCCATCGCCCGCGCCGTCGCCGCCTGCGGCCTCCCCGCCGGGGTCTTCGCGATGGTCCACGGCACGACCCCCGCGACCAGCCTCGCCCTCGTCCGCCATCCCGCCATCGAGGCCGTCGGCTTCACCGGCTCCGCCCGCGCCGGCCGCGCGCTCTTCGATGCCGCCGCCGCCCGCCCGCGCCCGATCCCGGTCTTCGCGGAAATGAGCAGCCTCAATCCCGTTTTCCTGCTGCCCGCCGCCCTGCAGGAACGCGGCCCCGCCCTCGCCGAGGGTCTCGCCGGTTCGTTCACGCTCGGCGTCGGCCAATTCTGCACCAAGCCCGGCCTCGTCGTCGGCGTCGCCTCGCCCGCCTGGGACGCCTTCGTCGCCGCCCTCGCCGCCAAAGCCCAGTCCCTCCCCGCCGGCACCATGCTCCACGCCGGCATCGCCGCCGCCTTCACCGCCGGCCTCGCCGAATTGAAAGGTGTCACCTGGCTCGCCCAGGGCGGCGGCCACGTCGCGCACATCGCCGCGTCCGACCTGCTCGCTCACCCCGAACTCGCGCACGAGGTCTTCGGTCCCTTCACGCTGCTCGTGACGGCACGCGACGCCGCCGAAGTCCGCGCCGTCGCCGCCGCGCTCGACGGCCAGCTCACGGCCACGCTCCACGGCACCGACGCCGATTTCGCCGACGCCGCCGATCTCTTTGCCGTCCTCGAACGCAAAGCCGGCCGCGTCCTCGCCAACGGTTTCCCCACCGGCGTCGAGGTCGCCCCCGCGATGCACCACGGCGGCCCGTATCCGGCCACCACGGACACCCGCTTCACTTCCGTCGGCACCGCCGCGATCTTCCGTTTCGCGCGGCCCGTCTGCTACCAGAACATCCCCGAGGCTCTGCTCCCCGCGGAATTGAAAAACGCCAATCCCCTCGGCCTCCTCCGCCTCCTCGACGGCAAACCCACCCGCGACCCGCTCTAAGCCGCCGGCGGCGGCGTTTTCGTTGTACCGAATCGCCGCCGTTGAATCCACGCATCTCACGGCCAGTCCCGGTTGATGGTTTCCGTTCGAATCCGGCGCCATCACCTGATCCGTGCCCATCTGTGGAATCTGTGGTTGTGCTCCGAAAGCTTGGGACGATTGGCATAATCCGTGGTCGGATCGACCGCCTGTGCTTCGCCTGAAAGCCGAAAGCCCAAAGCCCGAGCCGGGCGCCCGCCGGCGCCGTTTCCTGTTTCTCCGCCTTCCTCCTCCTGTCCTTCCTGTCCCGCCTTGCGGCCCCGGCCTCACCGCGTCCGGAAAATCTCACTCGCCAGCGCCTCGACGATCAGCGTGCGCAACCCGTATTCGTCCCGCTGCGCCGCCTGCAGGATATCGTCGATCACATAGTCGTCGATCGTCTCCATGTGCCGGCCCGTGGCGTAACTCAGAACCTGTTTCACGAGGTGCCGCGCAAAGCCGTCCGCCCGCCCCGAAACCAAGATGCGTTTGAATTCGTGGAAATCGGCGTAGGTCTCGCCGGTGCTGAATTCGCCGCTGGCATCGACCTTCGGCGCGGGCGCGTTGCCCTTGGGTTTCGGATACGTCGCGCGCCACCGGCCGATCGGATCGAAACTCTCCAGGCTGAAACCCAGCGGATCGATTTTCCGGTGGCACTCCGCGCAGGCCGGGTCCGCGCGGTGCTTCGCCAGCCGCTCGCGCAGCGTGGTCGTGCCGCTGATATCCGGATCGATCGCCGGCACCACGTCGGGCGGCGGCGGCGGCTTGGTTCCGAGAATGTTTTCCAAAACCCAGACGCCGCGCGTCACCGGCGAGGTTTCCACGCCGTTCGCGCTGACGGTCAGCACCGCCGCCATGCCGAGCAAACCGCCGCGCTGCCGCGTGCCCGCGAGATTCACGCGCTGGAATCCGTCCGCCTGCCGGAGCGTTTTCTGCTCCGGCAAATTGTAGAGCTTGGCGAGACGCTTGTCGGCAAAGGTATAGTCGGCGTCGAGGAACTGCCGCACCGAGCCGTTCTCGCGCAGCAGGTGCCGGAAGAAAAGCCGCACCTCCGTCTTCATCGCCTCCGGCAGATTCTCGGCATAGTACACCCGCGTCGTTTCCCGCGGCGGCGGCATGCCGCCGAGGTCGCGCAGGTTGAGCCACGCGTCGAGGAAGCCGTTCACAAATCCGTCCGCCCGCTCGTCCGCCAGCAGCCGCGCCGCCTGCCGGCGCACTTCGTCCGGCGCCGTCAGTTTTCCGGATTTCGCCGCCGCCTTGAGCGCCGCGTCCGGCGGTGCGCCCCACAGAGCGTAGGCCAGCCGCGTCGCCAGGTCGTAGGGCCCGAGGCGCGCATCTTTTTCCGACGTGATTTCGCTGAAGTAGAGAAACGACGGCGAGCACAGGATCATCTTCAGCGTATCCAACGCGGCCTGACGCGGCGTCGCCTGCTCGGCGATCCGGCGCTCGTAGGTTTTGCGGATGCTGCCGCGATCCGCGGAGGTCAGCGGCCGGCGGTAGGCCCGTTCCGCAAACGCCTCCAATTGCGCCCGCGCGCGCTCCGGCCGGAAACCGCCCGGCCCGAACACCGCCGTCTCTTCCGCCCCGCCGTCCGGCTCCGGCAAAGGTCCCGCGATCTTGATTTCGCCGATCCGGATGTGCGGCAGCTTCCCCTCGCGCAACAGGTGCGTGCGGCTCACGCCCGCGTTCGGGAAACGGCCCTGGAAGTCGTCCTTGTAGCGCCGGTTGATCTGCAGCACGGACGCACGCGATTCGTACGGGCCGTTGGGAAAAATGAACCGCGGCGTCTGCCCCGCTTCCAGCCACACGCGAAACGTGAGCCACGCCGGCTGCTCGTCCGGCACCGTCGCCTGCGCCAGCAGCGGCTCGATCGCCTGCGGGTAGTGGATGTGGTTCCGCGTCGCGTCGCCGGGCACGATGCCCAGCCGGAACGGCTCCGTGAAATCGATGCCGAAGATCGCCGGGTCGTAGTGCGTGTCGCGGTGCATCGCCTGCGCGTGGACTTCGATGTCGTAAAGTCCGGATACGGGCACGCCCTTCAGGAAATCCTCGATGTGCCCGTAGCCGCCCTGGCGCGTATCCGTGTTCGGCTGCTCGTACAGGCAGAGATATTTGAAATTGAAGGCCGCCTTGTGCGGGCCCTGCAGTTCCTCGTACTGCACGAAATTGCCCGTGAAGTGCCACGTCTGCGGCGCCAGCGCCGGCTTGCCCAGCCGCGTCTCGACCAGGCGCTGCGCCGCGAGGAAATATTGGTCGAGCAGAAATCCCGACGTCACCAGCGATTGGCCGATCGTGTCGATGGGCTCGCTCGCTTTCTCTTTCGGAAAGTCCGCCGTCAGCCCGAGCGTGTCCACCCGCCGCCCGAACAGCGTCGCCAGCGTCGTCTCGTACTCGCGGTTCGAGAGCCGCCGCAGCACCGTGCGCCCCGCGGTGCCCGCGATCTTCCCGCGCGCCGACGCGATGCTTTCCCGCAGCACGCGGATCACCGTCAGCCGCTCGTCGTCGCTCGGTTGCGGATCTTTGCGCGGCGGCATTTCCCGCAACGTCAATTGGTCCACGATGTCCTTCGCCGCGATCAGGTCCGCCGTCGTGCCCAGCGGCAATTTGAAGGTCTCGAATTCGCGGTCGCCCTTCTCCGTCGCCGCATCGTGGCACTTCAGGCAATAATGGTCGAAGAAATGGGCCACGGCTTTCACGCCCTTCACCTCCGCGCCGACCGCGCCCGCCGCCGCCCACGTTGCTCCGAGGACCGCAAGGCCCGCGCGCAGCCGGCGCCCCGCGCCCGCCCGCAACCGGGACACCGTCGTCGTCCGCCCTGCGCTTTGCACCGCCGCAGTCACCGCGTCACGCGAGCCCGAACCGGCCCGTGCTCGAGCCGAAGGTCTCCGTCTCCACGCCCATCTTCTGCGCGATATCGACGTAGAGATTGCAGAGCGGCACCTTGTTCGGTCCCGCGGCCGGGATCTTCTTGAACTCGCCGTGCCGGTAGCCGCCGCCGGCCAGAATCACCGGCAAGTCGGAATTCTTGTGCGTGTTCGCATCGCCGATGCCGCTGCCGAAGAGCACCGTCGTAGCCCCGAGCAAACTGCGTTCGCCGTCCTGCATCTTCGCCAGCCGCGCGACAAACTTTCCGAATTCCTCGATCTGGTAGGTCTCGAGCGCGATGAGGTGCTTGATCGCCGCCTCGTCGTTCCCGTGGTGCGACAGGCCGTGGTACGATTTGTCGATCCCGAGATCCTGCGGCAGGAAGTCGCCGCCGATCTCCAGCGTCGCGATCCGCGTCGAATCCGTCTGCAACGCCAGCGCGATCAACTCGTACAGCATCGGCAAATCCCGCACCTTGCTCCGGTTCACCGGCCGCTCGAACGGCGCCGCCGGCTTCGGCAGATTCGCCCAACGCCGGCGCAGTTCGAGGCGCTTCTCCACGTCGCGCACCGAGGTGAAATATTCGTCCAGCTTCGCCTTGTCCTCGCGGTTGACGTTCCGCGCGAGGCGGTTCGCGTCCTCCAGCACCGAGTCGAGCACCGACGCCTGCAACCGGTGCTCCTGCCCGCGGCTTTCCTGCCGCTCGCGGGAGTCGCCGACGAAGAGCCGGTCGAACAATTCCGCCGGCCCCGTGATCGGCGGCACGCGCACGCCCGACTTCGTCCACGCGATTTGGCAACCGCCGTGGATGCCGCCTTCGGAACCGACCGTGAGCGACGGGAAACGCGTCTCGTGGCCGATCTCGTCCGCCATGAATTGGTCGATCGAGACGTTGCCGAGGGGCCGGTTCTGCGCCTCCGAATTCAGCACGCCGGAAAGAAACGAGTGCACGGCGAAGTGCCCGCCCTTCACGCCGTGGTCGAGCCCGCGGAACAACGTCAGCTCCTTGCGCACGTCCCACAGCGGCTTGAGCAACGTCGTCTGCTCGTAGGCTGCGCCCGGAGTCTCGGGAAAGAAATGTTTCGTCTGGTAACCGAGCAGATTGCCGATCGCGACAAACCGCCGCGCCCCGGCGCCCGCGCCCTTCGCCGCCTGCACCGCGGAGTTCCCGCCCGTCGCGCTCATCAGCAACGACGGCAACGACGGCAACGCCAACGAGGCCCCGAGGGATTTGAGAATGAAGCGGCGCCGATTCATGGGAGAGTTCATGGGCAAGGGCAATGTCGTGGGGGCAAGAAGCTGGTCCGTCCCGCGCCCCCGCAACAGCCGGGCCGGACCCGCGTCCG
>NEUS01000092.1 GCA_002288455.1 Opitutia bacterium Tous-C1TDCM
GGCGCCGGCGGGGACCTTGACCGCATCGGCCGTCCCCGCGGCCACGATCCGGTCGCCCTCGACCACGACGACGCTGTTGTTCACCGGCGGTCCGCCCCAGCCGTCGATCAGGCGCCCGCCGACGAGCGCTTTGAGTTTCGCCTGCTGCGCCTGGGCCAATCCCGCCAGACCCAGCATCAGCACCGCCAGCCCGACCCCGCGCCCCGCCGCCGGAAAAAGTTTCATCGCCGCGACCGTGCGCGCGCGCCCGCGAAACACAAAACCAAAGCCGCGCCTCAACCTTTCCGCATCGTCGCGGCCGGAATCCATCCGCCAAAATCGCTCTTCCCGAGCCGGGCTTTTCCGCCGTCGTCCTTTCCCCGCGCCCGCGATTTCTTCGCTTCGCCTTCCCGCGGAAATCGCTTTGCTCGGCGCACGTGCGTTTCCCCCCGTCGTCCCTTTTCCGCTGGCTCGTCGTCGTCGCGGTGCTCGCGGTCGCCTGGATCCTGCGCACCCACGACCTCGGCCGCCGGCCGATGCACGCCGACGAAGCCAACCAGGCCGTGAAACTCGGCGAACTGCTCGACGCCGGCCGCTACGCCTTCGATCCGCGCGACCATCACGGCCCCACCCTCTACTTCGCCGCCGTACCCATGGCGTGGGTACGCGGGGAAAACTCCCTCGCCGCCCTCGACGAAACGACCGTGCGGCTCGTCCCCGCGGTCTTCGGCACCGTCTCCGTCCTGCTCCTGATCGCGCTCGCCGCCCCGCTCGGCCGCTGGCCCGCCGTCGCTGCCGGCGCCTTTTTCGCCGCCGCCCCGCCGGCCGTCTACTTCAGCCGCTACTTCGTCCAGGAGACGCTCCTCCTCGCCTTTTTCCTCGGCGCCGTCCTCTGCGCCCGCACGTGGTGGCGCTCGGGCCTGGCCCGCTGGGCCCTCGCCGCCGGAGCCTGCGCCGGTCTCATGCAGGCCACCAAGGCCAGCGCCCCGCTTTTCCTCGCGCTCGCCGCCCTCGCCGTCTGGGTCGCCCGCCCCGGCCGGCCCGCCACGCGCCGCCCCCGCCGCGATTTCCTCTTCGCCCTCGGCGCGGCCCTCGGCAGCGCCGCCCTGCTGTATTCGTCTTTCGGCACGAATCTCGCCGGCCTCCGCGATGCCCTCGGCGCCTACGGCCATGCCTTCGCGCGTTTCGGTGCCGCCGCCGAACCCACCGGCCACGAGAAACCCTGGTGGTACTACCTGCGGCTCTTCGGCGCCTTCAAATCCGGCGGCATGCTTTGGCACCAATTGCCGTTCGCCGTGCTCGCCGCCGCCGGCCTCGGCGTCGCGCTCGTGCGCCGCCGCCGCGATCCCTGGCTCGCCGGTTTCGCCGTCTACGCCGTCGCCGTCGCCGCCGCGTTTTCCGTCTTCGCCTACAAAACGCCGTGGCACGCCGTCCACTTCGTCCCCGGTTTCGCCCTGCTCGCCGCCGCGGCCGGCGCGGCCATCGCGCGGCTCAACACCGGGCGCCCGGTGGCGGTCGCGTTTGCGCTGATCGTCACGGCCACGTTGTTCCAGCAGACGCAGCGCGCCGCGTTCATGCGCCCCGCCGACGGCCGCAATCCCTACGCCTACGTGCACAGCACGCCCGACGTGCTGAAGTACCGCCCCGCCGCCGCAGCGGCGCTCCGGCAATTTCCCGACTCCGCGATCCGCGTGATCAGCGAGGAATACTGGCCCTTGCCCTGGTACTTCCGCGGCCTCGGCTCCGTCGGCTACTACGCCGCGCCGCCCGCCGATTGCGACGGCGCCCTCGTCGTCGCGTCGGTCGCGCAAGCCGATGCCGTCCGCGCCAAGCTCGCCGGCCGCTACCGCGAATCGTTCCTCGGCTTGCGGCCCGGCGTCGTTCTCGTCCTTTTCACGCGCGAACCGTGACCCCGCCGCCGCAACTGTCCCTCGTCGTCCCCGTCTACAACGAAGCCGGCAACATCCTGCCGCTCGTCGACGGCGCCGGCGCGGTGCTGCGGGACCTCGGCCGCCCGTTCGAAATCATCATGGTGAACGACGGCAGCACCGACGCCACCGGCGAGGAAATCGCCGCCGCCGCCGCGCGCTGGCCCGAGTGCCGCGAACTCCGGCTCGAACGCAATTCCGGCCAAGCCACCGCCGTGCTCACCGGGCTGCGGGCCGCCCGCGGTCGCTACCTGTTCATGATGGACGGCGACGGCCAGAACGACCCGCGCGATTTTCCCGCCCTGTTCGCGCTCGTCGAAAAGGGCACGCTCGATCTCGCCTGCGGCTGGCGGGTCGACCGCCACGATTCCACCCTCCGCCGGGTCATGTCGCGCTTCGCCAACCTCGTCCGCGGCGCGGTGCTCCGCGACGGCGTGCACGATTCCGGCTGCCAGCTGCGCGTCATGCGGCACGAGGTGCGCGACGCGTTTTTCCCGATGGAGCTCATGCAGAGTTTCATCCCCGCCCTCGCCGTCGCCGCCGGTTTCCGCGTCGGCGAATTGCCGGTCCGGCACCACGCGCGCCGCCACGGCGAAGCCAAGTACGGCCTCGGCCGCCTCTGGTGGCGCCCGGCCGCGGCGATGTTGAAACTGAAATGGCAACTGCTCCGCCGGCCGCCGCCCGGCGCGCGCGGGGCGGCCCCGCGATGACGCTCACGACCTTCCAGCACGAGGCGATGACGACGTTCTTCGAACTCACCCTCGCCCACGAAAATCCCGACTACGCGCGCCACGCCGCCACCGCCGCCTGGCGCCTCGTCGACCAACTGGAAACCGAACTCAGCCGGTTTCAGGCCGGCAGCGAAATCTCCCGCGCCAACGGCCTCGCCCGCGGCGCCTCGACTTTGCTCACCGAAGATGCCTTCGAATGCCTGCTCGTCGCCGCGGATGTCTCCGTCGCCACGCAGCGCGCCTTCGATCCCGCCTACGCCTCCGCCCGGCCCGCCGACCTCGCGCCCGATCTGCCGCCGTTCACGCTCGATCCGGCGACGTTCACCCTGACGTCGTTGACCGACCGTCTGCGGCTCGACCTCGGCGCGGTGGGCAAAGGTTACGCCCTCGACCGCGTGGCCGCGCTGCTGGCCGAATGGGAAATCACTTCCGCGCACCTGAACTCCGGCGGCAGCAGCGTCTTGGCAATCGGTAGCTACGACCCCGCCGTCGCCGGCTGGCCCGCCGCCCTCGGCGAAGGCGCCGGCTATCGCGAAGTCCCCCTGCAAGGCACGTCGCTCAGCGGCTCCGGCACCGCCGTCAAAGGCTCGCACCTCGTGAATCCGCGCACCGGCGCCAAAGCGAGCCGGTCCACGCGCGTGTGGGCCCTCGCCCCGACGGCCGCGCAGGCGGACGCGTTGTCCACGGCATTTTTTGTGATGGAGACGCCGGAGATCGCCGCGTTTTGCGCGCAGCATCCGGCGATCGGCGCCGCCGTCGCCGCGGCCGACGATATGTTGCAGACCTTCGGCCGGCTCGCCGACGCGCCCGCCGCGCAATAAGTTTTCCCACCGCTTCGGCGTTCGGGAAATTAGCCTGCGGCGATAGCGAAAACGCCGTCCGGCGCCGCATTGTAATCCCGGCCCCGGGCCGTTTGGCTTCGGGCAACCCCTTGCCGCGCCACCCTTTCCCCCGGTGGCGCCGTCTCTCGCGACGCAATGTATGCGCAGCTTTGGCCAATGCATAAGATCCATTGCGCGTTGAGGTCGACGCCCCCGTTCCAATCCTCACGCCGCACTTCCCGATGAACCCGCAATCCTACGCGTTCCTGGCCTTGTTCGGCGCCGTGGCGGTCGCGTTTCCCCTGCTGCTGCTGGGCGTGCAGCGCCTCTGGGTGATCTTCTTCCAACCCCGCAAACCGGGCCCGATCAAGAACGCCGTTTACGAATGCGGCGTCGCCCCGACCGGCGATGCGTGGATCCAGTTCAAGGCCCACTACTACCTCTACGCGATTCTCTTCCTGATCTTCGACGTCGAGGTCCTCTTCCTCCTCCCCTTCGCCGTCGCCTTCACCGATCTCCCGGCCGGCGCGCTCTTCGCGATGCTCGTGTTTCTCCTGCTCCTCGCCGAGGGCCTCGTCTGGGCCTGGCACCGCGGCCACCTCGAATGGAAATAACCCGACCATGAGCGACGCCCCCACCCCGCCGCCTTCGCCCGCCCACCAACCGGCCAGCCTGCCCGCCATCACCGATGCCGAACGCGCCGAACTGCGCCGCCACGGCATTCTCCTCACCAGTCTCCAGGAACTCTACACCTGGGGCAACAGCCACTCCGTCTGGCCCCTCAACTTCGGCCTCGCCTGCTGCGCGATCGAGATGATCGCCGCCTCGATGGCCAAGTTCGACATCGCCCGCTTCGGCTCCGAGGTCTTCCGCCCTTCGCCGCGCCAAGCCGATCTCCTCATCGTCTCCGGCACCGTCACCAAGAAAATGGCCCCGCAGGTCGTGCGCCTCTGGAACCAGATGCCCGAACCCAAATACTGCATCGCCATGGGCGCCTGCGCGATTTCCGGCGGCCCCTTCAAACAGGGCTACAACGTCCTCAAGGGCATCGACCGTTTCATCCCCGTCGACATCTACATCCCCGGCTGCCCGCCCCGCCCCGAGGCCCTCCTCCACGGGCTCGTGCAGCTGCAGGAGAAAATCAAGGGCTTCACCATCAAAGGTCCCGACGCCCCGCGCCACTTGCAAAAGGCCGACGCCGGCGAATATCCGGTTCCTGAATTCGGCGCCCGCGATCTCGAACCGCCGCACAACCCCGCCGTCTGGTCCGCACCGACGCTCGTGCGCGCCGAAAAAAGCTGATCGCACCCATGGAATCCATCGAACAGATCCGCGATCGTCTGCTCGCCCGCTTTCCCGGCGCGCAACTCGCCGTCGTCGCCAATCCCGGCCCCGCCGCCCAGCACGGTCTCCTGCTCGATCACGAACACGCCGCCGCGATCGCCCTCTTCCTCCGCGACGACCCCGTCCTCCGCCTCGACCAGTGCACGAATGTCACCGGCATCGATTGGCCGGAAAAGGAAATCGTCGAAACGGTGAAATCCTCCGTCCCCGATCCCGCCGGCGGTCCCGCCAAGATCGTCGAGACCAAGACCAAACGCCTCCAGCCCGGCTGCCTCGAGGTCGTTTACCACCTCTACTCCGTGCAGCACGGCCACGGCCCCGTGATTCTCCGCCTGCGCACGGGCAATCGCACCGACGCCGTCTCCGTCCCTTCGCTCACGCCCGTCTGGCGCGCCTGCGAATTCCAGGAACGCGAGGTCTTCGATCTCTTCGGCGTCACCTTCGCCGGCCATCCCGATCTCCGCCGCATTTTGATGTGGGACGGCTTCAAGGATTTCCCGATGCGCAAGGACTACGTCGAGCCCGACGACTACGAATGGGAACCGACGCCCCACGGCGCCGTGCTCGAAAAGGCCAAGGTCCACTATCCCGCCCCCGCGCCCGCCGCGCCGGCCCCGACCGCGGTCCCGCCGCCTGCCGCCGGATGAATCCCGAACTTCTCACCCCGGGCGGCGCCAACGTCCGCGCCGTCCACGACGCCTTCCACGGCGACCTGCTCGAGGTCTCGATGGGGCCGCACCATCCTTCGACCCACGGCGTGTTCCGCATGATCGTCACGCTCGACGGCGAGCGGATCGTGAAACTCAAACCCGTCTTCGGCTACCTCCACCGCAACCACGAGAAACTCGGCGAAACGGTCTCGTACCTCGGCTCCATGCCGTACACCGACCGGCTCGATTACCTCTCGGCGATGACCAACAATTGGGCCTACGCCATCGCGGTCGAGAAACTCGCCGGCCAGCCCGTCCCGGAACGCGCGGAGTACGTCCGCGTCATCCTCGCCGAACTCACCCGCCTGCTCAACCACACCTGCCTCGCCGGCTTCCTCATGCAGGACTGCGGCTGCAGCGGCACGCCCCTGATGTACGCGTTCCGGGAACGCGAAAAGATCCTCGATCTCTTCGAATCCCTCAGCGGCTCCCGGATGATGTGCAACTACCAGCGCTTCGGCGGCTGCCGCGTCGATCCCACCCCCGCCTGGGTCGACGCCACCCGCACCCTCGTCGGCAACTACGGTGCCTTCCTCGACGAATTCGAGGCCCTGCTCACCGGCAACGAGATCATCATGGCGCGCACCCAGGGTGTCGGCGTGCTCTCCGCCGCGCTCGCGATCAACGCCGGCGTCACCGGCCCGATGCTCCGCGCCACCGGCGTCGCCAGCGACCTCCGCAAGTCCGACGCCTACGGCGTGTATCCACGTTTCCAATTCCGCGTCCCGCTCGGCGCCCACGGCGATGTCTACGACCGCTACATGGTCCGCGTCCTCGAGATGCGCGAATCGATCAGGATCCTGGAGCAGGCCCTCGCCGGCCTGCCCGGCGGCCCGATCATGGATCCCAAGGCCAAGCTCCGCGGCTTCCGCCCCAAGGCCGGCGAAGCCTACGGCCGGATCGAAGGCCCCAAGGGCGAAATCGGTTTCTACCTCGTGAGCGACGGCGGCCCCAACCCCTTGCGCTACCGCGTGCGGCCGCCGTCGTTCATCAACCTCACCGTGCTCGAGGACATGTGCCTCGGCCAAACGGTCGCCGACGCCGTCATCATCCTCGGCTCCGTCGACATCGTCCTCGGCGAAGTCGACCGCTGATTGATAAATGCGGATTTCGGATTGCGGATTGCGAATTTGACCCAAGCCCAAGCTCCCCGGCCCGCGCGCAAAACTCCTTCCGCTTCCTCCAATCCGCATTCCGCAATCCGCAATCCGAAATTATCATGCTAGGTTCCGGCTTACTCCAAGGTCTCGCGGTCACGGCGAAAAATTTCGTCGGGAGCTTCCACGATCCCGCGCGGTACACGACCGTCGAATACCCGGAAGTGAAGCCGGCGCTGCCGGAAGCCTACCGCAATTTCCCGTTCCTCGTTTCCGAAAACGCCACGGACCCGATGGGCACGCTCCGCTGCGTCGCCTGCCAGATCTGCGAAAAGGAATGCCCGCCGCAGTGCATCTACATCGAGAAGAGCAAAGACAAGAAACCCGACGCCGCCGGCAAACCCCAGATCTACCCCGCCATCTTCGCGATCGATACCTCCGTCTGCATGAGCTGCCAGATCTGCGTCGAAGTCTGCCCCTTCGACGCCATCAAGATGGACCAGGTCTTCGAGATCGCGACGACCACCCGCTTCGAAGCCCTGCTGCTGAACCGCGAGCAACTCGCGAAACCCAACAGCTACTACCACGGGATCCACCCGACGGAAGCCGCCGAAGTCGACGCCCGCCTCGCCGCCGACCGCAAAGCCGCCGAGGAAAAAGCCCAGGCTGCCGCTGCTGCAAAAGCCGCCGCCGCCGCTGCGGCCGCAGCCAAAGCCGCTTCCCCTGCGCCAAAGGCGCCGGACGAATCGCGCCGCAGCCCGCAGGGCGAAGGCGGACCGCCGACGCCGAAACCTCAGAGCGAAAGAGGCGCCGTCTCATGAACGCCGCGCTCCTTTTCGCGACCACGGGTTCCGTCCTCGAAACCCTTCCCGTCACCCTGCGTGATCTCGTCACCGGCTGGCTCCCCGAGCCGCTGCGCTGGCTCGTCAACAGCCTCGTCGGCGTCGGCACCCTGCTCGCCGTCATCGGCCTGCTCTTCGCCTACCTCACCTTGGCGGAACGGAAAATTCTCGGCCGCATCCAGAATCGCCCCGGCCCCAATCGCACGCCGATCCCGTTTATCAATCTTCGTTTCTTCGGCCTGGCCCAGCCGTTCGCCGACGGCGTCAAAGCCATCACCAAGGAAGACGTCGTCCCCGACGGCGCCGACAAGGTCCTCCACTTCCTTGCCCCGGTCGCGCTGCTCGCGTTCTCGATCATGACGCTCGGCGTCATCCCCTACGGCCGCCACCTCGTCCTCCTGGAATTCGACGCCGCCGTCCTCTACTTCTTCGCCGCCGGCGCCGCCACCGAACTCGCCGTCTTCATGGCCGGCTGGGCCAGCCGCAACAAGTACTCGCTGCTCGCCGCCATGCGCGCCCTCGCCCAGCTGATCAGTTACGAGTTGCCGCTGCTCCTCTCCGTCGTGCCTGCCGTCATGCTCGCCGGTTCGCTCGCCCTCCCGGCCATCGTCGAGGCCCAGGGCGGCTGGAGCTACGGTTTCCTCCCGCAATGGCACGTCTTCACGCCCTGGGGTTTCGCCGGCTTCATCATCTTCTTCATCTCGGCCCTGGCGGAATCCAACCGCTCCCCCTTCGACTTGCCGGAAGCGGAAAGCGAACTCATCGCCGGCCACCTCACCGAGTATTCCGGTTTCAAATACGCCCTCTTCTTCATGGCCGAATACTTCGGCATGTGCGCGCTGAGCGGCATGGGCGTCACGCTCTTCCTCGGCGGCTGGCAGGCGCCGCTGCCCTTCCTTGAATTCATTCCTTCCTATGTGTGGTTCGGCGTGAAGCTGCTCTCGCTGCTCCTCGTCTTCATCTGGATCCGCGCCACCTTCCCGCGCCTGCGCATGGACCAGCTCACGCGCTTCGCGTGGAAGTTCCTCGTCCCGCTGGCCCTGATCAACCTCGGCACCGCCGCCTTCTGGTCGCTCACCGCCGGCTGGTCCGGCCCGCTCCAGTTCGTCCGCTGGGCCGTCGCCCTCGCCCTCGTCCTCGTGCCTTTCACGCTGCTCGGCCGCCGGCTCAGCGCCGGCGTCGCCCCGCGCACCTACCGCTACGCCACATGAAATTGCGGATTTCGGATTTCGAATCGCGGATCGCCGGCCCGGCTCGGGCCGCGAATTCCGTGACGGCATTTTTCAATCCGCAATCCGCAGTCCGCGATCCGCAATGATCCCCCTGCTTCTCATCGCCGGCCTCACGCTCGCCACCGCCGCCGTGGCCCTCGCGCTGCGCAACCTCATCCACAGCGCCCTCCTGCTCATCGCCAGCTGGGCCGGCATCGCCGCCTTCTACCTCTGGGCCGGCGCCGAGTTCGTCGCCTTCGCCCAGGTGCTCGTGTACGTCGGCGCCGTCTCGATGGTCGTCCTGTTCGCCGTGCTGCTGACGCGCCGTTCCCGCGACGACATCTCCGTCGCCATCGATTCCCCCGCCCGCGGCATCGCGGCCCTGCTCACCGGCGGCGCCGTCCTCGGCGTCCTCTTCGGCGCCGTCATCAGCTCGCCCCTCGGCGCCCCGGCCGCCGGCGCGAGGCCCTCCCTTTCGGTCAAAGAACTCGGCCTGCAACTCATGGGGCCGCACGCCGCCGCCCTGCTGATCGTCGGTGTCCTGCTGACCGTCGCGCTGCTCGGCGCGGTGGTCATCGCCGCCGGCGACCGCACCGACGCCGCCGAACGCAAACCGGAGGGCAACCCGTGACCTATTCGCCGCTTCATCTCTGCCTGCTGTTTTCCAGCGCCCTCTTCTGCATCGGGCTCATCGGCGCCCTCGCCCGCAGCAACACCATTCTCGTGCTGCTCGGCGTCGAGCTGATGCTCAACGCCGCGAACCTCAACTTCATCGCCTTCTGGCGCTACGGTCCGCCCACCGCCCCCGGCACCGGCGTGATCTTTGTCATCTTCGCGATCGCGGTCGCGGCCGCCGAGGCCGCCGTCGGTCTCGCTCTCGTCATCGCGGTTTACCGGCACCACCGCAGCATCCGGCTGCAGGACGCCAACCAACTCAAGGGCTGAACCCGCCATGAGTCTCTCCGCCTCCCAACTCTGGCTCATTCCCGCGCTGCCGCTGCTGGCCGCCGCCATCGGCGCCCTCACGCCCCGCGGCGGCAGGAAGCTCGCCGCCGGCGCCGCCATCCTCGCTCTCGCCGGAGCCTTCCTCCTTTCCTGCGGCGCCCTCGTCGGCGCCCTCGCGGATCCGGCGCAACACCTCGTCCACAATTTTTCCTGGTTCGATCTCGGCGCCGGCACGGTGCGCCTCGGTTTCCTGCTCGATCCGCTCACCGCCCTGATGTGCGTGATGGTCACATTTGTCGGTCTGCTGATCTTCATCTTCAGCACCGGCTACATGCAGGAAGATGCGAACTTCACCCGCTTCTTCTGTTTCCTGAGTCTCTTCGCCGCCGCGATGCTCGGCCTGCTGGTCGCCAACAGTCTCCTCCTCCTCTTCATCTGCTGGGAGCTCGTCGGCGTCGCCTCCTATTTGCTGATCGGTTTCTGGTTCCACAAACCCGAGGCCGCCGCCGCCGCCAAGAAGGCCTTCATCACCACGCGCATCGGCGATCTCGGCCTGCTCCTCGGCATGCTCTGGCTCTACGATGCCACCGGCTCGTTGCTCTTCTACGACGCCGGCCAAGGTGTCCTTGAAAACGCCGCCCTCGCCACGCTCGCCGGCCAAGTCACCGTCGGCGGTCTCGCCGTCTCCACCGCCATCGGCCTGCTCATCTTCTGCGGCGCGGTCGGCAAGTCCGGCCAGTTCCCGCTGCACGTCTGGTTGCCCGACGCCATGGAAGGCCCGACGCCCGTGTCCGCCCTGATCCACGCCGCCACCATGGTGGCCGCCGGCGTTTTCCTGATCGCCCGGGTCTATCCGCTCATGGCCGCGGACCAGGCCCTCGTCGCCGTCCCGGTCCACGCCCTCAGCGTCGTCGCCTTCATCGGCGCCATCACCGCCTTGCTCGGCGCCGTTATCGCCGTCGCGCAGAACGATCTCAAACGCATCCTCGCTTTCTCCACCGTCTCCCAACTCGGCTACATGATGCTGGCCCTGGGCGTCGGCTCCTGGGTCGCCGCGATCTTCCACCTCCTGACCCACGCGTTCTTCAAAGCCCTGCTCTTCCTCGGCGCCGGCTCCGTCATCCACGCCGCGCATCACGAACAGGATATCCGCCAACTCGGCGGTCTGCGCGGCCCGATGAAGATCACGTTCATCACCTTCGCGATCGGCACCATGGCCCTCGCCGGGGTGCCGTTCCTCTTCTCCGGTTTCTGGAGCAAGGAAGCGATTCTCCACGCCGCGCACGGTTGGTCCGTCTCGCACCTGCCGTTCTACCTCGCCCTCGTCGCCGTGGTGCTGACGGCGTTCTACATGACACGCCTCGTGATGCAGGCCTTCTTCGGCCGCCCGCGCAGCCATGCCGCCGAACACGCGCATGAAAACCGCGTCGCCATGACCGGCCCGCTCGTGCTGCTCGCGATCTGCGCCGTTCTCCTCGGTTTCCTCGGCACGCCCTACTGGCCCTGGCTGCAACGCACCCTCGACCCGACCTTCAAGGCCGAGGCCGGCGGCGCCGGTCTCATGGTGCTCTCCATCGTGCTCGTCGCCTTCGGTCTCGGCATCGGCTGGGCCATCTACGGCCGCCACGTCCGCGCCACCGCCACCGCGCCCGATCCGCTCGCCGTCCGCGCGCCCGGACTCTGGGCCGCCCTCGGCGACCGCCTCGGCTTCGACGCCTTCTACGCCGCCACCGTCTTCAAACTCAACGCCGGCGCCGCCGCCTTCGCCGATGCCCTCGACCGCCATGTCGTCGACGGCGCGATCCGCCTGCTTGTGCGCCTCGGCGAATTCGCCGGCGTCGTGCACCGCGAGACCGACGAAGACTTGCTCAACGGCGGCTTCGATGCCGCGAGCCGCGGTCTCCGCGCCGGCGGCAATTCCTACTCCAAAGTCCAGACCGGCGACGCCCACGGCTATCTCCGGGCCGTCGCCCTCGGCTTCGTCGCCTTGGTCCTGTTGGTGATGCTCGGAGGTGGCCGATGAACGCTCCGCTTCTTTCCCTCATCGTGCTCGTGCCGATCGCCGGCGCCGCCTTGCTCGGCCTGCTGCGCCAGGCCCAACCCGGCACGGTGCGCTCGCTTTCCCTCGGCCTGAGTCTCTCGACCTTGGCCTTCGGTCTCTTTGCGCTGCGGCATTTCGATCCGGCCGTCGTCGGCCCGCAGTTCGTGGAACGCCACCGCTGGATGGGCGCGCTCAACGTCCACTACTTCCTCGGCCTCGACGGCATGAGCCTCCTGCTCGTGCTCCTCACCGGCATCGTCTCCCCGCTCGCCCTGATCGCCTCCTGGCGCATCCCGCAGAACCCGCGTCTCTTCGCCGCCCTCTTCCTCGGCCTGCAAGGCGCGGCCCTCGGCGTGTTTCTCGCCCTCGATTTCGTGCACTGGTTCCTTTTCTGGGAACTGAGCCTCGTCCCGGCCTTCTTCCTCATCAAACTCTGGGGCGGCCCCGGCGCCGGCCGCGCCGCGTATCAGTTTTTCGTCTACACGATGGGCGGCAGCGCCTTTTTGCTCGTCGGCTTCGCCGCGCTCTTCGTGGCGACCGGCACCCTCGACTTCCTGCAACTCGCGCAACTGGCCCGCGACGGCACCCTCGCCGCCAAGCTCGGGCCCGTCGGTTCGCCGGCGGCCACCTTTGTTTTCCTCGGCGTGCTGCTGGGGCTCGCGGTCAAGGTCCCGCTCTGGCCCTTCCACACCTGGCTGCCCTCGGCCTATGCCGAAGCCCCGACGCCGGTCTCGATGTTCCTCACCGGCGTGATGTCGAAGATGGGCGTCTACGGTTTCCTCCGGCTCCTGTGGCCCATCTTCCCGGCCCAACTCCACGCCATCGCCACGCCGCTCCTCTGGCTCGCCCTCGCCGGCGTCGTGCTCGGCGCCTACGCCGCGCTCCGCCAGACCGACCTGAAGCGGATGATCGCCTACTCGTCGCTCAACCATCTCAGCTACTGTCTGCTCGCCCTCTTCGCCGTCGCCTCCGCCAGCGGTCCCAAACCTTCCGCGGACGCCGCCGTCTCCGCGCTCAGCGGCGCGCTGCTCCAGGTCTTCAATCACGGCCTCTCCGCCGCCGCCCTCTTCTACGCCGTCGGCCTGCTCGAGGACCGCAGCGGCGGCCGACGCGGGATCGCCGACTTCGGCGGCGTCCGCACCGCCGCCCCGATCTTCGCCGGCCTCACCGGCATCGCGCTCTTCTCCTCCCTCGGCCTGCCCGGCCTCAACGGCTTCGTCGGTGAATTCCTGATCTTCCGCGGCGTCTTCGGCCTCGCGCCCTGGGCCGCCGCCGTCGCCTGCTTCGGCCTGCTCGCGACCGCGATCTTCCTGCTTACGTTCTGGCAACGCGTCTTTCACGGCCCCCAGGCCGGCGCGACGCTCGCCGGTTTCCCGGATATCCGCGGCATCGAATACGCCGTCTTCGTCCCGCTCGTCGCTTTGATGATCATCCTCGGCCTGCTGCCGCAATTGCTCGCCGGTCTCGTCAACCCGCTCGTCTCCGCCTGGGCCGGACAACTCGTGCTGCCATGAACGCGCTTCCCTGGACCATCTACGTGTCGTTCGCCGGCGCCGCCCTCGCGCTGCTGGCGGGCAACCGCGCCGCGTCCGTCGCGCGCACCGTCGCCCTCGCCACGGCCCTCGCCGGCCTCGCGCTCGCGCTCGTCGCCGCCGCGGCTTTCAAACCCGGCCCCGGCCTCCAGACGCTCGTCGACGTCCCGTGGATCGCGGAGTTCGGCATCCGCTACCATCTCGCGGTCGACGGTATCAGCCTCACCTTGATCGTGCTCACCGGTATCGCCGCCACCGCCGGCGTGCTGTTCTCCTGGAACATCAAGGAACGCACCGGCGAATTCTTCGCCCTCTACCTCGCGCTGATCGGCGGCGTGTACGGCGTGTTTCTCAGCGCCGATGCCTTCGTCTTCTTCGTCTACTACGAGATCGCGATCGTCCCGAAGTATTTCCTGATCGCGATCTGGGGTTCCACCAACCGCGAGTACGGCGCGATGAAACTGGTGCTGTATTCCTTCGCCGGCAGCGCCCTCGTCCTCGCCGGCCTGCTCTGGGCCTACGCCGCCAGCGGCGCGAACAGCTTCGCCGTCGCCGACCTCGCCGCCGCCGGCGCCCAGCTTTCCCCGGGCGTGCAACAGGGCATCTTCGCCCTCGTCTTCACCGGCTTCGCCGTCCTCGCCGGCATGTTTCCCTTCCACACCTGGGCCCCGACCGGCCACGTCGCCGCGCCCACCGCCGCCTCGATGCTGCTCGCCGGCGTCGTCATGAAACTCGGCGCCTACGGCTGCCTGCGCGTGGCGCTGCCGCTCTTCCCCGCCGGCTTCGTCTATTGGCAACCCGTCATCGCGACCCTCGCCATCGCCGGCATCCTCTACGCCGGCTGCATCGCCCTCGTGCAGGAGGATTTCAAATTCGTCATCGGCTACTCGAGCGTGAGCCACATGGGCTTCGTCATCCTCGGCCTCGCCGCCGCGAATTCCCAAGCCGTGGGCGGCGCGGTGCTGCAAATGTTTTCGCACGGCATCATCGCCGGCCTGCTCTTCGCCGTTGTCGGCCGCATGGTCTACGAACGCACGCACACGCGGCAGTTCTCGGATCTGCGGAAACTGCCCCTGCACAAAACCATGCCGTTCGCGGCGCTCACCTTCGTGCTCGCCGGCCTCGCCTCTATGGGCATGCCCGGCTTCAGCGGCTTCCCCGCGGAGCTCACGATTCTCATCGGCACCTGGAAAACCGCCCCGCTCTGGGCCGGCTTTGCCGGTTTCGGCATTCTCATCGCCGCCGCCTTCACGCTGCGCGCCGTGCAGGTCTCGTTCTTCGGCTCCACCGAACCCGCCGGTCCGGCCCCGGCCGCGCCGCACGACCCGCACCCTGACTTCGAGCCGATCACCTGGCCCGAGAAAGCCGGCGCCCTCCTGCTCATCGCCACCACCGTCTACATCGGCCTGAAACCGGATGTGCTGCTCGACTGGATCACCCCCGCCCTGCGCTCGCCGCTCTTCCAAGCCGTGTTGAAAGGAGGCCAGCTGTGACGCCCAACTACCTCTCCCTCCTCCACGCCTTGCTGCCCGAGGCCTCGCTCGTGCTCGGCGCCCTGGTGGTGCTCGGCTTCGATCTCATCGTCGGCCGCCGCCACGATCTCGCGCAACGCACCGTGTACGCCACCGTCCTCGGCCTGCTCGCCGTCGCGGCAGCCGTGTACCACAGCTACGACGCGCGCCTCGACGGCGAAGTCTTCGGCGGTGTCTTCATTCTCGATTCCTTGGCCCTGGCCACGCGGGTCGGTGTGCTCCTTTTGACGGCCCTGACCTTGGCCCTGCTGCCCGGCGTCACCCGCGTGAAGCAACCGGCCGAGTACGTCGCCATCGTCCTGCTCGCGACCACCGGCTTCACGCTCATGGCGATCGCGCAGCAACTGCTCGTCGCGTTCCTGGCCCTCGAGCTGGCGAGTCTCTCGCTCTATATTCTGGCCGGCTTCGACCGCTCGCGGCCGGAGTCCGCCGAGGCGGCGCTGAAATACTTTCTGCTCGGCGGCATCTCCGCCGCGTTTCTCCTCTTCGGCTTCAGCCTGCTCTACGGTCTGACCGGCTCGATCGCGTTGCCCGAGATCGCCCGCCAACTCAGCGTGCAAGCCATGAGCCCGCTGCTGCTCGCCGCGGTGCTGATGACGGTGGTCGCCTTCGGTTTCAAAGCCGCCGCCGCCCCCTTCCATCTGTGGGCCCCCGATGTTTACCAAGGCGCGCCGCCGACCTCCGCCGCGCTGATTGCCTCGGGCTCCAAGCTCGCCGGCCTCGTGATGTTCACCCGCCTGCTCTGGAGCGGCGTCGGTCCGTCGGCCGGCAGCGTCGCGACCTTCGACGTCGTGCCCGGCTGGGTCCCGGCCGTGGCCTTGGCCGCCGTGGCCTCGTTGCTGATCGGCAATCTCGGCGCCATCGCCCAGACCAACGTCCGGCGCCTCCTCGCCTATTCCGCCATCGCGCACGCCGGCGTGCTGCTGCTCGGCGTGATTGTCGCCGGCAAATTCGGTCCCGCGGCCCTCGTGTATTACGCCGGCACCTACGGCCTCGCGACGGTTGGCGCCTTCGGCGTCGTCGCGGTGCTGGATGCGGCGGGAGTCGGCGGTTCGTTCGCCGATCTGGCCGGACTGCGGCAACGCTCCCCGCTGCTCGCGTTCTGCCTCGTCGTATTTTTGCTTTCGCTCGCGGGCATTCCGCCGCTGGCCGGCTTCTTCGGCAAATTCGCCGTCTTCACCGCGGCGCTGAAACTCAACGGCCTCGCGAGCTGGGCCGGCTGGCTTTCGATCTTCGCCATCGCGATGAGCGCCGTCGGCCTGTATTACTATCTGCTCGTGCTGAAAAACGCCGTGGTCATCCCCGGCCGCCCCGACGCCGCGCCGATCAAGGTCCCTGTCGCCGCCGCCACCGCCCTGCTTCTGGCCACTGCGCTGCTGTTGCTCCTCGGCCTGTTCCCGTCGGTTGTGCTCCGCGCGGTTTCCTGAGCTGTGGCGCGGCGCTTCAGCCCGCGGGATTGGCCATTGCTTTCACTGGCAACATTCGGATCCGCCGGAGGCAATCCCACGGGCTGAAGCGCCGTGCTACCCCGGTCGATACCTCCACGGGAACAGCGCGCCGGCGGTGCGCTGCGGCCGGGATTGGTCATCCTCACGCCGTAGCCCAGCCCAACTCGACCGTTTGGGCGCCTTCGCAATTCCGGTACTCGGCCGTCCCCGCCGCCAGATCGAGCGCGATCCAGGCCGGCACTTCGCCCGGCTGGCGGCCCGGATTGAAAACCCACGTGCCCCCGAGTTGCTCGCACCATGCTCCGTCCGCGTGGAAGGGCGCCTCGTGGATGTGCCCGCACAGCACCGCGGCCGGCTGGTGTGCCCCGATCAGCTTGCTGAGAAAGGGATCGCCCGCATCGCCCCGGCGCGTCCACGCGATGCGCGAACCGCGCGGCGGTGCATGGTGCACCCAGATCCAGCGGCCGCGCACGAGGCTCCGCTCCCGTTCCAGGTGGTCCACCAGCCGCGCGCGCTGCGTCGGGCCGTTCCACCACGGGAAAACCGTCAAGCGGTCCGCGCCGAGGTCGAAGCCGCCGCCATCGGGCGTGATGCCCTCCGATTTCAAGGCCTCGACCCAGCCGGCAAACTGCTCCCCATCGGCGGACGTCCGATCCGCATCGTGATTGCCCGAGGCCACGAGCAACGGTCCGGTCGCGCGCAACCGGATCAGCTGATCCCGCACCTCGGCCACTTGATCCGGCAGGGAACGGTGTCCGGCCAAGTCGAGCAGATCACCCGCAATCACCACGAGATCGAACCCCGGCGGCGGCAGCGTCACCCAACCGAGTTGTTGCCGGTTGAAATGCAGGTCGGAGAGGGCGAGGATGCGCATATGCGGGATGCAACGTCACGGCGACTCGCGCCGCCGTCGGATCACAGCGGACGCCGCGCCAACCGCCAGCGCGAATCCCACGCGCCGGCTTTTCCGCGCGCCTAAAGCTTTGCCCATGGCTGCACCTTACGACCTTTCCCGCCATCTCCCCCGCGTGGCGGGGCTTTTTCCCCTGCCGCAGGTCATGGCCCGCGCCGCCGCCAAGGTGCGCGATCCCGACGCGTCCATCGAGGATCTCGCCGCCATTCTCGTGCTGGATCCGTCGCTCGTCAGCACCGTCATCCGCCTCAGCAACAGCCCCTGCTTCAACGTCCGCACGCCGAGCGCCACCCTCGTCGAGGCCATCCAGCGGGTCGGTTTGCGGGAGATCATGCGCCTCGTCGGCTGCTGCATCGCCGAAGCCGTTTACCGGCGCGAACTCCGTCACTACCGGATCCCGCCCGAGGTGTTCTGGGAATCCGGCATCGCCGCCGCCTTGCTCGCCGAAACCTTGGCCCGCACCTGCGGCCTCCCGGCCGACGAAGCCTACCTTGCCGGTCTGATGCGCGAGATCGGGATGGTCGTGATCGACCACGCGCTGTCCGCCGAAGGCGATGCGGAGCAATGGGACTGCACCGTGCCCGTCCGGGACTGGGAGCGGAGCGCCTGCGGCCACGAGCATCCCGAAATCGGCGCGACCCTCCTGCGCCAATGGGGGTTTCCCGACGGCGTGTGCGTTGCCGTCGCCGGGCAAGGCGACGCCGTCGCCACCGACGCAGATCTCACCGCAGTTCTGCGCCTGACGAACCTCGTGCTCGAGACCAGCGGCTGCGATTTCAGCCTGCCGCTCCGGCCGGACGCCGCCGTCGGCTCCGCCCTCGCCGGCCTCGG
>NEUS01000093.1 GCA_002288455.1 Opitutia bacterium Tous-C1TDCM
GCGGGCCCTTTGCGCCTTGGCGTTTGCGGCGGGACCCGTTTGCTTCGCCGTCCCTTCGTGTCCACCGCTCCCCTTTCACCTTCGCCCCGGTCCGGGCGCCCGTTGTCGCTCGGCGTGATTTTCCTCACGCTGTACATCGACCTCATCGGGTTCTCGATCATCTTCCCGCTCGGGCCGGACCTGCTGACCTATTATTTGAAGCTCGAGGGGGACGCCGGCGTGCTCGGTTGGCTGCTGGGGCAGACCCAGTCGTTGGCGCGGGGTTTCGGCATCGAGAGCTATGCCCCGGTGCTCTTCGGCGGGGTGCTGAGTTCCGTTTTTTCGATCCTGCAGTTCATCTTCGCCCCGTTCTGGGGAGCGGTCAGCGACCGGCGCGGTCGCCGCCCGGTCCTTTTGCTGACGGTCGCGGGTACGGCGCTCGGTTATTTGATCTGGGTGTGCAGCGGTTCGTTCTGGCTGTTTCTGTTGTCGCGGGTGGTGAGCGGGGCCTTCAGCGGGAACCTCTCCGTCGCGACGGCGGCGGTGGCCGATGTGACCTCGCGGGCCGAGCGGTCCAAGGCCATGGGCCTGGTCGGGGCGGCGTTCGGGCTCGGCTTGGTGACGGGGCCGACGATCGGGGCGCTCACGGTGCACCTCGATCTGCTGAAGGTGTTTCCCGGGTTGGCGGCGTTCGGCATCAATCCGTTTTCCGTGCCGGCGCTGCTGGCGCTCGTCCTTTGTCTGGTTAATCTGGTGTGGATCGCGGCGCGTTTCAACGAGTCGCTGACGCCCGAGGCGCGGGCCGGGGCCGTGGAGCCGCGGTTGCGCAATCCCATAGCCGCGATTCTTGGCCTGAACGATCCGGCGTTGCGCCGGACCAACCTCGTCGCGTTCGTGTTTTCGGTGGGCTTCGTCGCGATGGAAGCGTCGCTGACGTTTCTGGCGACGACGCGCTTCGGCTATACGGCCCGCGAAAACGGGCTGTTGCTGGGATTTCTCGGCCTGTGCGCCATCGTCACGCAGGGCTTCATTGTCCGCCGGCTGCTGAAATCCGTCGATGAACTGCGCGTGCTTTCGTCGGGCCTGGGCATTTCGGTGCTGGGCTTTCTGGCGATCGGTTACGCGCACCAGCCCTGGATGCTGTACACGGGCCTCGCGTTGCTGGCGCTCGGTTCCGGGCTCGTGAACCCGGCGACGACGGGACTGATTTCGCTGTACGCCCGGGCCGACGAGCAGGGACGGGTGCTGGGTATTTTCCGCTCGCTCGGCTCGCTCTCCCGCGCCTTCACGCCCGTGCTCGCGGGGATTGTTTTCTGGCGCTACGGCGCGACGAGCGTGTTTGTCGCCGGGGCGGTCTTGGCGGCGGTGGCGCTGGTGCTGGGGCTCAAACTGCCGAAGCCGGTGAAATGAACCCGGGGCAAGGAGCGACGGCGGCCGGCCTCGATCCGGGCGCGGGGGGCGCGGGACGTGTGCAAGGCGCTTGGCTCCTGCTGCTGCTGGTGTTTCTGACGGGTTGCAGTGCGGTCGGGCTCAAGCGGCCGCCGCCGCGGCCCGGGAAGACGACCTTTGCCTCGCCGCTCGTGCTGTTGCCGGTGCAGCTCTACGGAAATCTGCCGGTGGTCGAAGTGAAGGGCGATCGCGGCGGGCCCTACCGGTTTTTGGTCGACACGGGTTCTTCGGTGACGCTCACGACCCCGGCTTTTGCGAAACGCAATCCCGGCCGCATGCCGACCAATGCGGCGGCGCCACGCGTGCGGGTCGCCGGGGCGGACGGGCGGATCGAGGAATTGCCGGCGGCCTCGGTCCGGCGCATCGAGCTCGGCGACGCGCGTTTCGACGACGTGCCGGTGCTGCTGTACGATTGCGCGGCGCTCTCGGCCCACTTGGGAGTGAAGCTTGACGGTGTGTTGGGTTTTCCGTTTTTCCGGGAAGCGGTGCTCACGCTCGATTACCCCGGCCGCCGCCTCATGCTCCAACCGGCGGCCAACGCGCCGCTCATCCCGGGTACGGTGCTGCCGTTCGACGATGCGCGGAAGACGCCGTTGATCTCCATCAAACTCGGGGACCGATCCGTGCTGGCGCTGATCGATTCCGGCAGCGACATGGGCTTCAGTCTGAATCCGGTGGGACTCGGGGCCGGATTTCTGCACGGTCCGGTCGACGGGGCCACGGTCGGGACGCTGGGCGGCGATCGCGTGCAAAAAGTCGGCCGGCTGGATGCGAGCGTGGCGATCGGGGATTACGTTTTCCCGCAACCGTTGGTCGACCTCACGGACGAGTTGTCCGCCGTGGGCGGCGGGGCGCTCCGGCATTTTGCGGTGACGTTCGATCAGGCGCGGGATCGGGTCACGTTTTACCGGGATTCGCGGGAACCGTTGCGTTTGCCGGCGCGGCGGACCTTCGGGCTGAGTTTCACCAAAACGCCCGCCTATTGGCGGGTGGCCGGGGTCGTGGCGCGGTCCCCGGCGGCCGCGGCCGGAGTCGTGCCCGGCGACTTGGTCACGCGGATCAACGACGAACCGGTGGCCCGTTGGGACCTGGGCCGGTACGAGGCGCTGTTGGAGCAAGCGGATGCCGCGACGCTGACGTTCCTGCAAGGTACCGCCGAGGCGCGGAAGACGGTCGCGGTCGTGCCGCTGGTGCCTTGAAGGCGGACGGCGGAGACGTCAGCCCACGCGGTTGAGCCGGAAAGCGGCGCCGCCGTCGTGACCCGAGGTCCACGGGAAACTCAGGGTTTGGCCGGCGGCGACAAAGGGACCGCCGGCTTTGCTGGCGAGAAAAGCCGCGACGACCCGCTCGTTTTCCTCGGGATCGATGCTGCAGGTCGAATAGACGAGGCGGCCGCCCGGGGCGACGAGGCGCGCGGCGGCGTGCAAAAGGGAAAGCTGCTGTTGCGGGTGCTTCTTGAAGTCGCCGGCCTGCAGCCGCCATTTCACGTCGATGCGGTGGCGCATGACGCCGGTGTTGGAGCACGGGACATCGAGCAGCACGGCGTCGAAGACGGCGGGCAGACGGTGTTCGCGCAGGACCACGCCGATGTTTTCCAGCAGATCGGCCTGCACGAGGGCGACCTCGACGCCGACGACGCGGGACAAATTTTCCTTCAGCCGATCCAGGCGCACGGTCGGCAAATCGACCGCGACAAGCCGGCCCTGCTTCATCGTGTCGGCGAGCAGCAGACTCTTGCCGCCGGGGGCGGCGCAGAGATCGAGCACGGCTTCCCCGGCGACGGGGGCGAGCAGCGCGACGGGAATGCGGGTGGACGGATCCTGCAGGTAGAGTTTGCCGGCCTTGAGGGCGGGCTCGACGTCGGGCCAGCGGCCGGACTCGACCTCGAGCACGCCGGGCCAGCGCGTGGGTTTGAGGAAATCGGGCAACGGCTCCGCGTCGGCGCGCCAGCGGCCGTAAATCGGCGCGGGTTGCTGGTTCCATTCCAGCAGGGCGCGCGTCGACTCGGGACCGAACTGCGCCAGCCAATGGCGGATGAGCCAGGCGGGATGGGAAAAGTATTCCGCGAGTTCCTCGGCGTCGACGTTGAGGGTCGGGGCGGGGCGGGCGAGGGCGGGGGCGAGTTTGCGGACGACGGCGTTGACCAGCCGGGCTTCGGCGGGACTGGCGAGGGATTTGGTCTGCTCGACGGCGTGGTGGACGATCTTGGCGATGCGGCCGTCGTCGCGGTCGGCGGCGGCTTCGATCAATTCGAAGCCGGCGATGAAGAGGACGGCGCGGGTGGAAAACCGCGGCGGATGCGCGATCAGGCGGCCGAGGGCGGCCTCGATGCGGCCGAAGTGGCGCACGACGCCGAGCACGAGATGCTGGCAGCGGGCGCGATTCGCGCCGTGCAAGGAGCGCGGCAGACTTTCGAGCAGGGTGTCGACGCGTTCGCGCCGTTCCAGCCAAGTGGCCACCAGATTGGCTGCGGCCGGCCAGGAGCCGGCGGAGGCAGGGTCGGATTTCGCCGCGAGGAGGGCGCTCATGCGGGATTCGGACGACCGGTGGTTAAGCCGGATTGGAGAGGCGGTTTGACAAGGCTAGTCATTGTCCGCTCAACTCTCCCGTTCAGGCCCTCACTCACGCAACCATGAATTCCGAAGCTGTTTCCGCGCTCATCGCCAAATCGCCGTCCCTCAAGGCGGCCAAAGCCAAACTCGAGGCGATGGAACCGGGAGCTTACGTGGTGCACCGCAGCTGGGGTTTCGGCCAGATCAAGTCGTACGACGACGGCACCCAGCGCCTGCTGATCGATTTCAAGGGCAAGAAAGCGCACCCGATGGATCCGTCGTTTTGCATCTCGACGATGGACGTCCTCCCGCCGAAGCACCTGCTCGTGCGCAAAGAGACCGACACCGCCAAGATCAACGAGTTGATCGCGGATAATCCCGCGCAGCTCGTCGTCGAGGCCCTGCAGGCCTACCCGAACAACGCCGCCACGGTCATCGAGCTCGAGATCACGCTGGCGCAGGTGATCGGCGAAGAGAAATTCAAGAAGTGGTGGTCGGCCGCGAAGAAGCTGGTGGCCAAGGATCCCCGCGTCGCCGTGCCGGAAAAGAAGACCGAGTGCTATGTCTTGCGGGAAACGCCCGTTTCCGCCGAGGACGAGATCATGGAGCAGTTCAACGGCACCCGCTCGGCCCGCCGCCGGATCGGACTCGCGGAAGAGTTGCTCGCGACGCTCGGCAAAAAAGAATTCAAGGGCGATCTCAGCACCGTGCTGGACGGACTCGCCGAGGCCGTGAAGATCTCGAACCAGATCGACGATGCCGAACGCCTTTACGGCGCCGTCGTCCGCGACGACCTCGCCAAGGCCCTCGGCTCCGACAAGGTTTTCGAGCCCACGCAGGCCACGATCATCGCCAACGTCCGCGACCTGCCGGGCATCGCCGAAAAGATCCCGGTCCAGTTCCAGTCCCGTTTCCTCGAGCTGATCCAGGAAACGCATCCGATCGAGGCGCGCGACGTTCTCTTCAGCCTGCTGAAGACCTCGCAGGGCAAGTTCACCACGGAGTGCATCAACTTCCTCGTGGGCCAGGGCCACGCCGATGAACTGGCCGCCACGCTCAAGCGCTGGCAGACCGAGCAGAATCTCCGGGCGCCGGTCCTCCTCTGGATCGTCAAGAACCGCCACTCGAAGAAGTTCGCGAAACTGCTCAACGACCTCATCACGCCCCGTTTGCTCGGCGCCATCTTCTTCGCCATCGACTACGAGGCGCTGCAGGCTTCGAGCGCCCGCCGCATCCCGTTGGCGGATATTCTCAGCGAAGACACCGATCTCATCTCCGATCTGCTTTCGACGGCCGATCCGGAAACGGCCCGCGATCTGGCCAACACGCTGATGCTGAACCAGGGCTTCGAGGAGCTGACGAAGAAGTCGCTGCTCGCCCGTTTCATCAAGATCTTCCCCAAGATCCAGTCCCTCGTCGCCGCGGATGCCGAAAGCAAGGAAGAGCAATTGCTCGTTTCCCGCGCCAGCTACGACCGCAAGCGGGAGGAATACGAAACCATCGTCTCGAAGAAGATTCCGGAAAACTCCAAGGCGATCGCTTCCGCCCGCGAGCACGGCGACTTGAAGGAAAACTCCGAGTACAAGATGGCGAAGCAGGACCAGCAGGTCCTGATGGCGCAGAAGACGCTCCTCGAGAAAGACCTCGGCCGCGCCCGCGTCAGCGATTTCAAGGAAGCCTCGTCCGAGCAGGTCGGCGTCGGCACCGTCGTCAACGTGAAGCACGCCGGCGGCAGCGCCACGACCTACACGATCCTCGGCGCCTGGGACGGCGATCCGGACAACAACGTCATTTCCTACAAGACGGCGTTCGGCGCCGCCCTCCTCGGCAAGAAGCCGGGCGACACCGTGAAGGTGAAGACCGGCGGCTCGGAAGACGAATACACCATCGTCTCGATCGCGCGCTACACCGACAAGGCCTGATCGCGGTCCGCGTTTTCCTCTGCGTTTGAACATCGGGCGGCCGTCGCGGCCGCCCTTTTGCTGTCCGCCCCGTGCCTGCCTTCGCGACCGCCACGGCTTCCTTCCTTGCCATGAACCCCTGGGTCCAGGGGGCGCTGATCGGTTTCTCGATCGCGGCCCCGGTGGGGCCGGTCGGGCTGCTGTGTATCCGTCGCGCGATGACGCAGGGTCGGCTCAGCGGGTTGGTCTCGGGCCTGGGCGCGGCGACGGCGGACACGGTTTACGGTTTGCTTGCGGCGCTCGGATTGACGGCGGTGACGCAGGTCCTGCTCGATCAGCGGCATTGGCTGCAGGGAATCGGCGGGGTGTTTCTGCTCGGGATGGGGATCGCCACCTTCAAAGCCGAAGTGGCGACCGCGGCGGCAAACGATTCCGGCACGCGGCCGGGCCTGGGCGGCGCGTTTTGGTCGACGTTGCTGCTCACGCTGACGAGTCCGATGACCGTGCTGGCGTTTGCGGGCGTGTTCGCGGGCTTGGGCCTGGGGCAGGCGGCGACGATGGGCGTGCGACCGGCGCTGCTGCTGGTGGGCGGGGTGTTTTGCGGTTCGGCCCTGTGGTGGTTGCTCCTCAGCACCTTTGCGGCCTCCGTCGGGCGGAAATTCGAACGGCGGCATTTCGTTTGGCTCAACCGCTGCTCCGGCAGCCTGCTGGCCGGTTTCGGCCTCTGGCAATTGGCGGCGTTGCTCCGCTGAAGCGGCCGCCATCGCGGCGAAGAGCCGGTTGAAAGACCGGAACGGACCAACTCCGAACTCCGAACTCCGAACCCCGAACACCTTCCCCAACCGAGCCGGCCTTTTCGGCATCGGGCCGAGGAGCCGCGGAACGACACCCCGGTGCGCGGCGGGGAATTGCCTTTGGGGCCACGGCTCCCCACGTTCGCCGCCGCGTGAGCGTTTCCTGGGATATCCTTAAAATCTTGTCCGATCCGACGCGGCTGCGGCTGCTGGGGCTCGTCATGCGCGAAGAGCTCTCGGTCGCCGAATTGCAGGAGATTCTCGGCATGGGGCAGTCGCGCATCTCGTCGCAGTTGTCGCTCCTGCGGACGGTGAACCTCGTCAGCGACCGGAGGGAAGGGAAGAAGGCCTTCTATTCCCTGCGGACCAATCTCGCGCCCAAGACGCTCGGGTTGATCCGGGCCGCCGTGGATTCGGTGGCGGATTTGGCCGTCCTCGGCGCAGACCGGGAAAACCTGGACCGCATTCTCCGCAAACGCCGGCGCACGCAGGAGCAGTATTTCAATCTGATCGCCGGGCGGTTGGGCAAAAACTACTGCCCGGGCCGGTCCTGGGAGGCGATCGGGCATTTGGCGCTGCGCCTCACGCCCGCGATCGACATCGCGGATCTCGGGGCGGGCGAAGGGCTGGTTTCCCAATTGCTGGCGCGGCGGGCGCGGCAGGTTTGGTGCATCGACAATTCCCCCCGCATGGTCGAGGTCGGCACCGAACTCGCGAAGAAGAACGGTCTCGCCAACCTCGCCTACAAGCTCGGCGACATCGAGCAGGTGCCGTTGCCCGATCAGTCGGTCGATCTCGCGATCCTGAGCCAGGCTCTGCACCACGCCCAGCATCCGCCCGCCGCGATCGCCGAGGCGTTCCGCATTTTGCGGCCGGGCGGCCAGATCATCGTGCTCGATTTGAACGAGCACACGTTCGAGAAGGCGCGGGAACTTTACGCCGATGTGTGGCTGGGCTTTTCGGAAAACACCTTGCACGGATTTTTGGACCGCGCCGGCTTCGGCAAAGTGGAGGTCACCTCCGTGGCCAAAGAATCCGCCGAGCCGCAATTCGAGACCCTGCTGGCCAGCGGGGTGAAAACCGGCCGCTGACGGCCGCCCGGAATTTTGGGCGGAAACTTTTCCGCGCCGCGGAGTCCCACGGAGGCCATTCCCGTTCCATGAAGCCGAATCTGCCGCCGCTCCCGCTCCTGTTTCTTGCGTTCGTTTTCGCCGGCCTCGGGGCCGACGCGGCGGAGGCGGCGCCCCGGCGGGAAGAAGCGGTTTTCCTTTCGGACCAACGTCGCGTCGTCGTCGAGGTGCCCGACGGTTTCAAATTCGAGAGCGGGCGGGACGAACGCGGCCTCGTCCGCGTCTTTCTCACCGGCCCCGGGGAGCAGGTCAGCGTCCAGCTATCGTTTTTGCCCGACGGCGAGGGCCGTTTCGGCGAGGCCTACGAGCGGCGGCGTCTGCTGCACGAGACCTACGGTCCCTACGTCGCCGGCTCGGTGGAAAAAGGCATGCACTTCGAGGAACTGGAACCCAAGTCCGGCGCCGGCACCTTCTGCGTGTTTACGGATTCCGCCCTGGTCGGGAAAACGGAATTGCCGCCCGGCGAATTCCACCACGTCACCGCCGGCGCCAAAGTCTGGCCCGGCGTCGTGGTGCTGTTCTCGGTGTTCAGCCAGGATACGCAGTCGGCCCCGTACCGCACCGCGCTCCGGCTGCTGCGGGAGAGTGTGGCGGAAAAGAATCCGCTGCTGCGTTGACGGCGCGCGGCCTCCGGCGGGGATCGGGCCGCACGGCGCGCGGAGGCGGGAGCGCGGCGGTTCCCCTTCTGGCCGCTTGCATCCTTCGTGGTTCGGGTTCGTCTTTTCAGTGCGGTCGCTTCCTGCCGCGCACCCCGTCCCCGCCATGTCTTCCGCTTCTTCGTCCGCTCCCTTCGTCGCTGCGCGGCGCCCGGTCTCCCGCCGCCAATTTCTCCGCGGCGCCGGCACCGCGCTTTCGTTGCCGTTTTTGGAATCGATGCTCGCGCCCTTCGCCCGCGCGCAGGCCCGGACCGCCTCGCCGCTCGCGCCCGGGGCGAAACCGCGGCGCATGCTCGCGATCTGCAACAACCTCGGGTTGCTGCCGGACCAATTTTTCCCGAAGGGCTCCGGCCGCGACTACGAACTCTCGCCCTACCTGAAGCACCTCGCGGCGCACCGCGGCGACTTCAGCGTCTTCAGCGGCGTCTCGCACCCCAACGTCGACGGCGGCCACCCGGCCGACATCTGCTTCCTGACCGCGGCGCCGCATCCCGGCAGCAGTTCCTTCCGCAACACCATCTCGCTCGACCAGCACATCGCGGAACGCATCGGCGTGCTGACGCGTTTCCCTTCCCTCACGCTCGGCGTCAACACCCGCACCCGCAGCCTTTCCTGGACGGGCACCGGCGTGGCGATCCCGCCCGAGGACAAGGCCGCCGACGTTTTCCGGCAGCTCTTCCTCCAGGGCACGCCGGAGCAGGTCGAGGCGCAGATCCGGAAATTGGATACGGGGCGCAGCATTCTCGACACCGTCGCCGGCCAAGCCAGGGAACTGCAGCGCGGCGTCACCGCGCGCGACCGCGACCGGCTCGACCAGTATTTCACCAGCGTGCGCGACCTCGAGCAGCGGCTGCAGGCCTCGCGCGGCTGGGAGCGCAAACCCAAGCCGGCGGTGCAGGCGCCGGTGCCGGTCGATCCCGCGACGCCCGCCGCCTACATGGAAAAGGTGAAGATCATGTACGACCTCGCGCGCCTGGCCTTCGAAACCGACTCGACCCGCGCGATCACGCTGATGCTCGACGGCGTCTCGACCCCGGTGCTCGAAATCCCCGACGAAAAGATCACCGACGGCTACCACAACCTCTCGCACCACGGGAAATCCAACGAGAAGCGCGCGCAGCTCCAGACCATCGACCAGCTGCACATGAAGCTGCTCGGCCGGCTCATCGCCGATCTCAAGGCGGTGCGGGAAAACGAAGACACGCTGCTCGACCGCACGATGGTGCTCTACGGCTCGAATTTCGGCGACGCGAACCAGCACGTCTGCACCAACATGCCGACGATCCTCGCCGGCGGCGGATTCCGCCACGGCCAGCACCTCGCGTTCGACACGATGCGCAACTACCCGCTGCCCAATCTCTACGTCTCGATGCTGCAGCGGCTGGGCATCGAAGAAGATCGGTTCGCTTCCTCGACCGGCACGATGCGGGGGCTCGAGTTGGCATGAGACGCGCGGTGCGGGCGGGGATCGCGGCTGGGCTGCTGGCGGCCGCCGGGCTCGGCGCGGCGGAACCGCCGCCGGCCTTGGCGGCCTTCACGGAACAGCACTGCGCCAAGTGCCACAACGACGTCGACCAAGAGGGCGGACTCGACCTCGGGGCGCTCGCCTTTGCGCCGGGGGATCGGGCGAATTTCGAACGCTGGGTGCGGATCCACGACCGCGTGCTGGCCGGCGAAATGCCGCCGCCGGAGAAGAATCAGCCGGCGGCGCCGTTGCGCGATGCGTTCACCGCGCAATTGGCGAAGACGCTGACCGCGCATGAAAGCGAAGTGCTCGCGCGCGAGGGCCGGGCGACGCGCCGCCGGCTCAATGGTTCGGAATACGAGAACGCGTTGCGCGACCTGTTCGCCGCCCCGTGGCTCCAGATCAAGGGCCAGTTTCCGGAAGACGGCGAGGCCCACCGCTTCAACAAGGTCGGCGACGCCCTCGATGTTTCGCACGTCCACATGGCGCGCTACCTGAGCGCCGCCGATTACGCGATCCGCCAGGTGCTCGCGGTGAAACTGGAACAGCCGCCGACCGAGACGAAACGCTACTACGCGCGGAACCAGCGCACGCTCACGAGCAAGTTTACCCCCAATATCTTCAACTCGTCGCCGGATCGCATGACGTTCCCGCTGGTCGGCACGACGGCCCAGCCCGACGTCCGCTTCCAGCGGGCGCCGCTCACGGTGGGCGAGAGCGATCCGGCGGCCCGCGACCTCGAGGCCGTCGGTTGGGTCTCGAGCAACTACGTCACCGGCTTCACCTACCGCTGGGACGAATTCCGCGCGCCGGTGGCGGGTCGCTACCGCGTTTCCTTCAGCGGCTACACGGTCTGGGTCGCGCCCGGCGGCATCTCGATGCGTTTCGCCAACGAGCGGGACAAAACGGGCACGCCGCGGCCGCCGAATTTCAATGTCGGCAACTACGACCGGATCGCTCCGGGGCGCCGGCATGAGCCGATCACCGTCTACACGCGCAACGGTTCGCTCAACCGCCGCGTCGGCGAATTCGACCTGCAGCCCGAGCCGGGCGTGTATTCCGTCGGCGACGTGTGGCTCGTGGGCAACGAAACGCTCGTGCCGGACGCCTCGCGCTTCTACCGGTCCCGGCCGAACAATTTCAAAAACCCGCTGATGACGCCGGAGGGCACCCCGGGCGTGGCCTTCCGCTGGATGGAAGTCGAAGGACCGTTGTACGACGAATCGTCGGCGGCCGGTTACCGGTTGCTCTTCGGCGATCTGCCGCTGCGCAAAACCGCGGCGGGCGCGTCCGGCGGCGTCGCGGTCCCGTTCGTGCCCCGCGGCGATCGGCGCGACACGGGCCGCAATGCAGGCCAGCGCATCGTGCCGACGGACGAAGTCGCCGTCGAAGTCGTGTCGGGACAGCCGCGCGCGGACGCGGAAAAGCTGCTGCGGGCGTTTCTCGCGCGGGCCTACCGCCGGCCAGGCGCGGAAGCCGAGACACCGCGCTTTCTCGCGCTGTTCGACGATCGCGTGCGCGCGGGCCTGAGTTTCACGGAGGCGATGGTCGCCTGTTACACCGCGGTGCTCGCTTCTCCTGGATTTGTGTTTCTCGACGAGGCTCCCGGACCGCTCGACGGTCCCGCCTTGGCGACGCGGCTGGCGTTGTTCCTTTGGAATTCGGAACCGGATGCGACCCTCCGGCAACTTGGCGCCCGCGGCGAGTTGGCCAAACCCGAGGTGCGGCGGGCGGAAGTCGAGCGCCTGCTCGCCGATCCGAAGGCCGCGCGCTTCGTCGACGCGTTCCTCGATTACTGGGTCGATATCCGGAAAATCGAGGACACGACGCCGTCGACCACCCTCTACAACGACTACTACCTCGACGATTCCCTGACCGAAGCGGCCTTGGCGGAGACGCGGCATTTCTTCGCCGAATTGCTGCGCGGGGATCTGCCGGCCCGGAATGTCGTCGATTCCGATTTCACCTTTCTCAACGAGCGCCTCGCCCGGCATTACGGGATCCCCGGCGTCGTCGGCAGCGCGATGCGGCGCGTGGCCTTGCCCGCGGGCAGCCCGCGCGGCGGCCTCATGACGCAGGCCAGCGTGCTGAAGGTCACGGCCAACGGCACGACCACGTCGCCGGTGCTGCGGGGCAAGTGGATTGTCGAACGCATCCTCGGCCACGAGATTCCGCCGCCGCCGCCGGTCACCGCGGTCGAACCCGACATCCGCGGCGCCGTGACGATCCGCCAGCAACTCGACCAACACCGGGCCGACGCGAGTTGCGCGTCCTGCCACCGCACCATCGATCCGCCCGGCTTCGCGCTGGAGAACTTCGACGTCATGGGCGCGTGGCGCGACCGCTACCGCGGCGTCGATCCGAAAAAGCCGGCCGAGAAAGGACTCGGCAAGAACGGCCAGCCCTTCGAATGGCATTTCGCGCTGCCGGTCGATGCCGCGGGCGAGCTGTCCGACGGCCGGCGGTTTGCGGACGTCCGGGAATTCAAGCGGCTGCTGCGCGAACGCGAGGGGGAGATCGCCCGCAATCTGGCGAAACAGCTCGCGGTTTTCGCGACGGGCGCGCCGCTGCGCTTCAGCGAGCGGGCGGAGCTCGACCGCCTGGTCGCCGCCACCGCGGCCCGCGGCTACGGCGTGCGGTCCCTTGTCCACGCGCTGGTCCAGAGCGACCTCTTCCTGACGAAGTAAGGGCCGGCGGTACGGGCGGCGGCGGTTGGCGCTTGCCAACCGCGGGACCGCGGCGGCACCTAGCCAATGTACCAACCGGTTACCAGTTCCCGGTCGGTGCGCCCTGCCGAGCCCTTGCGCCCATGCCCCGCTCCGCCTCCCGCCGCCGTTTCCTGAAAGCGCAGACCGCCGCCGTGCTGGCGACCCAGGTTCCCGGGCTCCTGCGCGGGGCCGAGCCGGCAGCGGCGGCGCGGCTGGCGCAGGCCGGCGGCCCGAAGGCCGTGCAGGCCAAGCCCGCGAAGTGGACGCGTTAGGACGAGCGCGAACGCCGCCAAGTCGAGGCGGCGGTGGCGCAGGCGTCGTTGTTTTACTGGCAGGGCCGGGGCGTGAACCGGCAGACGGCACGTTTCGCCGAGCAGTTCCGGAAACACTGCCCGGCCACCCACGTCGCCACGTGCTCCTCCGGCACCGCCGCGGTGCACATCGCCGTGGCGGCGGCTGGAATCGGCCCGGGCGACGAAGTCGTCACGACCCCGATCACCGACCTCGGCACCGTATCCGGAATCCTGTTTCAGCAGGCCGTGCCCGTGTTCGCGGACCTCGGCGCGGCGACTTACAATCTGGATCCGGCCGCGGTCGCGCGGGCGATCGCGCCGCGGACGAAGGCGATCGTCGCCGGGCACCTTGCCGGCACGCCTTGCGATCTGACGGCGCTGCGGGCCCTCGCGGGCCGGCACAACCTGGTTTTGATCGAGGACTGCGCCCAAGCCTGGGGCGCCCGGTCGGCGGGGCGGCCGGTGGGCACCGTCGGCCACGCGGCGTGTTTCTCGCTGATGAATTCGAAGCACATCGGCGCCGGCGACGGCGTCGTCGTGGCTTCGAGCGATCCGCGCCTCGGGCCCGCGTTGCTCAAGTTCGCGGACAAGGGCAACGACCGCGCCGCGCCGGGCTACACCTGGGACCGGACCGATGTGCTGGCGACCAACTATCGCAAGACGGAGTTGCAGGCGGCGTTCGGCTCGGTGCAGCTTGAGCGCCGCGAAGATAGTCGCCGTGCCATTGGTAGAGCGAGAGCGTCGTGTTGTGGCAGGCGTAGGACACGAGATGGCCCAGGAGGGCACCCCGGGTGTCGCGGACCGCGAGTACCGGGACGCTCGGTTCGGTGGGCCCGCGGAGTTTGCCGGCGGCGCGCAGGGCCGGGACGTCCTTTTCGGCATTCTCGCGGCGGTTGATACCGAAGGCGGCCTCGTCTTCGCTCCAACCCACTTCGGCGGGAGCGAGCCGATCAAGGGCGGCCGCGGTGACCTTGCGGCCGACGAGTTCCCGCGTGCAAGCGGCGGATTTGGCGGCATCGGAGGCCGGGATCGCGCGCATCGGTCCGAGGCTGCCGGCGACGGCGGGGGAGCAATGGGTGTGCGAAACGTTCGTCATCACGGCGCTGCGGGGCGGGGCGTAGCGGCGGTGGAGACCGAGGGTTCGGCGTTAACGGTGGTGGCGGAGCACGACGGCAGTCGCCGGTTGGCTTTGCCGGAAGGCGCGCATGTGTTGACCGTGAGCTATGCGGGCCTCGACCGGATCGAGGAGCCGGTGGCGGTTGTCGCGGGGCAGACCGTGACGAAGAATTTCGAGCTGGCGACGGGCATCTGCAAAGTGGAGGCGGTCGCGGCGTCCGGGTTGCGCGATGGCAGTGCGCGGGCGATCCAGGCGCAGCGGCAATCCGAAAATCCGAAGTGGTTGGCGGCGACCGACACCTTCGGCAATCCGGCTGCGAAGCCCGGCGAACTGATCCAGCGCCTGCCGGGTGTCTCGACCGATGTCGTCGGCAGCGACGTCCGCACGCTCTACGTGCGCGGCATGGGTCCCGGTTTCTCTTCCCTGATGGTGGACGGCGAACGGGTCGCGACCTCGACCGGTACGTCGGGCAGCCGGGACTACCAGATCGAGCAACTCGGCACCGGCAACCTGGAGTCGGTGGAGCTGATCAAGGCGCCGCAGCCGGAGCAGGACGCCAACGCCGTGGCCGGTTTCGTGAACCTGGTTTCGCGCCGGGCCTTCGACGCCCCCGGCCGGCGGATCACGGTTTCCGGCGGCGTGATGTGGCGCCTGCGGCAGACGGACGAGAGCCCGTTCAAGGACCGGCCCGACAACCTCGATCTGCTGTCGGTCGCAGATTCCGATGTCTTCAATGTGCTCGGCGGCCGCAAGAATCTCGGCGTCGCCTTCAATGTGAACCGCCGCATCTCCGCCGCCACGCGGGACGAGGCCGGCCCGGGCGGCGTGCTCCACAACTTCAGCCAGACCTACCTGAACCCGAACACGACGCCGCTGACGCGCATCTTCGGTTCCGACGACATCGGCTACGAGGGCCGGGCGCACCACGCGGGCCTGAGCCTCGACTACAAGCTGAGCCCGGATGCGTTCGTCTTCTTCCGGGGCGCCAACAACACCAACGACCAGTTCCAGGAGTATTACCGCCCGGGCATCGGCAATCCGACCGCGACCGCGGCGAACTTCGCGCCGGGGGCCGTGCCGCCCGCGGTGCTGATGGCGTGGGAGAGCATCTTGTTCACCGAGATCGAAATGGTCGTCGCCGCGGGCGCGCGGCCCGCGCCGACCGGCGACCGGGTGGCGTATCTGCCGTTGCCGTGGCTGACGCCGTCGCCGCGCGACAGCAAAGTCTGCCACGTCGCGGCCGGCACGCCGCTGATTTTTGTCGCCGGCGTGGATGCCGGCGAAACGGGATCGGCGCGCGAGCAGATGAAAACGATCATCGAGCGGATCGGCTCGGTCCTGTACGAGACCGGCAGCAGCTACCGGAATCTCGTGGAGGCAACGTACTATCTGGCGGCGCCGGAATCGCGGACGGTGTTGGGCGACATCCGCGGGGTCTGTTTCGATCCGACGCGGGCGCCGGCGGCCTCGGCCTTGCAGGTACCGGGGCAGGGGCGGCCCGGCCGGACCGCGATGATCGATCTCATCGCGATCCCGGTGAAATGACGCGGATCAACGCGCGGGTGGTTGCCAGGGGGTGCCGCCGCCGCGCTGGATGTGGACGCGCAACGCGGCCTGCAGTTCGCGCGCGACGGCCGGTTCCTTGGCGAAGAGGTTTTCCTTTTCCCCGGGATCCCGGCCGAGGTGGTAGAGTTCGAGCGCGCCGTAGGGCGAGTTTTGCAGCAGCTTCCAATCGCCGCGGATAATCGCTTCGTAGGATTTGCCGCCGTAGGCCGGGCCGCCTTCGCGGCGCACGAAGTACAGTTCGCGCGGGGCCGCGGCGGCGGGTTGGCCGGTTTTCAGGACGGGAACGAGACTGACGGCATCGGAGCCCGGCGCCTGGTTCAAACCGGCGGCCTCGAGGGCGGTGGCGAAAATGTCGAAAGTGAGGCCGGCGTAGTCGGACTTCGATCCGGCGGCCACCGTGCCGGGCCAACGCACGAAAAACGGCACGCGCAGGCCGCCGTCGTAGTGGCTTTGTTTGCCGTCGCGCCAAGGGCGGTTGCTTTGGGCGTGGGGCAGCGAGCCGCCGTTGTCGGCGGTGAAGATCACGAGGGTTTTGCGGGCGAGACCGCGGGCTTCGAGACGCTCGAGCACGCGGCCGATGCCGGCGTCCAGGTGTTCGACGAAGGCGACGTTGGCGGCGCGCTTCGGATCGAGCCCGGGCGCGCGGGCCTTCACTTTTTCCAGCCACTCCGCGGGCGGCTCGATCGGGAAATGCGGCGCGTTGTAGGCGAGGTAGAGAAAGAACGGCTGCGGCGACTTCGTGCGGGAGTCGAAATAGTCGAGCGTCCAATCCGTGAAGAGATCGGTGGCGTGGCCGACGGGATCGATCGTCTCGCGGTTGCGCCGCATGTAGTTTTGTCCCTCGCGGAGATGGGTGGTGAAGCTGTCCATCATGTCCCCGAGGAAGCCGTGGAAGTAGTCGAAGCCGCGTTCGTTCGGGACATTCGGGGATTCGAGGCCGAGGTGCCATTTGCCGATGTGGGCGGTGTGGTAGCCGGCGGCGCGGAGCAGATTCGCGAGGGTCGGCACGCGCGGATCGAGAAAACCCCAGGAATTGGCGCGCTGGGTGCGGATCACGCCGGGGACGCCGACGCGATCGGCGTAGCGGCCGGTGAGGAGCGCGGCGCGGGTCGGCGAACAGACCGTGGCGTTGGCCCGCATGCGCGTGAACAGCATGCCCTCGGCGGCGAGCCGGTCGAGGTGCGGGGTTTGGACGTCGCTCGGACCGTAGGTCGAGACGTCGCCGTAGCCGTGATCGTCGGTGACGATGACGAGAATGTTGGGCCGGTCGGGGGCGGCGGCGTGCAGCGGGGCGGCAGCGGCGAGAAGGAGGCAAAGCAACCAGCGGGGTAAGGAAGAGAGCATGACGGGGAAAAAGCGGGCAGGCAAAGGATGCGGCCGCGCGGCCGCACCCGGTGCCCAAAGTTACAACTTCACGGTGCGGCCCTCGCGGAACGAGAGGTCGGCGGCGAGGACGATGCGGAGGCTGTCGATGGCGCTTTGCCAATGCGCGGTGAGGTCGGTGTTCTCGCGGATGGCGCGGAGAAAAACCTCCTGTTCCCGCCGGCACAGTTCGTCGTGGTTGGGTTCGTCCGCGACGTCGATGATCTCGTCGGACCGGGCGAACTTGCCGTCCGCGCCGACCGCCGAGTGGTGCAGGCGGAGGGATTCGGTTTTCGAATGCGAATCGACATCGGCGGAATTGCCGGCGGCCGCGGCGTTTTTCGCGACGATGCTGACGCAGCCCTTCGGGCCGATGACATCCTTCACGAAGAAGGCCGTTTCGCTCATCATCGGGCCCCAGCCCGCTTCGTACCAGCCGACGGAGCCGTCGGCGAACGTGACCTGAAGGTGGCCGTAGTTGATCTGGTTGGCGGCGATTTCGTCGGTGAGGCGGGCGCCGATGCCGTTGACGCTGACGGGACGGGAGCCGGTCATGCGGCACATGACGTCGACGTAGTGGACGCCGCAATCGACGATCGGGGACGTGGAGCGCAGGAGCTGCTTGTGGGTGGCCCAGTTGGGGCCGGAGCTCTGCTGGTTGAGGTTCATGCGCATCACGAGCGG
>NEUS01000094.1 GCA_002288455.1 Opitutia bacterium Tous-C1TDCM
CTCGCCGGGCGGCTCGACCCCGTCGCCCCCGCCTCCTTGCCGCTCTACGGCGTGCCGTTCGCGATCAAGGACAACCTGGACCTCGCCGGTGCGCCGACCACCGCGGCGTGTCCGGATTTCAAATACCTGCCCGCCGCGTCCGCGGAAGTCGTGCGCCGCCTCGTCGCCGCCGGCGCCATCCCGGTCGGAAAAACGAATCTCGACCAGTTTGCCACCGGCCTCGTCGGCGTGCGCTCGCCCTACGGTGTGCCGCGGAACCCGTTCGATGCCGCCGTCATCCCCGGCGGCTCCAGCAGCGGCTCGGCCGTGGCGGTCGCGGCCGGCCTCGTTTCGTTCGCGCTCGGCACCGACACCGCCGGTTCCGGCCGCGTGCCCGCCGGACTGAACAACCTCGTCGGCTACAAGCCGACCCGCGGCGCCCTCAGCACGCGCGGCCTCGTGCCCGCGTGCCGGTCCCTGGACTGCGTGTCGATCTTTGCGCTTACCTGCGCCGACGCCGCCGCGGTGGCCGCCCTCGCCGAGGGGTTCGATCCCGCCGATCCTTGGTCCCGCCGGCCGGCTCCGCCCGAGCCCTGGCCCGCGGCGCTGCGGATCGGCGTGCTCGCCCCGGCCGACCGCGAGTTCTGCGGCGACGAAGAAGCGGGCCGCGGCTACACGGCCGCCCTGGCCCGACTGCCGGATCTCTGCGCCACCCGGGTCGAGATCGACTTCACGCCCTTCCGGGAAACCGCCGCGTTGCTCTATCAGGGACCGTGGGTGGCGGAACGCTGGGCCGCGCTGCGCGAATTCCACACCGCTCGCCCCGACGCCTTTTTGCCGGTCACCGCCGGGATCATCGCCGGCGCCCGCGCCCTCGGCGCCGCGGACGCCTTCGCCGGTTTCCACCGGCTCGAAACACTTCGCCGCCGCGCCGCCGCCGAGTGGGAAAAGATGGACGTGCTCCTGCTCCCGACCGCGCCGCGTCCCTATACTTTGGCCGACGTCGCCGCCGACCCGCTGCTGCCCAACACCCGCCTCGGCACCTACACCAACTTCGTCAATCTCCTCGACCTCGCCGGCGTCGCCGTGCCCGCCGGTTTCCGCCGTGACGGCCTGCCCCACGGAGTCACGTTCCTCGCCCCGGCCTGGCGCGACCGCGACCTGCTCGCCCTCGGTGCGCGGTGGCACGACCTGATCGGAGGCCGACTCGGGGCCACCACGTTTCCCCACGAGCCCCGCGTGCACTGCGTGCCGCCCGCCCCCCGCCCCGATACCGTGCGCCTCGCCGTCGTCGGCGCCCATCTCTCCGGCTTGCCGCTCAACCACCAACTCACCGAACGCCGCGCCCAACTCGTCTGGACCGGCCGCACCGCCCCCGCGTACCGGCTCTACGCCTTGCCCGGGACGCAACCGCCGAAACCCGGGCTCCTGCGCGTCGCGGAAGACGGCGCCGCCATCGCCGTCGAAGTTTGGGCAATGACCGTGGCCGCCTTCGGCAGTTTCGTCGCCGCCGTGCCGCCGCCTCTCTCGATCGGCACCGTCAACCTCGAGAACGGCGATGCCGTGAAGGGCTTTCTCTGCGAACCGGCCGCCCTCGCCGGCGCCGCCGACATCACCGCCCTCGGCGGCTGGCGCGCATATGTCCAGCGCGCGACCTGACCCGGCCGACCTGCCGTTCAACTCACCCGCCGGCAAACACCGGCCGGAAGCCCGCCTCGGTCAGAATCCGCGCCACCGTTTCCCGCTGGTCGCCCTGAATTTCGATCGTGCCGTCCTTGACGGTCCCGCCGCACCCGCAGGCGCCGCGCATCTTTTTGCAAAGCTGTTCCTTCTCCGGCAATCCGATGCCGACGAAGCCTTCGACCACCGTCACGGTCTTGCCGCCCCGGCCGCCGGTCTCGCGCCGGATGTCGACGCGCCCGCGATTCTTCGCCGCCGCCGGCGCCTTGCCCGCAGCCGCGGCTTGCGCCTGCGCCAACCCCGCCTTCGGCGCCACCGGCAAACCCGCACTGCTCAGTGCCCCGAACGGATTCTGCCCCAACGCCTGCCCGCCTTCGGTCGGAATCTTGTCCTTGCTCACGACCCCGCCCGCCCCGCGCGGCCTCCGCAAACCCCGACCGGAATATCGGAAACTCCGCCCAAAAAGAGGTGCGCCTTCGCATAACTCCGGTTCGCCAAGAAGTGCACCAACTGCGGATGCAGGGTCTCCCGCCCTTGCTCCAAGTGGTCCTCGAGCTTGGCCATATTTCCCGCAATCCCTTGTCTGTCAGCGTTTTTAATCGCCTCAAGCAGGGCTCCCAACGCGTCTTTGATCTGTGTTTCCATAAGTCGGATTCCGGAGTTTCTAATCCGGCTGTTACCTACGTTAAGCGGCTTTGCAATCCCTGCCTCCGGCTCGGCGGCTCTTGTATCCGAGGCCCTCGTATGGTCCATTCACCGCTCCTTTTTCCTTCAGCGGCACGTCGCGGCGCCGAGCAGTCCCTGTCCCGTCGCCCGACCGTTCCGCTCCCTTTTCCTCCTCCTTCATGAACAGTTCTTCCGTTTCCTCTCACGCCAACGCCGCCGTCATCGAGGCCGCCTACGAATCGTGGCTCCTGGACCACAATTCCGTCGACCCGACCTGGCGCGCCTTCTTCCAAGGTTTCACCCTCGCCTCCAACGGCGCCTCGCCCGTCGCCGCCCTCGCCGCCGCCGCCACCGGCGAAGCCCAGGCCGCCGCCGCCGCCCCGATCATCGACAGCTTCAAGCAGTCCCGCGTCCACCATCTCATCAACCGCTACCGCTCCATCGGCCACCGCGAAGCCCACCTCGATCCCCTCGCCGATGCGCCGATCCCCCACCCCAGCCTCTCGATCGAGCAATTCGGCCTCTCCGCCGCCGACCTCGATACCGTCTTCGACATCGGCTCCTACCTCGGCGGCGGCCAGCTGACCCTCCGCGACATCGTCGCCAATCTCCGCCGCACCTACTGCGGCTTCATCGGCGCCGAGTTCACCCACATCCAGGATGTCGAGGTCCGCCGTTGGCTCCAGGAACGCATGGAGCGCACCCGCAACCAACCCGACTTCTCCAAGTCCGAGAAAATCCGCATCCTCCGCCGCGTCTACAAGGCCGAGCTCTTCGAGCGTTTCCTCCACACCAAGTACGTCGGCCAGAAACGCTTCTCCCTCGAAGGCGGCGAAACCATGGTCGCCGCCGTCGACTCCATCATCGAGCACTGCCCCAGCGTCGGCGTCGAGGAAGTCGTCATGGGCATGGCCCACCGCGGCCGCCTCAACATCCTCACCTCGGTGATGCGGAAAAACTTCAACGTCCTCTTCGAGCAGTTTTCCGAAAACTACATCCCCGAAACCGTCGGCGGCGACGGCGACGTCAAATACCACCTCGGCTACGAAGCCGTCCTCGACACCGTCTCCGGCCAAAAGGTCGAGGTCCGCCTCGCCGCCAACCCGTCCCACCTCGAGATCGTCAATCCCGTCGTCGAGGGCAAAGCCCGCGCCCGCCAGCGCGTCCGCGGCGATACCGCCACCCGCAAACGCGTCCTCCCGCTGCTCATCCACGGCGACGCCGCGTTCGCCGGCCAGGGCATCGTCGCCGAGACGCTCAACATGTCCCAGCTCCCCGGTTACACCACCGGCGGCACCCTGCACATCGTCGTCAACAACCAGATCGGCTTCACCACCGAGCCGCGCGATTCCCGCTCCACCGTCTATTGCACCGACGTTGCCAAGATGATCGAGGCGCCCGTCTTCCACGTGAACGGCGACCAACCCGAGGCCGTCTGCATGGCCGCCCAGCTCGCCCTCGAGTTCCGCGAAAAATTCGGCCGCGATGTCGTCATCGACATGTATTGCTACCGCAAGCACGGCCACAACGAGACCGACGAACCCGCGTTCACCCAGCCGCTGCTCTACAAGAAGATCGCCACCCACCCGCAGGTCAGCGCCGTCCTCAGCCGGCGCCTCATCGCCGAAGGCACGATCACCGCGGCCGAATCCGACGGCATCAAGGCCGAGTACACCGCCGCCCTCGAAAAGAATCTCGAGGAAGCCAAAGCCGCCGAGGTGGCCAAATCCGCCAAACGCGCCGCCGCCCTCGAGGCCAAGAAATTCGAAGGCTCCAACGCCGTCTTCCAGCCCCAGTTCGATTTCAAACCCGTGCCCACCGGCGTCTCCGCCGAGCTCATCGCCCGCGCCGCCCGCGGTCTCACCACGCTGCCGGAATCCTTCAAACCCAATCCGAAGATCAAACGCTTTCTCGACGCCCGCGTCGCCGCCCACCGCGACGGCGGTCCCGTCGACTGGGGTTTCGCCGAAGCCCTCGCCTTCGGCACCTTGGTCCTCGAAGGCGCGCCCATCCGCCTCAGCGGCCAGGACTGCGAGCGCGGCACCTTCAGCCACCGCCATGCCGTGCTCCACGACATGGAGACCAACGACACCTACGCCCCGCTGAAGCACCTCGACCCGTCGCAGGCCCGCTTCTGCGTCTACAATTCGCTGCTCTCCGAGGCCGCCGTGCTCGGCTTCGACTACGGCTACTCCCTCGATTACCCGGACATGCTCTGCCTCTGGGAAGCCCAGTTCGGCGACTTCGGCAACGGCGCCCAGGTCGTCATCGACCAGTTCATCGCCGCCGGCGAATCGAAGTGGCAACGCACCAGCGGCATCGTGCTCCTCCTCCCGCACGGCTACGAAGGCCAGGGCCCCGAGCACAGCTCCGCCCGCCTCGAACGTTTCCTCCAGCTCTGCGCCGAGGACAACATCCAGGTCGCCAACATCACGACCCCGGCGAACTTCTTCCACGCCCTCCGCCGCCAGGTGAAACGCGACGTCAAGAAACCGCTCGTCGTCATGTCGCCGAAGTCCCTCCTCCGCCACCCGGCCGCCGTCTCCAAAATCGAAGACCTCACCTCCGGCGCCTTCCAGGAAATCATCGACGACCCGCTCTTCGTTTCCGGCAACACCCGCGCGCCCTTCCCCGCCGAGACCGCCGCGCCGTCCCGCGTCATTCTCTGCTCCGGCAAAGTCTACTACGACCTCGCCGACTACCGCGCCAAACAGAAGCTCGCCGACGTCGCCCTCGTGCGCCTCGAACAGCTGTATCCGTTGCACCGCAAACGCCTCGCCGAAATCGCCAAGAAGTACGGCAACGCCAAGCTCGTCTGGGCCCAGGAGGAATCCGAAAACAACGGCGCCTGGACCTGGATCGCCCCGCAGCTCGAGGACATCTTCGGCCGCAAGGCCGCCTACGCCGGCCGCGACGCCTCCGCCTCCCCCGCCGTCGGCTCGCTGGCCTTGCACAAACTCGAACTCGCCGCCTTCCTCAAACAGGCGTTCACGATCTGATGCTGAAGTAGCGAGTAGTGGGTAGCGGGTAGCGGGCATTTCTTTTTCGCCCCGCCTCTTCGCGTTTCCGCCACTCGCTACCCACTACCCGCTACTCGCTACCCGCTACTCTCTCCACCGTCCCCTCTCCATGGCCTCCATCGAAGTCAAAATTCCGCCCATGGGCGAATCCATCGCCTCCGGCATCCTCGCGAAATGGCACGTCGCCGACGGCGCCGTCGTCAAAAAAGACCAGCCGCTCTTCGAACTCGAGACCGACAAGATCACGTCCGAAGGCACCGCCGAGGCCGCCGGCAAAATCTCCCTCCAAGTCGCCGCCGGCGACGAGGTGAAGATCGGCCAAGTCGTCGCCACCATCGACGCGTCCGCCACCGCCGACTCCGCCGCCAACTCAAAACCCCAAACTCCAAACTCCGAACCGGCGGCCGCCGCCGCGGCGACGCCGTCGCCTGCCGTCCGCCGTCTCGCCGCCGAAACCGGCCTCGACCCCGCGAGCATCTCCGGCACCGGCAAAGCCGGCCGCGTCACCAAAGGCGACATGCTCGCCGCGACCGAGAAACCCGCTTCGCCTGCGCCTGCGGCCCAAGTCCCGGCCGCGCCTCCCGCCGCCACTCCGCAACCCGCAATCCGCACTCCGCAATCGCCCGGCTCCCGCCAGACCCGGAAAAAGATGTCGCCCCTCCGCGCCAAGATCGCGCAGCGCCTCGTCTCCGCCCAGCACGAAGCCGCCATGCTCACGACCTTCAACGAGGTCGACATGTCCGCCGTCATGGCCCTCCGCGCCAAGTACCAGGACGACTTCGTCAAGAAGCACGGCCTCAAGCTCGGCTTCATGTCCTTCTTCGCCAAGGCCGTCGTCCACGCCCTCCGCGAAGTCCCCGCCGTCAACGCCCAGCTCGACGGCGACTCCATCGTCGAAAATCACTACTACGACATCGGCATGGCCGTCTCCACCGAGAAGGGCCTCATGGTCCCGGTCGTGCGCAGCTGCGACACCCTCGGCATGGCGGAGATCGAGAAGTCGATCGCCGACGTCGCCAAGCGCGCCCGCGACGGCAAAATCACCCTCGCCGATCTCGAAGGCGGCGTCTTCACGATCACCAACGGCGGCATCTTCGGCTCGATGCTTTCGACCCCGATCATCAACCCGCCGCAGAGCGCCATCCTCGGCCTCCACGCGATCAACGAGCGCCCCGTCGCCGTCAACGGCCAGGTCGTCATCCGCCCGATGATGTACCTCGCCCTGAGCTACGACCACCGCCTGATCGACGGCAAGGAAGCCGTCACCTTCCTCGTCAAAGTGAAGCAAGCCATCGAAGACCCCGCGCGCCTGATCATCGGAATCTAAACCTAAGCGCGAAGACGCAAAGGAACGCAAAGTTTCGCCAAGTCGAAATCAGCCGCGTCCTTCGCGAACCTTCGCCCCCTTAGCCTCTTCGCGCTTCCCCTCATGTCTTCTTCCTTCGACCTCATCGTCATCGGCGCCGGCCCCGGCGGCTACGTCTGCGCGTTCCGCGCCGCCCAGCTCGGCCTCAAGGTCGCCCTCGTCGAGAAACGCCCCACCCTCGGCGGCACCTGCCTCAACGTCGGCTGCATCCCCAGCAAGGCCCTCCTCCACTCGAGCGAACACCTCGTCTGGGCGAAACAGCACGCCGCCGAACACGGCATCGGTTTCGGCAGCGTCACCTTCGATCTCGCCGCGTTCCTGAAACGCAAAGACGACGTCGTCACCAAGCTCGTCGGCGGCGTCTCCGCCCTCGCCAAGGCCCGCAAAGTCACCGTCGTCACCGGCGCCGCCAGTTTCGTTTCCGCCAACACGATCTCCGTCGCGCTCGCCGCCGGCGCGCCGACCCAACTCACCGCCAAGAACATCGTCGTCGCCACCGGCTCCGCCCCGGTCGAATTGCCGTTCCTCAAGTTCGACGGCCAAACCATCGTCTCCAGCGATCACGCCATCGCCTTCGATTCCATCCCCAAGAAACTCGTCGTCGTCGGCGGCGGCGCCATCGGCCTCGAACTCGGCTCCGTCTGGTCCCGCCTCGGGGCCGACGTCACCGTCGTCGAATTCCTGCCCAAGATCGCCGCGGCCTACGACGACGACATCGTCCGCAACTTCACCCGCATTCTCCAGAAGCAAGGACTGAAGATCGAGGTGAACGCCAAGGTCACCGGCTACGCCAACGGCATCCTCACCGCCGAACGCGACGGCAAGAAATTGGAATTCCCCGCCGACAAGGTCCTCGTCTCCGTCGGCCGCCGTCCCTACGCCGACGCCCTCGGCCTCGAAAAAGTCGGCGTGAAGCTCGACGACAAGAAACGCATCCAGGTCGACGGCCACCTCAAGACCAATGTCCCCGGCATCTGGGCCATCGGCGATGTCGTCGCCGGCCCCATGCTCGCGCACAAAGCCGAGGAGGACGGCGTCGCCGTCGCCGAATGGATCGCCGGCAAGGCCGGCCATATCAATTGGGACCTCATGCCCGCCATCGTCTACACGAGCCCGGAAGTCGCTTCCGTGGGTCTGGGCGAGGACGCCGCCAAAGCCAAGGGCCTCGCCGTGAACATCGGCAAATTCAACCTCGCCGCCAACGGCCGCGCCATCGCCGCGTCCGCCACCGACGGATACGTCAAGATCGTCGCCGACGCGAAGACCGACCGCATCCTCGGCGCCCAGATCCTCGGCCACAACGCCGGCGAATTGATCAGCGAGATCGTCACGCACATGGAATACGGCGGCAGCGCCGAGGACCTCGGCCGCACGATCCACGCCCACCCCACGATGAGCGAAGCCGTCAAGGAAGCCGGCCTCGCCGTGAGCAAGAGCGCGATCCACGCTCTCTGACCACCGCCCTCGGCCCTCCGCCGAGGGTCCAATTCCCATCGCCCCTTCCTCAGCGAGCTTAAAGCTTACCGCTTTGAGCTCAGCGCCCTGTTGACGCCCCGCGCCGCGTCCGCGACGTTCGCCGTCCCACCTGTTCGGCACCGCCGTTTGCCGCCGCGCGCGCCGATCTTCCTCCCCACCCCCGCGGCCTTTCCCGAACCCCCGTTCGATCTATCCCATGAGCTCTCCACGCACATTCCGATGATTCCCTGCAATGTCGCCGGCCCCCTCGGCGTTTTGCACCTGCCCCGGCTGTGGCTGAAGGTTTCCCTCGAATCCGTCGGCAAACTCGCCGCCGGCTATCCCGGCATCGGCAAGGGTTTCGACCAGATCGTCATCGACGCTCTCGGCCTCAACGCCGACGCCATCCGCGCCTTCGTGAAGGAAAAGCACCCGACCTACGCCGAATTCGAAACCTGGGTGCAGGCCCAGCCCGGCGTGAAACTCGACCGCGCCAACATCTACAAGCTCAACTCCATCGTCCTCGGCTACCACCACAGCGACGAAGTCCGCAAAAACATCCTCGCCGCCGCCGGCTACCCCGACACCGGCACCGTCACCGGCGCCGCCGTCGAACTCAACGCCCTCGACGACTGGGCCAGCTTCCACGCCGCCGTCCTCAAGTAAACGGCCCGCCCTCCCGGCCTCCCGCCTTCCCGCGGGAGGCCTTTTTTGCGCCCAAAATCAAAAATCCGGAACCCGAAACTCCGAACTCCAAACTCCAAACCCCGCCTCCGCCTTCCCCCCCGAACCCAAAACGCAAAACCCAGAACCCAGAACCCAGAACCCAATATCTATATATATGGCACGCCTCCCGCTCTCCCCGTCCCGCCCCGCTTGAAACTCCTCGCCGTTTCCGACCTCCACTTTTCCCTCGGCCAATTCGACTGGCTCGTGCAGGAAGCCCCCCGCTACGACGCCGTCATCATCGCCGGCGATCTCCTCGATATCGCCGGCCACCTCGATCTCGATTCCCAGATCGTCGTTGTCGCGAAATACCTCCGCACCCTCGGCAGCCGCACGCGCCTGCTCGTCTGCTCCGGCAACCACGACGGCGACGAACGCGACGCCCACCAGGAGTACAACGCCCGCTGGCTCCACCGCGTCCGCGCCGAGGGCCTCGCTGTCGACGGCGCGGGCCTCGACCTCGGCCCGCTGCACGTCTCCGTCTGCCCGTGGTGGGACGGCCCCGCCTCCCGCGCCGCGCTGCATGAGTTTCTCCGCCGCGAACGCCCCGCCGATGGCCGGCCCTGGCTCTGGGTCCACCACGCGCCGCCCGATGGTCTCGGCGTCAGCTGGACCGGCACCAAGCACGCCGGCGATGCGTCCCTCGTCGCCCTGATCGAGGAACTGCGGCCCGCGTATGTGTTTTCCGGACACATCCACAATTCCCCTTTCCGCAGCGGCGGCGCCTGGGCCGCGCGGTGCGGCACCACGTGGGCCTTCAACGCCGGCCGCCAACTCGGCTCGCCGCCCGCCTGCATCGTCTTCGACCCCGCCGGCCCCTCCGCCCGCTGGATCTCCCAGGCCGGCACCGAAGATCTCGACCTCGCCGCGGCCCCTGCCGCCGGCTGACACCTCCGGTCTTTCAACTTTCACCTTTCAACTTTCAACCGCGGCCGCGGCGGCCGCCTAGTCCCCCGTCTCCCGCCGCGGAATCTTCCGCGGCTGCTTGTGCATCAAGGTATCAAGCACCTCGTCGATCATGCCGAGATGGTCCGCGCGGTCCTTGAACTGGTTCTTGATGTCGACGAGGTAGCGCCCGAGCGAATCCACCCGCTGCGCCAGCGTCCGCGCGATGCCCAGCGCGAGCTCCGGATGCTGCTGCACGAACGCCGCCGGCTCCGCCAAATGGCGGAACGTGCACGGCGTCAGCGTGCGCACCGTCGCCGTCGGCGGCGTATCCAGCAACCATGACATCTCCCCCAGCACCGCTCCCGGCTCGAAGGCTTCCGCGATCGGCACTCCTTGTTTCAAAATCTCGACCTCTCCCGTCTCCAGGAAATACAGGCCTTCGATCGGCCGGCCTTCGGTGATGACCACGTGCCCGGCGGGCAACGTGAGCCGGGGTAATTCGGTGAACGCGGGGGCAAGCATGGGCAGTCCGCTCCGTGAGCAGCTTCCGCGCCGATTCCGTCCGGCGCAGCGCCGGACCGGAATTGCCCGCGACTGACCGCCGCGTCCCGCCTCCTGTCTTGCGCCGCCCGGGCCGGGACCGGGAACATCAGCGGATGTCCGCTTCGGCCGCCGCCTCGCCGCACCACGCCCGCGGGATCACGCTGATGCTGATCTCCGCGGCCTGCTTCACGGCCAACATTCTCCTCATCCGCGCCATCGGCCGCGCCGCCACCGTCGATATCTGGACACTCTCCTGCGCCCGCTTCGTCGTCGGCCTCGGGCTCGTCGCCGCGTTCTACCCCCGCGCCTGGCAACCGCGGCACCTGTTTTCCAATCCCAAGCTCGCCGAACGCGGCCTGCTCGGCGCCATCGGCGTCGCCGGCTACTACCTGACCGTCGTCCATTTGGGCGCCGGCCGCGCCACCTTCATCAACAACACCTACCTCGTCTGGGGCGCTCTCCTCGCCGTCTGGATTCTCCGCGAGCCCTTCCGCCCCGCCCTCGTCGCCGGCAGCGTCGCCGCGCTCGGTGGTCTCGCCCTGCTCACCGGCCTTTTCTCCGCCGGTCCCGGCCTCTCTTTCTACGATCTCGTCGCCGTCGCCACCGCCGTCGCCTCCGGCTACATCGTCGTCACCATCCGGCAACTGCACGCCACGGAACACAGCTCGACGATCTTCTCCGCCCAGTGCGCTTACGGCCTGCTCGTCTGCCTGATCCCGGCCTGGCTCCATTTTCAAATGCCCGCCGCCATCCCGGCCTGGCTCATGTTCGGCGCCAGTGTCTGCGCCGGCGTCGGCCAACTCACCATGACCCGCTCCTTCCGCGACTTGTCCGTCGCCGAAGGCTCCCTCCTCCAGATGCTCGTGCCCCTCGGGGTCGCCCTCGGCGACGTCGCACTCTTCGCCGTCCGCTTTTCCGTCGCCGAAATCGCCGGCGCCGCCCTCATCCTCGCCGGCTGCGCCCTCCCCGCCCTCCGCCGCCGCTAGCTGTCAGCTTTCAGCTTACAGCTCAAAGCTTAGAGCTTACAGCTTACAGCTTCTCGCTTTCCGCTTTCCCCCCATTCCTTCCCGCAAGTCAGGTCTCGCCGCTGGCAAGGTAACTGCTATCTCCCGGGGCAGCGTACAAAACCCTTCCGTGTCGATCCTCACCTCTCCCTACGATCCCGGCATATTTTTCGACGAGATGTTCAACTCCGCGCAAGCGGGTGACGTCCGTCCCCACTACCGGAGAATGGCCGAGCGCCTCAACACGCTCGAGCTTCCCGAATTCGAGGAACGCCGCGCCGCCGTCGACCTCGCCTTCCTCCGCCGCGGCGTCACCTTCACCGTTTACAACGACTCGCAGGGCACCGAGCGCATCTTTCCCTTCGACCTGATCCCGCGCGTCATTCCCTCCACCGAGTGGAAACGCATCGAGGCCGGCCTCACCCAGCGCCTCCTCGCTCTCAATCTCTTCCTCGACGACATCTACCACGGCCAGAAGATCCTCAAGGACAAGATCGTCCCCGCCTCCCTCATCCTCGGCGCCAAACACTTCCGGCGCGAGTTCATGAACTTCTCGGTGCCCAAGGGCATCTACGTCCACATCTGCGGCACCGACCTCATCCGCGATGGCAAAGGCGAATACCTCGTCCTCGAGGACAATCTCCGCTGCCCCTCCGGCGCCAGCTACATGATCGAAAACCGCGCCGCCATGCGCCGCGCGTTTCCCAATCTCTTCCAGAGCTACGGCGTCAAACCCGTCGAAGGCTACGCCGACCAGCTGCTCAAGGCCCTACTCCATCTCGCGCCGGACAAAAACGAAAAGCCCAACGTCGTCCTCCTCACCCCCGGCGTCTACAACAGCGCCTACTTCGAGCACACCTTCCTCGCCCGCCAGATGGGCATTCCCATCGTCGAGGGCCGCGATCTCGTCGTCCGCGACGCCCGCGTCTACATGCGCACCACCGCCGGGCTCGTGCCGGTCGATGTGATCTACCGCCGCATCGACGACGACTTCCTCGATCCCACCGTCTTCCGGCCCGACTCCATGCTCGGCGTCCCCGGCCTCGTGAACGCCTACCGCGCCGGCCATGTCGCCCTCGCCAACTCCATCGGCACCGGCGTCGCCGACGACAAGGTCATCTACGCCTACGTCCCCAAGCTCATCAAATACTACCTCGGCGAGGAACCGATCCTCCCCAACGTCAACACCTACCTCGCCTCCGAGCCCCTCGACCGGAAATTCATCCTCGAGAACATCGAGAAACTCGTCGTGAAGTCCGCCAACGAAGCCGGCGGCTACGGCATGCTCATCGGCCCCGCCGGCACCAAAGAGGAATGCGCCGCGTTCCGCGCCCAGGTCGCCGCCAATCCGCGCAACTTCATCGCCCAGGATCCCATCATGCTCTCCCGCTCGCCCACCTGGTGCGACGGCCGACTCGAGGGCCGCCACATCGATCTCCGCCCCTACATCCTCTACGGCGAAAAAATCACCGTCACCCCCGGCGGCCTCACCCGCGTCGCCCTCCGCAAGGGCTCCCTCGTCGTCAATTCCTCCCAGGGCGGCGGCTCCAAAGACACCTGGGTCCTCAACGGCGACGAATAACCCGAACCCCCTTTTTCCCGTGCCTCCCGCCAAAGCCCCCGCCGCGCCGCCCGCGCTCCGCCCCCAGGCCACGGTCATGCTCTCCCGCGTGGCCCACTCCCTGTATTGGATGAGCCGCTACATCGAGCGCGCCGAAAACGTCGCCCGCCTGCTCGAGGTCAATCTCCAGTTCCTCTTCGATTTCCAGGATTTCGACGCCACCAAGCAGAACCAGCATTGGGAATCCCTCATCCTCAGCTCCGGCGAGGAAGAGCTTTTCGCCAAACTCTACGGCCCGGCCGACAGCCGCTCCGTCACCGAGTTCTTCGCCTTCGATCTGCGCAACCCGTCCTCCATCCTCGCCTGCGTCTACGCCGCCCGCGAGAACGCCCGCATGATCCGCGACCAGATCTCGCTCGAGATGTGGGAAACGATCAACGAGCTCCACCTCTTCCTCAAATCCCGCAGCACCGCCGGCGTCTGGGCCGAGGGCCCCAACGAATTCTTCAACCACATCAAACGGGTCTCCCATCTCTTCCAGGGCCTCACCGTCTCCACCTACTCGCGCAGCGAGGGCTGGGAATTCATCCAGTTCGGCAAGTACCTCGAGCGCGCCGACAAGACCACCCGCATCCTCGATGTGAAGTACCACATTTTGCTCCCCAGCGCGACCGATGTCGGCGGCGCCGTCGACACCGCCCAGTGGCAGGCCGTCCTCCGCTCCGCCTCCGCCCTCGAAGCCTACCGCCGCTACTACGTCCGCGAGATTCTTCCGTGGAAGGCCGCCGAATTCCTCATTTTCTCGGATTCCTTCCCGCGCTCCCTCCATTTCTGCGTCGGCCAAATCGACGAATTCCTCCGCAAGATCCTCGGCGAAAACGCCGCCCGGCCCAAGTCCCACGCCGCCCGCGCCTCCCGCCGCCTGCTCGCGGATCTCCAGTCGCTCACCATCACCGAGGTCCTCGACGAGGGCCTCCACGAATTCCTGATGGGCATCCAGACCACCCTCGACGAACTCGGCGACGAGGTCGTGCAGACCACGATGTTCTACCCGGCCGAGTCGGTGCTCGAGGATCAGCAGCAGCAGCAACAACAGCAGCAATAGCCGGTTTCTCCCGCTGTCTGCCCCGCGCCGCCGGCCCGCGCCGGCCGACGTCCATGCATCTTCGCATCCTTCACCGCACCACGTTCTCCTACGCCGGCAAGGCGACCGACTCGTTCAACGAGGTTCGCCTTCGCCCCGTGCGCGACGCCGCCCAGGAGTGCCGCGATTTCAAGCTGCGCCTCACCCCCGGCGCCGTCCCGCGCGAGTACGACGATTTCTACGGCAACACCGTCCACTACTTCGAAGTGCCCGCCAGCCACGGCAAACTCGTCATCGAAGCCGTCTCCCTCGTCGACACCGTCCCCCTCGCCGCCCGCCCCTCGATCCCCCGCGTCGCCGTCGAAGACCTCGAACGCTCCGGCGAACGCGAGATGTTCGGCGAATTCTACAACAGCTCCCACTACGTCCCGCTCGAGGTCGAGCTCTGGCGCGAGGCCCAGGACGCCCTCGCCGAGGGCCGCAGCGATGTCTGGAGCGATGTCCGCCGCCTCGGCTCCCACGTCTACCGTCGCTTCGCCTACCGGCCCAACACCACCGGCGTGAGCACCCGTGCCACCGACGTCCTCAAACTCCGCATGGGCGTCTGCCAGGACTTCGCCCACGTCCAACTCGGCATGTGCCGCAGCCTCGGCATCCCCGCCCGCTACGTCAGCGGCTATTTCTTCAACAACACGCGCCGCCCCCGCGAAATCGAGGCGTCGCACGCCTGGATCGAAGCCTTCGTCCCCGGCTACGGCTGGGCCGCCTGGGACCCGACCCACGACCGCCCCGCCGACGAACGCTACGTCAAGGTCGCCGTCGGCCGCGACTACGCCGACATCCGTCCCGTCAACGGCACCTACCGCGGCGCCCCCACCCGCTCGCTCAAAGTCGACGTCACCGTCCGCGAAGCCCCCGCCGGCGAAGCCGCCGCCTGAGCCTAGCCCGCGCGTAACCCACGCGTAGCCCGGCGCTTCAGCCCGGGTCTATTCCCATTATCCGCCCGCCCCCGCACGCCCCACCGCGTCCACGCACCGCATTCCGCTCCCTCCGCCTTCCGGTTTCCCAATTTCCCGCTTTTCTCCTTTCCGCTTTTCCATCCGCCACCGTCGCTATTCCCCCTTCGCGCCCGTACCGTCCGCCCGCCGCATGTTCCTCCGCCTCACCCACGTCACCCGCTACTCCTATTCGACCGGGGTGACATTCGCCCCGCACGCCCTCTACCTGCGGCCCCGCGAAACCTCCCGCCAGCGGCTCCATAGCTTCGCCCTCACGATCTCGCCCCCGGCCCGGCGCATCGCCACCACGGACCCCTTGGACAACGCCCTCGACTGGGCCTACTTCGACGCCGTCCTCCCGGTCAACGCCCTCGAATTCCGCAGCGAACTCATGGTCGAGACCCTCGACACCAATCCTTTCGACTTCTTCCTGACGCCCTCGGCCTTGTCCTTTCCTTTCGGATACAACGCCGCCGAATCCGTCGCCCTCGCGCCCTGCCTCGCCCTCCGGCCCGACTCCGCCGGCGCCCCGTTGCACGATTGGCTCGCGCGGAACCTGCCGTTTCGGCCGACCGACACCGTCACCTTCCTCGGCGCCCTCAACACCGCCGTCTTCCGCTCCCTCCGCTACACCCGCCGCGACGAAGAGGGCATCCAGTCCGCCGGCGACACCATCGCCCGCGGCACCGGCTCCTGCCGCGACTACGCCGTCCTCCTCATCGAGCTCTGCCGCACCCTCGGTCTCGCCGCCCGTTTCGTCAGCGGCTACCTCTACGAGGCGCCGCTCCCCGGCCAACCCGTCTCCCCGCCCGCCATGCACGCCTGGGCCGAGGTCTATCTGCCCGGCGGCGGCTGGCGCGGCCTCGACGCCACGCGCGGCATCTTCTGCGACGATGCCTTCGTCGCCGTCGCCCACGCCGCCGTCGCCGAAAGCGTCAACCCGATCCAAGGCGCCATCTTCGCGCCGCCCGGCACGACCTCGTCGCTCCACACGCACCTGATCATCGACCGGCTCTGAACCGCCCGCGTATCCTGTTTTCCATGACCGCCCCCGGCCCGCACGTCTCCTCCCCGCTCCGCGCCTGCGCCGCCGCGGTCGAAGCCTCCCTTGCCCGCACCGGCATGCTGCTCACCATGGGCGGCGAACCCACCTTCGTGCCGGTGCACCCGGCCGGCGCCGAATGGCAGACCGCCGCCCTCGGCCCGACCAAACTCGCCTACGCCCGCAAACTCGCCCGCGAACTCGTCCGCACCACCGCCCCCGGCGCCGTCATCCTCGAGACCTCCGGCAAACACTACCCCGGCGAACCGCTCCCGCGCTGGGCCCTGCTCATCCAGTCCCGCGCCGACGGTCAGCCCGTCTGGCGCGATGCCGCGCGCCTCCGTGCCGATACCGAAACCGGCACCCACTCCGTTCCCGACGCCGCCCGCTTCCTCGCCGCCCTCGCCGCCGCCCTGGGCCTGAAATCGCCGCGCCCTCTGCCCTTGGTGGAACCGGAGACACCCGACGCGCCCATCGGCTTCGTCCTTCCCCTCGACCAGCCCGAAGGCCCGTGGATCACCGACGATTGGTCCGCCGCCTTCGCCCCCAAACCCGAGACCCCGGACCCTAAACCCGAAATCCTCATCCCGCTTTTCCCCGGCGACAGCCCCGCCGGCCTGCGTTTGCCGCTCGGCACGCTCGGCGAGAAAAACCTCCGCCGCGCCCTCACCGCCGAAATCAAACACGGCTCGCTCACGGTCTTCGTCCCGCCGCTTTTGCTGTCCAGTTACCTCGCCTTGCTCGTCGCGATCGAAGGCACGCTCATGAAACTGGATCTCCGTGACGTCGTTCTCGCCGGCTACGCGCCGCCCCCCGATCCCAAACTTCCAACCATCGGCCTCGCCAGCGATCCGGGCGTGCTCGAGATCAATCTCACGCCCTGCGCCGACTGGACCGAGTACGACACCCAGCTCGCCAAGCTCTACGCCGCCGCCGCCGCCTGCGGCCTCTGCGCGCGCAAGCTCCAGTTCAACGGCCGCGAAGTCGGCACCGGCGGCGGCGCCCATCTCGTCTTCGGCGGTCCCGTCGGCCTGCTCTCGCCGTTCTTCGCCTTTCCCGCGCTGCTGCCCTCGGTGATCCGCTACTGGCAACATCACCCCGCGCTCAGCTACGCCTTCACCGGCGCCTACCTCGGCCCCAGCTCGCAGGCGCCGCGCATCGACGAATCGACCTTCGAGGCGCTCTACGAATTGGAAATCGCCTGCGCCGGCGCCGAAAACCTCGGCCGCCCCCAGAACCTCGCCCTCTTCGATCTGCTGTTCCGCGATCTCCTGATGGATCGCTCCGGCAACACCCACCGCGCCGAAATCAGCGTCGACAAACTCTGGAATCC
>NEUS01000095.1 GCA_002288455.1 Opitutia bacterium Tous-C1TDCM
AAGCTGTAAGCGGTAAGCTTTAAGCTCTAGGCTGAATGCCGAGTGCTTAGAGCTTAGAGCTTTCAGCTTACAGCCGTGAATTGCTCCGCGGCCACCGGCCGCGGCTTCAATTGAAAAAGGCTCGATCGCCCTTCTTGTAGGGTTCGGCGCCGTTGTAGCGGCCGGGGGCTTCGAGGTAGCGGACGGCCTGCGTGGCGCCGATTTCGGAGGAGAAATAGCCGAGGACGGTCAGTTCCTTCACGATGCGGAACCAATGCGCGGGCTGGGCGGCTGTTTTGCCGGCGGTGTACTTCTTCTGCTCCGCGTCGAGCTCGTTGAGCAGGGCGGTGCGGTTGGCGGACTTGCCGCCGACGAAGGTTTCGTTGAAACGCGCGCGATAGTCGGACGCCAACTTGGCGACGCCGGCCTTGATCGCGGCCTGCTCCGGCGCGTCGTAGCAGTCGGTGACCATCATGTTCAGGAACGCGCCGATCTGCACGGCCTTGGCGCCGGGGATGTCGGTCGCGGGGATGATGGTTTCGCCGATTTCGTCGAGCAGGGGCAGGTCGGCGGCGACAAACGCGGGCGATTTCGCGGATTTGGCGGCGGTGGCGGCGAGCAGGCGGGGCGCGACGACGGTCGTGCCCAGCAGCGCGGCCAGGGAGAGGAGCGCCTCGCGGCGGGTGAGGTCCATGGCGGGTGGGATCAGAGGTTGCGGCGCTTGAGCTCGGCCACGGCGTGGTCCGCCGCGCGGGCCGTCAGGGCCATGTAGGTGAGGGAGGGATTGATGCAGGCGCCGGAGGTCATGCTGGCGCCGTCGGTGACGTACACGTTGGGCGCTTCCCAGACCTGGTTGTGCGCGTTGAGCACGGAGGTCTTCGGGTCGCGGCCCATGCGGGCCGTACCCATTTCGTGGATGCCGCGGCCGAAGTTGTAGCCGGCGTCGGCGGGTTTCACCTGTTTCACGCCGGCGGCCTCGAGCATCTCGGCGGCGTCGGCCATCATGTCGACGCGCATCTTCTTTTCGTTCTCCTTGATCTCGCAGTCCATGACGAGGACGGGCTGGCCCCACTTGTCGCGGGTGTTCCAGTCGAGGGAAATGCGGTTGGCGTGGTAGGGCAGAATTTCGCCGAAGCCCGTCATGCCGATGGTCCACTGGCCGGGTTCGCGCAGCGCTTCCTTGAGCGGTGCGCCGATGCCGAGCTCGGCGACTTCGCGGGCCCAGCCCTCGCGGCTGGCGCTGCCCTGGTAGCCGAAGCCGCGGGTGTAGCCGCGCCGGTCGCCGAACAGATTCCGGAAACGCGGGATGTAGAAACCGTTCGGCCGGCGGCCGAAGACGATCTTGTCCCCGAAGCCCTCGACGCGGCCGCTGGCGCCGGCGCGGAAGTGGTGGTCCATGACGTTGTGGCCGAGTTCGCCGCTGCTGCTGCCGAGGCCGCCGGGCCAGACGTCGGTGGCGGAGCGCATCAAAATCGAGGTCGAGTTGAAGGCGGACGCGCAGAGGAAGACGACCTTGGCTTTGTACTCGATGGTTTGGCGGGTCTCGGTGTCGAGCACCTCGACGCCGCGGGCGCGCCGGGTGTCTTTGTCGTAGAGCAAACGCGTCGCGAGCGAGAAGGGCCGGAGCACGAGGTTCCCCGTCTTCATCGCGGCGGGGAGGGTCGACGACTGGGTGCTGAAGTAGGCGCCGAAGGGGCAGCCGAGCCAGCACTTGTTGCGGAACTGGCAGTTGACGCGATCCTCGTGCGGCTGGGTGAGGTTGGCGACGCGGCCGATGATCATGCGGCGCGTATCTTTGAAATGGGTACGGATGCGGGCGGCGACGTGCTGTTCGACGACGTTGAGGTCCATCGGCGGGAGGAACTGGCCGTCGGGCAGCTGCGGGAGATTCTCCTTCGAGCCGCTGATGCCGGCGAAGCGCTCGACGTAGTCGTACCAGGGCGCGAGGTCGGCGTAGCGGATGGGCCAGTCGATCGCGACGCCCTCCTTGGCGTTGGCCTCGAAGTCGAAATCGCTGAAGCGGTAACTCTGGCGGCCCCACATGAGGGAGCGGCCGCCGACGTGGTAACCGCGGAACCAATCGAAGGGTTTCTTCTCGATGTAGGGGCTGTCGGATTCCTTCTCCCAGTAGTCGTAGTTGACCTCGTTGAGGATGTAGTCGCGGCGCTGCACCGGGTGCGCGTCGCGGAGATCGGTGGGCACCTTGCCGCGGTGCGGGACCTGCCACGGCGGCAAGGTCGCGTTCTTGTAGCCGGAAACGTGCTCGATGTTGCGGCCGCGTTCGAGGAGGAGGACCTTGAGGCCCTTCTGCGTGAGCTCCTTGGCGGCCCAGCCGCCGCTGATGCCGGAGCCGACAACGATGGCGTCGTAGGTGAGGTTTTCCATGGGGAACGAAAGGGTCGGGGGTAACGGGACCTCCGGGCGAGGGGAAGCCGCGAAGGACGGGCGGAGTGTGCGGCGCGCCGGGACGGGCGCCAGAAATTTTCGACCGGGCGCGGCGGAATTCCGCGGCTCCGGCCGGCCGCCTCAGCGGCAGGCAAACGGCCCGAGCACGTCGAGTACGGTATCCGTTTCGTCGCGGCACTCGGTCACGTAGGCGGTGAAGCTGGCGCCGTCGGCCGCGACCCGCACGACGATGTGGCCGAGGGTGGCGCGGACCTGTTTCATGAAGCGCTCGTTCATCAGCGCGGTGGCGGGCAGCAGGTCGGTCGCGACGACGTCGCGCGGTCCCGCGTAGAGCCGCGGGCTGAGCATGCGCTCGAGGACGCCCATGTTGAGGTGCGTGAGGTGCCAGGCCTGCGTGATCCACAGGCGGGGTTGGAGGGCGCGGACGGAGTCGGGGCCGACGGCGTCGAAGTAGCCGTGGTGGTTGGCGGTGGCGACTTCGACGGGGCCGGCGGCGCGCGCGGCCGGGGTTTCGATATCGCGCCACGGCATCGAGCCGAAGGCGGTGTCGCAATGCAGGTCGCCGCCGGTGAAGTAGTCGAATTTCCCGTACGAGATGCGCAGGGCGACCGAGCACATGTTTTCGTCGGGGTAATCGGCGGGGGCGAGATCGGCGAGGGGCGGGACGGCGGTGGCGGTTTCCGTGCCGCGGCCGGTCCAGACGACACCGTTGGCGGCGAGGTTCCGCACCGCGAAGGCGGGAAATTCCTGCGGGGCGCGGACGAGCCGGATCTGGTCGGCGGCGCCCGGCACGAGCCGCGCATCCGGGGCGCCGGCGCGGCGGCGGCCGGCGATGAAGGCGTGGTAGTTGCGCGCGAAGCCGGCGGGGGAAAGGCGCGGGTAGGAATAATCCGGATACCCGCGGTCGATGACGGTGCGGATGGGCAGGTGTTCGGCGACCTCCGTCAGCCCCGCGAGCGCCCAATCACCCTGCTGCGAGCGCGGCGAATCGGGCTGCGGGTTGCCGAGGTGGTCGGGGTGCAGGTGGGAGATGACGGCGTAGTCGAGTTCCGTGCGGCCGGTCGGGGCGAGCCGGCGGCGGGCGTAGCGGGCGATCCATTCGCCGGGCCGTCGGGAACTGTCGGGGCGGGGCGGGCAGAGGGCTTCGGCGGTGCCGCCGGCTTCGCCGGCGTCGATCAGCAGCGTCGTGCCGTCGGGGCCGATCACGAGGGCGGCATTGCCGCGACCGGTGGCGATGTGGTGGATCTCGAGTTGGCCGCGGGACCACGGGCCGAGGGGCCGGCCGACGGCTTCGGTGGCGCCGGCGGCCGGCCACGTGGCACCGAGGACCAGGCCGCCGAAGACGAGACCGAAGCGGACAGTGGGGCGGGTGGCCATGCGGACGAGGGCTTAGCAGGCCACGTGCCTTGGCGCAATGGGCCGGGCGGTGCGTGTCTGGTAGGGGCGCGCCTTGCTGCGTCCCTACGCAAAGTTCAAATCGGGCTGGCAACGTCGGCGCTCTCTCGCACGGTAGCGTTTTTACCCCGTTGTTCACCCGATGAATATTCGCTTTCTGCTTTCCGCTCCCGTCCTGGGTCTCGCGCTGGCCGGGGTGGCGCCGGCGACCGCGAAGCCGTTGCCGCCCGAGATCGTCGCCAAGTTGCCGGCGGCCAAGCCCGGCCGGGTCGATTTCGAGCGCGACATCCGGCCGATTTTCCTCGCGAGCTGCACGCAGTGCCACGCCCACGGCAAGAGCAAGGGCAGCTTCAACCTCGAGACGCGGGCCGACTTTCTCGAGGGCGGCGACACGGGTGCGGCGGCCGTGCCGGGCAAGAGCGCGGAGAGCCCGGTGCTCGCGATGATCGCGGGCCTCGATGCGGACATGGTGATGCCGAAGAAGGGCAAACGCCTCACGGCCGAGCAGGTGGCGGTGTTCCGCGCGTGGATCGACCAGGGCATGGTGTGGCCGGAGACGATCGCGTTCCACCTTCCCGAGCGCGCGAATCTGCAGCCGAAGGCCGTGGCCTTGCCGCCGGCGAAACCGGGGCTGGAGAATCCGGTGGACCGGGCGCTCGACCGCTATTTCGCGGCGCGCGGCGAGGCCTGGCCGCAGGCCGCCGACGATCGCACGTTCGCCCGCCGCGTGTGGCTCGATGCGCTCGGCGTGCTGCCGACGCCCGAGGAGCTGGCGGCGTTTCTGGCCGAGCGGGCACCGGACAAACGCCAACGGCTGGTCGCGCGGTTGCTCGCGGACGACCAACGTTACGCGGAGCACTGGCTGAGTTTCTGGAACGATCTTTTGCGGAACGACTACAAGGGCACGGGCTACATCGACGGCGGCCGCAAGCCGATCACGCCCTGGCTCTACACGGCGCTCGCGCGCAATTTGCCGTACCACAAATTCGTCCGCGAGCTGGTCGACCCGGGCGCGGAGTCCGAAGGTTTCACGCGCGGCATTTTGTGGCGCGGGGCGGTCAACGCCAGCATGGTGCCGCCGATGCAGGCGGCGCAGAGCGTCGCGCAGGTGATCCTCGGCGTGAACCTGAAATGCGCGTCGTGCCACGACAGTTTCATCGACGACTACACGCTCGAGGACGCCTACGGGATCGCGACGATCTACGCGGACAGCCCCTTGGAAATCGCGGAATGCGACAAACCCACCGGCCATGTGGCGCGGGTGAAATTCCTCTACAACGAACTCGGCGTCATCGACGTCGAGGCCGGCGCCGCCGAACGCAAGCGCCGGCTCGCGGACATCATCACGGGCCGCACGAACGGCCGCATGCCGCGCACGGTGGTGAACCGCTATTGGCAACGTTTCTTCGGCCACGGTCTGGTCGAGCCGATCGACGAAATGGATCGGCCGGCCTGGGCGCCCGAGGCGATGGACGTGTTGGCGGAGGACTTCGTGGCCCACGGGCACGATCTGAAGCACCTGATCGCGCGGATTTTGACTTCGCGGGCTTATCAGTCCGCCGCGACCGAGGCGCCCGGCGATGCGCCCTATGTTTTCCGCGGGCCGGCCGTGCGCCGCCTGAGCGCGGAGCAATTTGCGGATGCGGTGCGGCAAGTGACGGGACTGAATTACGGCAAGGCCGACGCGAAACTGAACCGACGCGCGGCCTTCGGCGGCGAAGTGCACGCGACGCTGCCGCTGGCCCCGAAGTGGCTCTGGATCGCGCCGGGCGCGGAACGGAAAGCCGCGCCGGCGACCGTGATCTTTCGGCACAAGCTCGAACTCGCGGCGCTGCCGACGGAGGCGGTGCTGACCCTGGCGGCCGACGACAATTGGAACCTTCGCGTCAACGGGAAGAATCTCGGCAGTTCCTCGCGGCGGCTGAGCACGTCGGCCGTCGCCGTCGATCTGATGGCGGCGTTGAAGACCGGGCCGAACACGATCGAGATCACCGTCGCGAATCTGGCGCCTGACGAAGGCCGGTTGGTGACCGCGCAGGATGCCCGGCTTGAGCCGGACAGCCCGGCCGGGCTGATCGTGTACGGGCGCGTGCGTGCGGGCGGGCAGGTGCTCGATTTTGCGAGCGATGCGCGCTGGACGGCCCACCTCGGCGTCGACCCGAAGCCGGTCAGCGAACTCGGCGGGCTGGACCTGGACCCGTGGCGGCTCGGGCAGCCCTTCCTCGATTTGGCGGCGGCGCCGGCGGATGCGTTGCCGGTGGAGCGGGCGGCGTTGGTGGCGGCGGATCCATTGATGGCGGCGCTCGGCCGGCCGAACCGCGAGCAGGTGACGACCGTGCGGCAAACCGAGGCGACGACGCTGCAGGCGTTGGAGCTGACGAACGGCAGCACGCTGGCCGCGCTGTTGACGCGGGGCGCGAAGGCGTTTCTCGCCGCGTTGCCGGCGGGGACGGGCCCGGACGCCGTCGTGAACCACCTTTATCTGCGCACCCTGGGCCGGGAGCCGAAGCCCCGGGAACGCGAACTGGCGGTGGCCTTGCTGGGTGCGCCGGTGCAGGCCGCGGGGGTCGAGGACCTGCTGTGGTCGCTGACGATGTTGCCGGAATTCCAATTGATCCACTGAGCGCCATGAACCTCGAACGACTCCTCTTGCAGCGGGCGGTGCGGGCGGCCCGGGCCGACCGGTCCACGCGCCGCGATTTTCTGAAGACCGCTTCCGCGGCCACCTTGGCGGCTTTGGCCGCCGGGGCGCCGCGGTTGGCGCGCGCCGTCGAGACCGGACCGAAGCCGAAGGCCACGGCCGACCGCGTGATCGTGCTCTGGATGGGCGGCGGCATGGCGCACACGGAGACCTTCGATCCGAAGAGATACACCCCGTATGCGACCGGCATGAACCCGGACACGGTGCTGAGCACGTTTCCGTCGATTCCGACGGCGTTGGACGGCGTGAGGTTTTCGGAAGGCCTGGAGCAACTCGCGCAGGTAATGGACCGCGGTACGCTGATCCGGACGATGCAGGCGGCGGACCTCGGGTTCATTCTGCATTCGCGGCACCAATTCCACTGGCACACGGGCTACGTGCCGCCGCAGACGGTGGCGGCGCCGCACCTCGGCGCGTGGATCGCGCGCACGCTTGGTCCGGCGGATCCGGCGGTGCCGGCGTTCATCAACATCGGGCAACGATTCGACAACGGTGAAGCGGAGGAATTGAAGGCGTTTACCACGGCCGGGTTCCTCGGCAGCGAACACGGTCCCTTCAACATCGCGTTTCCGGAGGATGCGGCCGACGCGGTGCGGCCGCCCGGCGGCATGAGCCCGGGGCGTTTCGCGGACCGGAACAAGCTCTACAAACAATTGCTGGCCGAGAGCCCGGTGGGGCAGCAGGGCAGCGCGTACCAGCAGGAGTCGTTGCTGCGCGCGATGGACAACGCGCACCGGCTGCTGAGTTCGCCGGCGGCGAAGGCCTTCGACCTCGCGCTGGAGCCGATCGGGAACACGCGGAAATATTTTCCGGGCTACGAACCGGGCATGCGGTTCAGCGCGCCGCGCGACCGCTTCGGCGGCAAGTACGAGGAAGGCATGGTCGGGCGTTTCGGGCTCGGGTGTTTGCTGGCGCGACGGCTCTGCGAAGTCGGGGCGCGGTTCATCGAGGTGACGACGGAGTATATCCCGTTTCTCAACTGGGACACGCACGAGAACGGCCATTCGCGGCTTGTGGGCATGAAGAAGATGATCGACGCGCCGATCGCGCAGCTGGTGCGCGACCTCGAGGATCGCGGCATGCTCGATCGCACGCTGATCGTGTTGGCGAGCGAGTTCAGCCGCGACATGATGGTCGAGGGCAAGCCGGAGAAGAACGTGAAGAACCAGGTCGACGTGCCCGAGCTGATCACGGATCCGAAACACTACGGTATGCACCGGCATTTCACCGCCGCGGGCAGCGTGCTGCTTTTCGGCGGCGGGGTGAAACGCGGATACGTCCACGGCGTGACCGCCGACGAACGGCCCTGCCGCACGATCAAGGATCCGGTGACGATCACCGATCTGCACGCGACGATTTACCGGGCGCTCGGGATCCCGGCGAACCACGGCTACGACATCGAGAAACGGCCGTTCTATGTGACCAACGACGGCAAGGGCGTGCCGGTGGAGGCGGTGTTCGGGTAGGCGGGGTGGGGAAGGATAAGACCGATAGGACTTATGGGACTTATAGGTCCTATAGGTCCCATAAGTCCTATGGGTCCTATTCCGCGCCTGCGTGAAGCGCCGCGCCGGGCGGGCACGAAAAAGGGCGGGTCGGAAGAGACCCGCCCCGGGAAATGGGCCGGAGGCTGCGTTCAGCGGCCGAGGTAGAGGTCGCGGCCTTTGACGAGGGCTTCGATCTTCCGGTCGGCGACGGAGCGCTTGAGCATCCAGAAACCGCAGTCGGGGTGGATCCACTTCACGCGACCGGGGCCGACCTTCTTCTCGACGGCGGCGATGCGCGCGGCGATTTCGTCGGCGGTCTCGATGTGGTTCACCTTGATGTCCACGACGCCGATGCCGAGGGCGATTTTGGCGTCGATGCCCTTGAGGGCGGTGACGTCGGACTCGGGCCGGTGCGCGAGCTCGAGCACGAGATGATCGGTGTGGAGGGCGTTGAGGAAGGCGTGGAGCGCTTTCCAGGAGCCGCGCTGGATCGACTGGCCGCCGTAGTTGCCGAAACAGAAATGCACGGCGCGCTCGGTGCCGGCGTCGATGGCGTCGAGCACCTTGTTCATCGTGGCGGCGGCGAGCGGGGCGTCGGCGGGATTGCCGGGGATGTTGGCTTCGTCGATCTGGATGCAGGCGGCGGGCAGGCCGCGGACCTGGTCGGCGAGCACGTCGGCGATCGCGTGGGTGAGGGCGGCGAAGTCGCGGTAGTGGTGGTCGAGCAGCGTGCGGGCGAGCATGTAGGGGCTCGTGACGGTGAACTTGAAGGGACCGCCGGAGACGGCGGCGGCGCGCTGGCAGTCGGCGAGCAAGTTGAGCGAGCCTTCGCCGAGCGGGCCGGTGACGACGCCGGCGGGTTTGCGGCGGAAGCCCATGGGCGAGTGGCGCTGGAATTCCTCGCCGACGCTGCGGCCGACGACGGAGGAGATGCCGGCCATCGGACGGATGAAGTATTCGATCATGCCGTTCGTATCCGGATGATTGACGTCGAAGCGGTAGAGTTCGCCGTCGGTCGGCAGGTCGATGCCGGCCTGGCGCTGGAGACCGAAGACGACGCGGGTGGCGTCGATCACGGCCTGTTCGCTCGGGAGGGCGGCGAGCCAATCGGGCACGGGATAGGAGCCGACGGTGGTGGTGAGGATGCGCGGGCCCTTGGCGAAAAGGGATTTCGCGGGCGCGGCTTTGGCGGACTTCGACGGCGCGGGCTGGGCGGCGAAGGCGCGCGTCTTGACGCGGCGGAATGGCGGGGCGGACGGGGCGGCCGGCGCGGGGGCGCAGCCTTCGCAGCAGGATTCGTTTTGCATAGGAAAGGGAGGCGGAAGGGAAAAGGGAAAGGGGCGGACGACGGGGATGGGACCACTCGCCGGCGATCTTGGCTAGACCGGATCGAAGCGGGGCGGGCGGGATCGGGGCCGGGAGCGGCGGGCGTCAGCGAGCGGGTGGGGCCACTCGCTGATGCTCGCGGCTACGGCGGAAGAAAGAAGAACGAAGAAAAAAAGCGGAGGCCCGCGAAGGCCTCCGCTTGGAGCTGTCAGGGCAAGCGCCCCGCTCAGAAGCGGAGCGTATTGCGGAAGACCCAGTTGCGGGCGGGCGACTGGGCGAAGGAACCTTCGGAGTACTTCTCGTCGGTCACGTTGTAGAGACCGAACATCGACTCGAGCTGGTAGCCCATGATCTTCCACGGGTAGCCGACGGTGAGATCGAACACAACGTAGTCGCCGGCGTGGTAGCCGCCGTTGAGCGGATTCCAGTCGACCGAGCGGGAGACGACGGTCTTCGAGGAGTAGCGCATGCCGAGGCCGACATTGGCGTTGCGGCCGAGGCCGTTCATCATGCCTTCGGTGAACGTGTACTTGCCGAAGAAGTTGAACCGGAATTCCGGCACGTTCTCGATGCGGGCGTTGTAATAGATGTCGGACGCGACCTTCGCGGCGGGCGTGAGGGCGTTGTATCTGTCCGTGCCGGGAGCGGCGCGGGTCTTGTCGTACACCGTCTCGGCCGTCCACAGCCAGGAGCCGTTGATGACGGCCTGGAAGTTGCGGCGGGGGCTCCAGATGACCTCGGCTTCGCCGCCTTGGATGCGGTTCTTGAGGTCGGTGGTGCGCCAGCGGAGCAGGCGGGTGTTGCGGTACGGGGAACCGACGGGGAACAGCGTGGTGCTGAAGTTGAGCGGTTCCTCGAGGTTCGACTGCTTGGCGCCGTCGTCGAGCATCTGGTTCTCGCGTTCGCCGCGGAAGAACGACACGGTGCCGACGATATTGCCGCGGGAGACCTTCGCGCCGATTTCCCAGTTCATGCCCTCTTCGTTTTTGACGAGGTCATAGACGCCGCGGCTGCCGAGGAGCGTCTGGAACTGCTGGAGCGACGTGATCGTCTGACCGAGGTAGCTGAAGGACTGGCCGGGTGTACCGCCGGCGCCGAAGGCGCGGGCGGCGTCGTACCAGAGGGCCTCGTCGCCGACGAAGAGGCCGCCGACGCGGCCGGAGTTGAACTTGAAGGTCTTCGAGTTCGACGCGTAGAGGCTGATCTCCTTGGTGAGGGCATAGGAGAGACCGCCCATCCAGGAGTTGCCCTTTTGGTCGCTCGACAGGCCGCGCTGGTAGTTGATCGAGTGGCCCCACTCGTTTTCCGGATAGAGGTCCGGGCGAAGGTGCATGTCGGGGAAGTAGATGAACCACGGGTAGTTGTTCGGCTGGAACTGACCGCGCGCCCAGCTCTTCTCTTTGCGGTAGCCGGCGAGCACGGTGAGTTTGTCGTCCAGCAGGGTGGCCTGATAGTTCAGGTACGCGGAGTGCTGCTTGGTCTTGTAGCCGTCGAGGGCGTTGCGGTCCGTCTGGTGGTAGACGCTGATGTCCGGATAGATTTCGAAGCCCGGGTCGAAGTTCGAATAGATCTGGCGGACGGGCTTGATGGCGCCGTTGCGGTCGCGGATGACCTGGTTGACCGGGACATTGCCGTGGTTGTAGATGCCGACATTGGTGCCGCGGTAATCCGGATTGGAGGTCTGGTTGCGCGCGCCGGGCAGGAAGGCCCACTGGGCATCGGTCGCGGTCTGGCCGCCCAGATACTGCTGGTACGGGTTGATGCGCTGGAAGCCGGTGAGGAGCTTGCTCTTCACGCCGAAGAAGTCGGCCTTGAAGACGGCGTCGATGTTGTGGGTCTGGGCAAACCGGTAGTAACCGGAGAGGTTGCCGGTGCCCGCGTTCCAGTTGATGCCGTTGGCGTAGGGCGTCGTGATGGCGCCGCCTTGGCCGACGGAGTAGTTCTTGGATTTCTCCTTGAAGTAGTTGTAGCGCACGTCGAGCCAGCTGAACGGGCTCATGTCGGCCGTGACCGAGAAATTCTCGATCTGGTTGTCGAAGTTGGCGCCGCGGCTGGTGTAGTTGAACGCCTCGTCCTTGTAGCGTTGGCCGTTGGCGCCGGTGATGTAGGCGCCGCGTTCCACGCTGGTGTAGGCCGGGAGCGCCCAGTCGCCGGTGGCGATGCGCTTGTTGTTGATGTACGTCGCGTAGGCGAGGGTGGGCGTGGAGGTGCCCTGGACGACATTGGCCGCGAGCCCGTTGCCGGTGTTGGCGGCGATCGTGTTCGCCAGCGTCGCGGTGGACGAGTTGTAACGGCCCGTGCGGGCGGCCTCGTTCCAGCCGGCGAAGTCGGAGTAGATCCAGTCGTAGTCGTTCCAGCTGAATTTCTCGCGGGTGATTTCAACCTCGGCGGTGATCTTCACCTTGCCGCTGTCGAACGGCAGGAGGGACAGCGACGGGTTGGCGGTGAAGCCGCGGCGGTACTCGAAGCGGCGTTCGCCCTGGGTGTCTTCCCAGGAGCCGAGGACGCGCATGGCGGCTTTCTTGCCGACGGCGACGTTCTGGTCGAAGGTCGATTTCTGGCCCGAATTGTCGTTCACCTGATAGGTGACGGAACCGAAGGTGCGGTCGAAGTTCGGGAGCTTGCTGATGTAGTTGATGACGCCGCCCGGGTAGCCTTGGCCGAAGAAGACGGCGGCGGGACCCTTGATGACCTCGACGCGCTCGACGTTGTCGAGGTTGTAGGAGGTGTAGCGGAAGACGCCGTTGCGCATGAGGCTGTTCACCACGAAGCCGCGCATCGTGAAGGTGCCCTGCGGGGTCGCGGAGTTGGCGGGGACGCGCATCGCGAAACGGGTGTCGCCGGAGGCGGCGGCCGAATAGCGGAAGAGGTCCGTGAGCGAACGGGCGTTGGTGTCGGCGAGGAACTCGGCCGAGAGGACCTGGACGTTCAGCGGGATGTTCTGGATTTCCATCCCGATCTTCGTCGCGGTCGCGGAGTTGGTCTTGAGGTAGCCGAAATCCTTGTCGGTCTTGACCTCGAAGGGCGTGAGGGTGGCGACGCCGGAGTCGGTCGCGAGGCGGGCCGGGGCGGCACCGACGGCGGACGCGGGCGGCGTGGCGGTGGCCGTGGCGGGAGCCTGGGCCGGGGCCGGGGCCACGCGGGTCTCGAATTCGGCGAGGCGCTTGCGCAACGCGGCGTTTTCTTCCTGGAGTCGGCGGAGGGCAGCTGCGTCCGCCGTCTGTCCGGAGACAGAGGTGGCCGCAATCAGCGCCGCCAGACTGGCGGCCAGGGCTTGCCTGGCGCGATGGACTGGTTTGTTGATGGTCGGGTTCATGTTGGTTCGGGGTGGTGATCGGGCCCGCGGAAGCGGAGCCAATCGGTAAGTGGGATCAGGATACGGCCGGGGCGCCGTTCAGGCGCGGCCGGAGGGTGGGGGAAACGGAGATGCCGACGCGGCCGACGGCGTGGCGGTTCTCGATCCGCCAGAAGAGATGGTCGACGACCTGGCGGACCAAGGTCGGGAGGTTGATGTCGATCACCGCGGGCTGGTAGTCGAGATTGTGGTAGATGACGGGGTTGTAGTTCCCGAGCACGGCCTCGATGTCCTTGCCGGGTTTTTTGCCGGCCGCCCGCAGCGCGCGGAAGAACGAGCCGCAGAAATGGTCGACGGGAATGTAGAGCCCGGTGGCTTTCGGGTGGCTGGAGAGCAGGGTCTTGACCAGCGTGTCGCTCTCGCTGTGGGCGGGCGTGATCTCGAGGTAGCTGACGCCGGGATTCGAGGCGCCGAGGATCGTGTGCACGGGCAGGCGGAGCTCGGCGGCGCGGGCGACGAAGGCGCGGACGCGGCGGGAGATGGCCGAATACTCCGGATCGGTGCTGATGACGGCCGCGACTTTGTGGCCCTGCGCGAGGAGGAAGTCGGCGGCGAGGCGGCCGTTTTCCTCGTTGTCGGGTTCAACGTAATCGCCCGGGAAAGTGGCGGAGCGGCGCGTCATGAACCAGACGTGCGGCAGTTCGCGGAGCTGGGCGAGGCACTCGGCGGACGGTTCCTTGCCCTGGATGATGAGGCCGTCGAGCTTCTCGGAGGCGAGGGCGGGCGGGAGCTCGTCGGGCGTATTGGAGAACAGGATGCGCAGGTCGACGCGGTAGCGGGTGTCGGCGGACTGGACCTGCAGGAGCTGGTCGTGGAACCAGTTGAGGCTGGAGTTGCCGGCCTTGGCGCCGACGAACCAGACGCCGATGCGGCGCTGTTCGGAGGGGGCGCGTTTCGGGCCGCGACGGCGGTTGATCGGCGCCGGCACGTAGTTGTGTTGCTCCATCACCGCGCGGATGCGCGCCAAGCTGTCCGGAGCCACAATCTGGGGTTGATTGATGGCGCGGGAAACAGTGGCGGGCGAGACGCGGGCCTTGCGGGCGATCTCGGTGATCAGCATGGGGTTTTGCTCAATCGAATGAAATTTTCACGAAATGGAATGAAACGGTGCCTTCCGCCGTCAAGCGCTTTCATCACCAACCGGTGACTTGCGGGCGGCCGGGCGGGAACGGGCGGGGCGAGGACGCCGCCGCCGGTTCCGGCGGTTTCAGCGGGCGAGGGCCCGGCGCCAGGCGCCGCGCAGCTCGCGGCCGGCGCGGACGGCGTCGGGCCAGGCGTGCGGATCGGTGCTGACATGGTAGCCGTGGCTCATGCCGAGTTCGGGGCAGGCCCAGAGTTCCTGGCCGGGCCGCGGGCCGGCGAGCCAGCAGGCGAAGAGGTCTTCGGCAAACGCGAGGTAGTCCCGGAACTCCGGGGTGAGGCGGCCGCGGCCGTCGGTCACGGGCACCTGGCAGTGCTGGCTGTTGAAGGGGCGGAGATGGAAAATCTGCGAGGCCTGGATCAGATCCGGCCACGCGAGCAACCGGCGCGAATAGTCCGGCGGGAGCATGTGTTTCGAAACGGCGAAGTGGGAGTGGTCCCAGGTCACCGGCAGCAACTCGCCGGTGGCGCGGCGGTAGAGTTTCGCGAGCTCGTCGAACTTTTCCGGGGTCTCCGTCGCGGTGTCGCGGTGGGTCTCGATGTGCACGGAGAGACCGAGGCGGCGGGAGGCCTTGAGCAGCTGCACGGCGACGCGGGCGGCGGTCGCCGGGGGCGTGTCGTGGTTGAGCAGCTGCACATTGATGAAACGCACGCCGAGGTCCCGCTGGGCGCGCAGGCGGGGCAGGGCGTCGGCGACGCTCTTGGCGTCGAAGCCGCTGAGCAGTTCCAGTCCGAGCGCGTCGGCGCCGGTCTTGAGCTCGGGCGTGAGGTAGGCGCAAACGCCGTCGAAGCCCGCGGCCTTGATGGCGCGGAGCTTCTGCGGGACGGACCATTCGCGGCGCGCGGACGGGTAGCCGATCATCGACCAGGTGGCGGCGCAAAGGACGAGACGCGGGGCAGCGGAAGCGGTTTTCATGGGGTTCTGAAAAAACCTGAAAACGGTTGTTGAATTTCAGAACCGCGCCAGCTTATTCCGACCGCGATGGCGCCGCGGCGCGCCCGCCCCGCAAACCCCCGGCGCATGTCCCTTCCTTTTCTCAATCACGCCTCGTGGATCTGGTCCGCCGAAGGCACCCACGCGGTCCCGGCGCCCGGCGCCGCCTCGCCCTCGCACTACCAAACGAGGCTTTTCCGGCGGACCTTTGCGGTGGCCGAGCCGGCGGCGGCGCGGCTGACGGTCCACGTGTCCGGCGACAGCCGCTATCTGTTCTGGTGCAACGGCACCTTGCTAGGCCGCGGGCCGGCGAAGGGCGACGTGAACCACCATTTCTACGAGACCTTCGACCTGGCGCCGTATCTCCGGGCCGGGACGAATGTGCTCGCGGCCCTCGTGCTCGACATGTCGCGCGTCGCGCACCGCCCCGCGCTGCTCGGCGCGCCGTGCTCGGTGATGACCTATGCCGGCGGTTTCGTGCTGGAAGGCGCGCTGGCCGACGCGGCGGGCAAGGTGCTCGCCGACCTGAGCACGGACGCGCAATGGAAGGTCGCCGTGGATACGGCGCACCGTTTCCAGAACGACGGCACGACCTTCGAAGGCTACCAGGGCTACTACGAACACCGCTTCTCGGCCGACTTGCCGCCGGGGTGGACGGAGCCGGGCTTCGACGACGCGGGCTGGCCGGCGGCGCTCGTGCTCTACAAGGCCGAGCGTTACGAAAACCGCCGCGACCCCACGAGCCCCTACGGCCTGATCCCGCGGACGATCCCGCTGCTGGAAGAAGGAAGGGCGGAGCCGTTTGCCGACGTGTTTGTCCCGGGCGGCGGCGAGGCGCCGGCGGGTTGGCGCGAGCTGCTCGCGGGCGGCGCGGCCGTCACGGTGCCGCCGCATACCGCGGTCGAAGTGGTGCTGGATGCGGCCGACCTCACGACGGCGTTTCCCGAGCTGGCGATCGACGGCGGCGCCGGCGCGAAGGTGAAACTCAGCTATGCCGAGGCGCTGCGGCTGCCGTGGAGCACGCCCGGCGCGAAACTGCTTGGGCGGCAGCAGCCGCTGGCGAACTTGGCGTCGCACTTTGCGGACGAGAGCACGGGCTGGACTTTCGACCGGCGCGGCAAGGTCACGGGCTGGTGCGACCGCTGGGAGCCGGCGGGCCGCGCCGCGGCGGACGGCCCGGCCGAGATTTTCGAGCCGCTGCATTGGCGGGCGTTCCGCTATGTCGGATTGAAGATCGAAACCGGCGCCGCGGCGCTGCGGCTGCGGTCGGTGCGGCACCGCTACACGGCGTATCCGTACAATGTGACGGCGACCTTTGCCTGTTCGGATCCGAAGCTGGAGCAAATCTGGGACCGCGCGCTGCGCACGATGCGGCTTTGCTCGCACGAGACCTTCGAGGACTGCCCGTACTACGAGCAGATGCAGTACGCCGGGGACACGATGATCACGGCGCGGCTCGGCATGCTGACGGCGGGCGATTACCGGCTGACGGCGCAGGCGCTGCGGCATTTCGACTGGTCGCGTTTGCCGGAAGGCCTGACGCAGAGCCGCTACCCGTCGCGCCTCGTGCAGGTGATTCCGTCGTGGTCGTTGCACTGGATCACGAACGTCCGCGACTACACCTGGTGCTCCGGCGACCTGGGGGTGGCGCGCGAACTTCTGCCGGGGATGCGCGCGGTGCTCGATTGGTTCCGGCGCCACGGCGACGCCGACGGCCTGCCGGCGAAACTGCCCTTCTGGAACATCACCGACTGGTGCCCGTGGTGGCCGCGCGGCGTGGTGCCCGGCTCCGAGACGGGGCCGACCTGCATCATCGCGGCGCAGTACATCGTCGGACTCGCGGAGGCCGCGGAGCTGTGCCGCCTGCTCGGCAAAACGCGGGAGGCCGACGAACTCGCGGCCGAGGCGGCGGCCTTGCGGCCGAAACTGCACGCGCGGTTCTGGTCGGAGAGCGAAGGCCTGTATTTCGACCGGCCGGGCGGCCCCGAGCTTTCCCAATACGGGAACGCCTGGGCGATCATCTGCGGGGCGGCGGGCCCGGCGGAGCGCGCGCGCATTTTGCACCGTTACCCGCAGGACCCGAAGTTGGCGCCGGGCTCGTTTTTCTGGTGGCACGCCGGTTTCCGCGCCTTGGAGCTGGCGGGCAGCTACGACCGGATGCCGGAGTTCCTCGGGCCCTGGCACGAGATGGTGGACTACGGACTGTCGACCTTCGTCGAGGAGAACAGCTACTGGCGTTCGCTCTGCCACGCGTGGAGCGCGCACCCGGCGCTGGAATTCCTCACCCGCGTGCTCGGCGTCGAGCCGCGCGCGCCCGGTTTTGCGGAAATCGCGATCGCGCCGCACCGCTGCGGACTCGCGCACGCGAGCGGCGAGGTGGCCACGCCGCGCGGGCCGGTGAAGGTCGCGTGGCGCGAGGCCGGCGGGGTTTTCCGGATCGA
>NEUS01000096.1 GCA_002288455.1 Opitutia bacterium Tous-C1TDCM
ATGCACCCAAGGGACAGAAAACTCGTCTGTTGGCTCATCCCTTACCTCACCACTTTTCGTGCCGACTTCCGGCGCGGAGGGGACGTTTTTCAGAGGCTCCTCAACTTTCAACTCTCAACTGCATGATGCCGGCCTAGCTGCCGACAGTGATGACGTTGAGCGGGGACCGCCCGATTTGGGCCAGCGGCGCAAGGGCCGGTTCGAGCCGCTGGCGATGGGCGGGGTCGATTTCGCGGCCGGCGTAGGGAAACAAGCCGGCAAACGACGTGCGGTCGGCCAAGGGTTCGGAATCGAGCCAGCGGGCGAAGTCGGTGAGTTCCTCATGCGGGGGCTCGGAGATGTCCCACGCGATCGCGAAGCGGTGCGCCACGGCGAGCGCCGCCCCGAGGGCGCGGGCGTCCGCGAGCGGAACGAGGAGAGTGATCCGCGCGAAACCGGCTTCGCACTGCGGCAGCAACTGCAGGGCGGAGCGGACCGGAGCGGCGGCTTGGGGCCGGGACGCCGCGGGCAGAAACGGCAACGGCAGACGTTTGCTCGTGCGGACGAGGTCGCCGAGCGGCAGGCCGCCGAGCAAGCCGGCCAAGCCGGGAAAATCGGCGGGCAGTTCAAGTTCGAGGCCGGCGGCGAAGGACGGTTGCAGGCCGCAGTCGACCAGCAAATCGCCGCCGAGATCGCGGCCGGCCGGGCTGCAGAGCAACTGCGGGGCGGTGACGCTCGAACAAAACAGGCAGGTCAGCTGCGGGTTGGCCATGGACGGTGTCAGGCGCAAAGCCGGGCGATTACCTTTTCGGCGGGTTCGCGTCCGAGGTAGGGCAACACCGTCGCGAGGCGTTCCGGGGCGGTGATCGCGAATTCGCACTGCGCGCTGCCGCGGCGGGCGCAGGCGATTTCCTCGCAACCGAGGGTCTGGCCGCTGATGTGTTCGAAGAAGCCCTGCAGCATGCCGGCGACGACGGGATCGGCGAAATCGGAACCCTCCGGATCGGCCTCGGCGAAACAACTGTAGCGCAGCCGCGCCACCACGAGGCCGTGTTCCGCCGCGTGGGCCAAGTCGACGGTCAGCAGGCCCCAGCCGTGCCCGGAAAAGTGATGTTCGAGAAAGCCGAGGCAGGCTTCGAGGGGGAGAGCGGCCAGGGCCGGCTGCTGTTCCCCGGCGAGGCGGGCATCGAGATCGCGGGCGATTTTGCCGCCGCACGCGTAGCCGGCGGCTTTCTGGACGGTGCGCCACAATCCCGGGCGCTCGCCGTCGAGCACGAGCCGCAGGCTGCGCAGCAGTTGGGCGCTCGCGAAGGCGATGCGGTTCCCGGCGGGATCGGCAAAGGTCCCGAGGCCTTCGCGCTTGAAGCCTTTTTCGGCCACAATGTGGCCGAGCCCGAGAGCGGAAAGGGTCTGGCTGGAGTCGGACATGGCCGTTCAGGTCACTTTTTCCAAGGGATGCTTTTGAACAAAGCCGCGGCCGTGACCGGCTTCGGCGGAGCCGCTGGCGGAGCCGACGCGGCGAACGGCGGCGTGGAATTGACGGTCGCGGGGGGCGGCGGCACGAACGGATTGGCGGAGCCGCCGGCCCGGGCGAGGGCCGCCGCGACCAGCCGGACGAAGTCGTCGGCGCGCGCGTAGTGGTGTTCTTTCCAAGGCGTCATCGCGGGATCAGCGCAGCTGGCGAACGATTTCGACGGTGGCGACGCCCTGTTGGCGCCAGCCTTCGGCCCGGTCGATGGTCTCGCCTTGGCCGACGAGAAAGACACAGGACGGATGTCCGAGCGCGGCGCATTGCAGTTCGACGGCGTGGCGTTCGGCCCGTTGGCGAAAGCTCAAGGCTCCGGCGAAGAGTCCGGCGTAGAGATGGCACATCGGTTGTTCGGCCCCGACCAGCGCGGCGGCGAGGGCGCTGTTTTTCACTTCCGCCAACATAAAGCCCTTGTCCGGGGCAAAGGCGGAAAAATCGAACGAGCAGGTGCCCCAGCCTGCGTCCGCAAATCCCGACCACCAGAGTTCGAGCGCGACAGCGGTTTCGGTCTGCCAAATCGGCAGCTTACTGCCAGTCGACTTCGATTGCAGCCGGGTGTTTACCTGAATCATTTCCTGCAGGGCCCACTCGTAACCGCTGTGGTAAAGTGCGTCCTGCGCAAACTCGGCACTGTTCTCGATCAGCGCAACGTGGAGCGCATGAAGGAGCTCCCCGGAGAAAGGCGCAACCCGGGCGCCGTCCGTCCGCCGAATGGCTCCGGTTGACGCATCTCCTTGGAACAAGGGATGACGCGAAAACAGTTCGGAGGGTTTAGCCGAGCGGAGCGACATGCGACAGAAAATGACTTGCGAGACTCCTATTGAAGCTTGGATCGGCTTTGAGACAAGGGGATTGCACCATCAGGACACGGAAGTGCGGGGATCAACTTGCAGGTTTGGGTTCGGCGGCGGCCAACGATTCGGCGAGCCGGGTCGTGAAACTGAAGGACTCAGAGGCCGGCCGGAAAAGACTTTGGGCGGTCGGGATCTTGGGTTTCGCCGCGGCCGGAGCCGGTTTCTCGAGGACGGGGGGGCGGGCGGAAGACGGTTTCGATTCCGAAGCGAGTGCGCTCGTGACCGGAAAGGGCGGGCGGGCCTCGGCGGTCGGGGCCGGTTCGGCGGACGCCAGTCCCGGCAACGGCGCGTTCAGGGGCGCGGCCGGTTGGCGTTGCGCGACGGAGCGGCCGACCTCGCGCCAAGCGGATTCCAAGGCAGCGACGGTGAGGGCGTCACCGCCGGCGTGGCGTTTGGCGGCGGTCAGCAGCGTGCGCGAGAGCTGGTCGAAGTTCCCCGGCCAGTCCTGGGCTTCGAGCCAAGCGGCGGCATCGGCGGTGAAGGTGATGGGGGCGCCGGCTTGGCCGGATTCGACATTTCCGGCGAGGATGCGCAGGCCGTTGGTGACGATATCCGGGCGCATCTCCCGCAAGGTCGGGACCAGAAGGGACAGGGCGCTGATCTTGTAGTAGAGCGTTTCGTTGAAAGTGCCGTCGTCGACGCGATCGGAAAGTTCGTTCGTGGCGGCGAGGACGATGCGGAAGCGGCGGGCGAAAGGCAGAAACACGTCCCGCCCGGTCATGAGGTTTTCCAGCGTCTTCTGCTGGGCCGGGTTGAATTGCTCTACGCCGGTGACGATCAGCGTGCCGGCGTCGTGGGAGAGGAGGGACGGCGCGAGGACTTGGATGAGCGCCCGCGTTTCGAAATCGGCGGCGTGGCAGAGCATGACCGGGCCGTCGCGGAAGATCGAGATCTCCGCCAAATCACGGGCGATGGCTTCGAAGGCGCTGCCGGCTTCGCCGTGCAGCAACAGCGCGGCGCGGAAGTCGCGCACCTTCCACAGCCGATGGGAGAATTCGCGGAAGGTTTCGGATTGGCCGAGCAGGAAACGCGGGGCGTAGGCGAGCCGGTCGGCGGTGGGCTCCGAACCGGCCGCGGGATCGGCTCCGCCGGGTGTGCGCCGGGGTGCGATCGGGGCGTTGGAGCCCATCCGGGCCGCCGTGTCGCGCACGGCATTGCGGGCCAGGGTCTCGTTGATCTTTTCGAGCAGGATTTTCGGATTGGCCGGCTTGTTGAAGATGCCGGCGACGCCTTGGCTGCTGAGCTGGATGGCGAGTTCGAGCGTGAGCGCGCCGGAAACGAAGACGACGGCGATGTCCGGTTGCAGCTTGCGCAGGGCATGCATGAATTGCTGCCCGTTCATTTCCGGAAGCTCGTAGTCGATCACGACGAGGTCGAAGACCTGTTTGCCGGCGGCTGTCAGGGCGGCCTGGGGTGTTTCGTGCAGCGAGACTTCGTAGCCGGCCTGCCGGAGGAGCAGCCCTTGCATTTCGCGAAAGACGGACGAGTCCTCCACCACGAGGACATGGGCTTTGCCGGAACCCGGGGCAGGGTTGCTCATGGGCGGCCTTGCGTAGGACCACGGACGGGCATTTCCGCGGCGAGCGGGGAGGTTGCCAGCAATGTGTGCTTGAGTTCCGGCATCGGGATGGTCAGACGGGAGAGGTTAGCAGCCGCGGTCAATTCGTGCATCCGTAATTGTGCTAACGCTCCGCCTGAATTAACGCTTACTTCAGTCCCCACCCGCTTCCGCATGCGAAAACTCCGCGCCGTTCTCATCGAAGACGAGACCATGTTTCGTCAGTTGATTTTGTTGACGCTCGGCAAGGTGAAGGACCTTCAGATCATCGGTGAATTCGGCATGGGCAAGCCCGGCCTTGAGTTTTGTTTGAAGGAGAAACCCGATTTGCTGGTGGTCGATCTGATGCTGCCGGACATCAACGGCATGGAAATCGCGCGGGAGGTCCGGCGCGCGTTGCCGGATCTCAAGATCCTCGTGATCACGGCCCATCCGAGCGAGCGGCTGCCGGCGGATCTGATGCTGCTCGGGGTCAACGGCTACGTCGACAAGACGGAGCCCATCGAGTACGTGCTGAGCGCGGTGGAGACGGTGCGCGGCGGCGGGATGTTTTTCGCGAGTCGCGTGCGCGCCAAGGGCGGCGCCGGAGCGGCGTTGGCGGCCCCGCGGCCGAAGCTCGAAGTGCCTCTCACGGAGCGGGAGCAGGAAATTGCCCGTCTGGTCGCGGCCGGCCAAATGTCGAAAGAGATCGCGGCCAAGCTCAATCTCAGCGTCCGCACGGTTGAAAAGCACCGGGCGAACATCATGGAGAAGATCGGCGTCAGGGAAGTTGCCAGTCTCACCCGGTGGTGCATCCAGGCCGGCTTGGTCGACACCTGAAGACTCGCCGTTCTTCGGGCGAGGCGTCGGCCTAGTTCACTGGCCGACGAACATGCGCAGAGGGCCGGCGGCTTCCTCGTACTCGCGGTTGATCGCGGTCAGATCCTGCGGCGTGATGTCCTCGCCGCTCTCGAGCGAAAGTCGGTTTTCCAGCTCGGCCATGCGCTGCGACAGGGCGTGCGCGCCCATGAGGCGGGCGTTGCTTTTCATGCTGTGAGCCAGCCGGTGCCGGTTCTTGCGGTCGCCGCCGCCGAGTTCCTGGAACGAAATCGGGAAATCCCGCAGGAAAGTACGCACCAATGTCTGAACATTTTCTTCCCCCAGAACGGCCGCCAGTTCCGAGAGTTCCGGGGTGGGCGGGGGGCAGGGCGACATCCCGTGTGAGGGCACCGATTCCGCGGAGCGGGGCAAAACAAAAAACTGGGTGGAAACGCTGACGGAGCGGGCGTCGGGCGCGGGGAGCGGGGCGGACCCTACGTCGCGCCCGGCGACGGGACATCGCGAGGAAGCTTCAGGCGTAGCGGGAAAGACCGGAGCCGGTTAGCCGGCAGATTTGCCAATCGAGCAGGCGCTCGGCGCCCAGGGATTCGTAGAACGCGATCGCCGGCTGGTTCCAGTCGAGGACCGTCCATTCCATGCGGCCGTAGCCGCGTTCGTTCGCCAGACGCGCCAGCCCGAGCAACAGGGCCTTGCCCACGCCGCGCCCGCGGAACTCCGGCTTCACGAAGAGATCCTCGAGGTGCAGGCCGGGCTTGGCGAGAAACGTCGAGTAGTTCGTGAAGTAGATCGCGAAGCCGGCCGGAACGCCTTCCACGAACGCCAACCGGCATTCCGCGGCGGGCGGGCCGGCGGGCGGGAACAAGGTGGCGGCGAGGCCGGCCTCGTCGGCGGTGACCTCCGCGGTCAGCTTTTCGTAATCCGCGAGGGCGCGGATGAATTCGAGGATGAGCGGAGTATCGGCGGCCGCGGCGTCGCGGATCGTCAGGTTCATTGCGGCGAGCTTGCGGCCGTCGCGGGCGGACGCACGCCGGAATGCGGTGCCTCCGGACCGCGGTCGCCGCGGGCGCGAACGGCGGGTTGCCGTCGCGGGAATTCCCGTCAGCGTCTCCGGATATGCCGCGCCGTCTGTTCCTCTTGCTCCTCGGCATTTGGTTTGCGGGCATGGCGGGGATCGGGCGGGCGGCGGAATCGCGCGCCTCGACCGCGACGGTCCGGCAGGAAGTCGTCGCCGTGGTGGCGGGGCAGTTGGCGGCGTTCCGCGAAAACGACCCGCGCCGGGCCTACGCGCTGGCGGCGGCCGACCTGCGGGCGCAGCGGCCGTTGGCGGCGTTCGCGGACATCGTCCGGCGCAACTACCCGGAAATCTGGGCCAACGCCCGCGCGGAGTACGGCATCGTGCGGGATGACGGCACGCGGGCCGGGTTGACGGTGCAGGTGTATTCCCAAACCGGAGACGCCGCGTACGACTACGAACTGGTCCGCGAAGCGGCGGGCTGGCGGATCCGCGGGGTGCTGCGGCGGACCGCGCGGCGGGAAAAAGCCTGAAGAACAGGTGGACGGTGTGCGGCGTTGACGCGCCTGCGGCGGGCATTTTGCGTCCCTCGCCATGGCTGCAGGAAATCCGCGCCGCGCCGCGCTCCGCCTGATTTTTGCCGGAGGTCTTTGGGCTCTGGCGGCGGGGCACGTCCCGGCGGCGGAGCCGGATTGGGCTTCCCGTCGGGAAGAGAGCTGGCGAATCGTCTGGTCGACCGTCAACGAGGTCTACTTCGACCCGACGTTCGGCGGAGTGGACTGGACGGCGGTCGGCGAGCGCTACCGGGCGCGGCTCGACGGGGCGGCGGAACCGGCCGCGCTGCGTTCGCTGCTGCAGGCGATGCTCGGCGAACTCGGACGCACGCATTTCCAGATTGTACCGCGCGATGCGCCAGTTGCTGGCCCTGGCCGGGGCGCGGTTGCAGGCGCCGGTCGGGACGACGGTCCGGATCGCCGGGGTGACGCCGACGGGCGAACGTTGGCAGTCGGAGTTGGCGTGCGAGCCGCACCGCGGCGAATGGGCGGAACCGATCGGCAACTACCCGTCGCTGCCGCTCGAATGGGAAACGCGGTTGGCCGACGGCATCGCCTATCTGAGGCTGAGCGTCTTTGCCCCGGCCGCGATGCGGCCGCTGCGCACGTTCCTTCGCGGACTCAAGGCGGGGGACGGCTTGATCATCGACCTGCGCGGGAATCCGGGCGGCATCACGGCGATGGCCCCGGGACTCGCCGGCTGGCTGATGGACCGGGAGACGTCGTTGGGCTCGGTGCGGCTGCGGCGCGGCGGCATGGGTTATCCGGTTTATCCGCAGGAAGGCGCCTTCCTCGGGCCGGTGGCGTTATTGATCGACGGCGGTTCCGCATCGACGAGCGAGATCTTGGCGGCAGGTCTCCGGGACCTCGGCCGGGCGCGGCTCTTCGGCGAACGCAGCGCCGGGGCGGCGTTGCCGTCGCTTTTCAAGACGCTGCCCAACGGCGACCTCTTCCAGTATGCGATCGGCGACATCCGGTCGCCTCGCGGCCAGTCCCTTGAAGGAACCGGCGTGGCCCCGGACGAAGCCGTGGGGCGGACGGCCGCCGATCTGGCGAGCGGGGTGGATGCTCCGCTCGCGGCGGCGACGGCGTGGTTGCGGAGCCGGTTGGGGAACGAAAACCGGGAAAGCAAACGCGGAGGAGGGAGCGGATCATGAATCGGCTGGTGGCAACGGCGGCAGCGGTGATCGCGTTGGCGGCGGAGACGGCCGCGGCCGAACCGCCGGCCGGAGCGGACGTCGGCGGGACCCCGGCCGAGCGGGCGCGAATCGTGGTGCAGCGCTGGGAGGAAGCCCAGGGGATGCGGCGTGCGCACGCCGAAGTTTTTCCGCGCGATGCGGCCTGCGAAATTTCGACCGGCGACAACGGCCCGGCGATCAAGGCTCGTTTCATCGATTCCGGCGCCGGTGCCTACGCCCTGCTGGTGCAGCGGCCCGACGGCTGGCGCTACGGCGAATTTTCGGCGCAACCGGGCGAGTATTGGTTCGTCAGCGACACGCTCGGTCTCGGCCGGTTCTCCGGGACCAGCGATCTGGTGAACCTGATGCGGCAGGCGCGGGTCGCGCGGCTGCCCGGCAAGTTGATGGAACAGGTCCGCCTGCCCGACTTTGCGCGGGACGGCCGGACTTTCCACGTCGTGGGCACCAAGGAGGTGGCCCAGCCGGTGCAGTTCCGGCTGTTCGATCCCGAGCGCGGCACGCTGGTCCAGGTCGATACGATCAACGATCGCCGCCAGGTCACGGAACGGATCCGGTACGGCGATTTCCGCGCGGTGGACGGCGTGCTCGAGCCGTTCGAGACGGTCTTCGGCGAAGGGCCGCAACGGGTGACAATCCGCACCGTGAAAGCGGCCAACCGCTTCGCGCCGCCGCCCGGGTTTTTCAAACCCTCGTCCGCGCAGGTGAGTTTGTGGCAGCGGACCGAGGACATCCTGAAGAAGTACGTCGCGGCCTCCGGCGGTTACGCGGCGCTGGCGCAGATCGTTTCGCGGGTGACACGGATCGAAGTGACGAACGAAGGCGCGGGCCTGACGTACCAGCTGACGCTCAGCCAGAAAGCGCCGGACTTTTTTCTGAGCGAAGCCGATATGCCCGGCGTGGGACGGGCGTGGCAAGGTTTCGACGGCCAGACCGGTTGGTCCTACGGCGAATTGCAGGGCTTCCGGCCGATTCGCGGCGAGGAACTCGAACTTTTCCGGCGCAACGGCATGCTCGATCTCGAGAACTTCCCGAAGCGATTCCCGATCCGGCGGTCGGCCGGCGTGAAGGAAGTGAACGGGCGCAGGACCGCGGTGTTGGAACTGGCGAACCTGCTCCAGCGTACCGGCCTGCACTCCTTCGATCTCGAAACAGGCCAGTTGCTCCGGATCGAGGCCGAGCTCGACGCCGGCGGCGAGGGGCGGGTGCCGGTGACGATCGATTTCTCGGACTTCCGTGCAGTCGACGGTGTCACGCTGCCGTTCCGCACCGATTTGCGGCATCCGGCCTTCAACACCGTCACGCGCGTCCTCTAGGTTAAGCAGAACGTCGAGCTCGACCCCGCGATCTTCCGGCCGCGCAAGGACGAATGACGCCGGCTCAATGGCCGCCGTCGAGGTCGCCGGGCTTAAGGAGCGGCGCGAAAGTGGCCTTGTTGGCGGCCTTCATGTAGGCCTCCTTCGGCTCGATGGTGCCGTCTTTCACGCGGTTCATGAGACTGTTGTCCATCGTGATCATGCCCTCGGCGCCGCCGCTTTCGATGATCGATTTGATGTTGGCGATCTGGCCGCTGCGGATCGTGTTGGGCAGGGCCTCGTGCGTGAGCAAAATTTCGTGCACGGCACAGCGGCCCTTGGGGATGCGTTTGCAGAGCAGCTGGGCGACGACGCCGGCGAGGCAGCTCGAGAGCATGACGCGGACCTGGTTCTGCTCGTCGGCCGGGAAGGTGTTGATGATGCGATCGACGGTCTTCGGGGCGTTGTTCGTGTGCAGCGTGCCGAAGACGAGCATGCCCATCGAGGCGCAGCCGAGGGCGAGCTTGATGGTTTCCATTTCGCGCATTTCGCCGAGGAGCAAGATGTCGGGGTCGTGGCGCATCGCGCCCTTGAGGGCGGCGGCAAAGGACGAGGTGTGTTCGCCGACTTCGCGATGGACGATGACGGATTTCTTCACCGGATGGACGAACTCGATCGGGTCCTCGATCGTGATGATATGGCGGGCGAGGTTCGAGTTGATGTAGTCGATCATCGCCGCGAGCGTGGTCGACTTGCCGGAGCCGGTGGGGCCGGTGACGACGACGAGGCCTTGGTCGAGGTGGCAGAGTTTCTTCAGGGATTCGGGCAGTTTGAGATCCTCGAAGGACAAGATCTTCGCCGGAATCTGGCGGAAGACCGCGGCTTGGCCCCAGTGATTGCAAAGGTAGTTGCCGCGGAAGCGGGCGACGCCCGGGATCTCGTGGGCGAGATCGAGATCCTTGCGTTCGAGGAAATCGAGCCAGCGTTTCTCGGGGCAAATCTCCTTGAGCAGGCCTTCCATGGTCCGCGCGTCGAGCGGGGTTTCGCCGATCGGCTGGAGCGAACCGGAGATGCGCGACTTCGGCGGCAGGCCGACGGTGAGGTGGAGGTCGGAGCCCCCGCGTTCGAGCATCGTTTTGAGGAGGGCGTCGATGGCGGCCATGGTCAGGAGGCGTTTTCCGCCTCGGCGCGGAGCCGGGCGACTTTCGAGCGGAGATACATGAAGCGCATGATGTCGCGGCCGAAGACGAGCAGCGCGACGATAATGACGACGCCCAGCATCTGCTGCGGCAGGCCGATCGCGCGGCGCACGCCGACGGCAAAAATCAAAGCGACGGTGAGAAAGCCGACGTGCCAGAGCACGGTCATCCGGGATTTCCGGTATTCCGTTTCCGCAGTCTGAAGGTCGTCGTCGGGGTCGGCCATGGCGGATCAGCCAAGCTTCGCCTTGAGCACGCGGTTCGTGATATTGGCCTGCGCGGTGGCGACGGAAATCTTCCGCTCCTGACCCAGGCCGAAGACGACATTGTCCATGAGGCACATGCCTTCTTTCACGCCGGTTTCCATCGTGTTCCGCAGTCCGGCGGTCTTGCCCTCGCGGATCAGATTCTGGATGGCGGTGTTGCTCACGAGGATCTCGCAGGCGAGCACGAGGCCGCCGTCGGCCCCGGGGAGCAGGCGTTGGCAGACGATGCCGCGGAGCGATTCGGCAACGCTGGAGCGGATCTGCGTCTGTTGGGCCGGGGGAAAGACATCGAGCAGGCGGTTGAGCGTCGTGGCGGCGTCGCTCGTGTGCATGGTGCCGATCACGAGATGGCCCGTTTCCGAAGCGCTGATGGCCATCTCGATCGTCTCGAGATCGCGCAGTTCGCCGATCACGATCACATCGGGATCTTCGCGGAGCGCGCCCTTCAGGGCGGTGAAAAACGATTTCGTATGCGGTCCGACCTCGCGTTGGGTGACGTTGCAGCCTTTGGCCGGCTGCACGACCTCGATCGGATCCTCGACGGTGATGATGTGGTCGCTGCGGGTCTCGTTGAGGTAGGCGACCATCGAGGCGAGGGTGGTGGTCTTGCCGGAGCCGACCGGGCCGGTGATGAGGATGAGGCCGTTGTGGTAGGACAGCATCTTCTTCAAGGTTTCGAGGTGCTTGGTATAGCCGAGGGCCTCGAGGGTGCGCGTTTCCGCGGGCACCATGCGGTAGGAGCCGGCGGCCCCGTTCTTGTGGAACATCAGGTTGACGCGGTAGCGGTCCTCGCCGCTGAGCGCCAAAGCGTAGTCGAGATCCTTGCGCTCCGTGAATTCGGCCCGTTGGGTATCCGTCAGGAGCACGGTGTTGAGCCGCAGGGCGTCGGCGGCGGTCAGGGTGTAGTCGGAAAGGTAGGACAGCGCGCGGTTCTTCCGGATGAACGGGCGCGCTCCGGTCGAAAGGTGCAGGTCGCTTGCGCCGAACGCCGCGGTGGCGCGCAGCAAGGCGCGCAGGGCCGCGGCGAGCGCCGCGTCGTCGAGCGCGGCCGTGGTGCGAAAGTCGAAACTCGGCTGCGCCCCGGCGGGCGCGGCGACGGTCCGGCCGGCGGCCGGTCCCGTTTGCACAAAAGGCACGCTCGAATCCTCCACTTCGAACGGATCGCTCGCGGGCGGGCCCTTTTCGGCTTTGGCGACGGCCAATTCCGCGAGGCGCTCCAGCAACTCGACGTCCTTCGCGATCCCGCTGTCGATCATCTCCTGCGCGTAGGTCACGACATCGGCGTCGGGTCCGACGGTGGCGCGGATTTGCAGCGCCTGCGGCCGCGTGAGCAGGCCTTGGTCGATACCGAGACGGACGAGCCAACGGGTGTCGTGGTTCATGCGGGCAAGAAAGGTGGGGGCGCGCGGAGGTTGCGCGGCGCAATGAAGCAAGCCAAGCGCGAAGGCTCCCGACTTGGAGCGTTCGGCCCGCGCGGCGAACCGCGCCGTCGAAGCGTTGCGTTTTGGTCGCAGGAAGCGAACGCAAGGGCGTGTTGCCGGTGATTCTCGCGGCGGGCAACGCCGGCGACAAAGCGGATCGAGCTCCGGCGCGGGGTGTCCGGCGACGAGGCCTTGGCGTTGGCGGGTCGCGGGCATGCTGGTTGCGCGCGGCGAGGCGGACGGCCGGTCGGTTGTGTGCCTGCACCGGGCGGCGCCGATATCGGGGGTTGCAATGGGAACCGATTCGCAAAGGGTGACGGTTCTCTATTGTCATGTTGAAGAAAATCTTTGCGAAGCTGCGCGACAAGCTCGCCGGCCCGCGTGCAGCGAAGCCGGCCCCGTCGGGCGGCAAACCCGAATCTCAAGCGAAGTCGCCGACCCACCCTTCCGGCCGCAAGTCCGAGCCCCGCGCCGAGCGGCCGGCCGGCGCCGGCCGCGGCCCCGGTCAAGATCAGTCCCGCGGTGATCCGCGCCCGCGGCGCGAAGGCGCCCAGGGCCAAGGCCATGGTGAGCGGCGGGGCGGCGACGAAGGTCGTGGCGGTTATGGCGGTGGCCGGGGCGGCCGGGGCGGCCGCGGCCGCGGACCCGACCGCGGTTTCGGCAGCCAGGGCCGGACGGCGGGTCCGGCGGAACGTCCGCGCAAGGACGATTCGTTCGACCACCCGCGGCGCGAGCCCGTGAAGCCGGTCGCGCCGGTCGATATCCCGAAAATGGATACGGCGTTCACGGCGCTCGGGCTGAGCGATGCCCTCGCGTTCGGCGTGCAGGAAATGGGCTATGTCGAGCCCACGCCGATCCAGAAACAGGCGATTCCGGTCGTGCTGCAGGGCGGCGATGTGATCGGTTCCGCCCAGACGGGTACCGGGAAGACGGCCGCGTTTGCGTTGCCGATCATCCAGCGCCTCGGCGGCCACGGCAAACTCCGCTGCCTCATCCTCGAGCCCACCCGCGAACTCGCTCTGCAGGTCGAGGACGCTTTCCAGAAATACGCCAAGTTCACCGACCTGCGCGTCACGATCGTGTACGGCGGGGTCGGCTACGGCAAACAGACCGAGGATTTGCGCCGCGGCATGGATATTTTGGCGGCCACTCCGGGTCGCTTGCTCGACCATCTCGAGCAGGGCAATTGTTCGCTCGACCAGGTTGAGATTCTCGTCCTCGACGAAGTCGACCGCATGTTGGACATGGGCTTCTTGCCCGATGTGAAGCGCATCGTGCAGAAGTGCCCGAAGGCGCGGCAGACGTTGTTCTTCACGGCCACGTTGCCGCCCGAACTCGAGCAACTCGCCGGCTGGGCGCTCAACAATCCCGTCAAGGTCGAGATCGGCCGCCAGCGCTCGCCGGCGGAGACCGTTTCGCACGGATTCTATCCCGTCGTGGCGACGCAGAAATTCGACTTGCTGCAGCTGCTGCTGGAACGCACCGACTTCAAGAGCGTGATCATCTTTACCCGCACCCGCATGGGCGCGGATCGCATTGCGCACCGGCTGGAAAGCAAGGGTCACACCGTCGGCGTCATGCACTCCGACCGTTCCCAGCGCGAGCGCATCGAGGCGCTCGACGGCTTCAAGTCCGGCCGCTTCGAGGTGCTGGTGGCGACCGATATCGCCGCCCGCGGCCTCGACATCGCCGGCGTGTCGCACGTGATCAACTACGACGTCCCGGAAAACGCCGAGGACTACGTCCACCGGATTGGGCGCACGGGCCGCGCCTCGAAGACCGGCGACGCGTTCACGCTCGTCACCGAAGAGGACGTGCGGGACGCACGGTCCATCGAGCGTTACATGGGCATGGCGGTGGAGAGGAAAAAGATCGAAGGCTTCCCGTATATTTATTCCGCGTTGTTCGACGAGAAAGCCTTGGCCGAGACCGCCGCGGCGGCCGCCAAGCCCGTGAGCCGACTGCATCGCGGCGTGCGGCGTTGAGTGCCGGTCGCGGTGTTTGCCTCCGATCCTCCCGGTTCATCGGGCCGTGACGGTGCGCAGATGTTTTAGGAAGGCCGTGGCAGCGCGTCCCGGTGGACGTGCCGCCAGCCAGACGGCGGCGATGGTCCGTTGCGGCGAAGGCGGACCGAGCCGGCGATAGATGCGCCGGTCCGCCGGTGTATCCGGGCATGCCATCGCCGGGAGCAGCGAAATTCCCATCCCGGCCCGGACGAGGGCGCGCAGCGTTTCGATTTGAGTGCCGCGGCAAAGCACATTGGGTCGGAAATCGCGGCGCGTACAAAAGCTCAGCACTTGGTCCCCGAGGCAGTGGCCTTCCTGGAGCAAAATGAACCTTTCGGATTCGAGGTCCGCGACCTCGATTCGGCGACGTCGAGCCAGCCGGTGTCCGGGCGGTAGGGCGACCTTCAGCTCTTCGCTGAACAGGATTTCGGTGGCCATCCGCTCATCGGCGATCGGCAGACTGGCGATGGCGAGGTCGAGCTCGCAGGCGGAGAGCAGCTGCAGCAGCCGGGCCGTGGTGTCCTCTTGGATCACGAGCTCGACGCCCGGGTACTGCCGGCGGAACTCCGGCAACGCATGCGGCAGGAAGTAGGGTGCGATCGTGGGGAGCACGCCGACGGCGACCTGCCCGCGGGCCAAGCCTCGGGCCTCGGCGGCATCGCGTTGCGCGGCGTCGACTTCGGCCAGGATCCGGCCGGCCCGGCGAATCAGGGCGAGGCCTGCCGCCGTCGGGCGGGTGCATGTTTTGAGGCGGTCGAAGAGGCGCTCGCCGAGCTCGGACTCGAGTTTCGCGATCTGCTGGCTCAGGGACGGCTGCGCCACATGGCATTGTTCGGCGGCGCGGGAAAAATTGCCCGTGCGCCCGACGGCGACGAGGTAACGCAGCTGGTGGAGTTCCATAGGTAAAAGGTAAAGGGGATGGTGTCGGTGCGGGAGAGTGTTTAAACTGCGGGTCCGACCATCCGCTTGGATGGGAACGCGTCCAGCCGGCGATGGTTTGAATTGCTTCGACCGGCGCCCGCCGCACGGTGGCGGTTTCCCATGAATCTGGACATTCCGGCCGGCCCTTTTGCCGGGTACATTTTCGACCTTGATGGCACTCTCGTCGACACGATGCCGCTCCACTACCGCGCGTGGGATGCGGCGATGCGCAAAGTCGGGCTGCAATGCCCGCTTGACGAGGAGCTCTTCTATGCGCTCGGCGGGGTTCCGACCCTCCGGGTGGCGGAACTCATCGGCGAGCACTACAAGCTGAAGCTCGATCCGCACGAGGTGTTTCACCACAAGGAGGCTCTCTTCGTGGAACTGCAGAAGGATGCGCGCCTCATCGAGCCGGTGGCGGCTTTTGCCCGGACGGCGGCCCGCACGCACCCGGTTTCGGTCGCCTCGGGCGGCCCGCGCGTGATCGTTCGGGGAATGTTGGAGTTGAGCGGACTCGCACCCTTGTTCAATCGCGACCAGTATCGCCTGGTCATCACCCCCGAGGACGTGAAGCAGGGCAAGCCGGCGCCCGATATGTTTCTGCTGGCAGCGGAACGGATGTGTCTGCCGCCGGAGCAATGCCTTGTGTTTGAGGATGCCGAGCCCGGGATGCGGGCCGCCGAGGCCGCGGGAATGCAGTGGGTTCGGGTCCCGAGTCGCGCGCCGAAGGCGAAGGCGGCGGCCGGCGCCTGATTGCGGTCGCGCCTTTACGGCTGATACGCCGGGGCGACGATTCGGCCTTCGGGTTGGCTGGCCGGGGTGGAAAAGCGTCGGATTCGGACCTCGTCGCCTATCTTCAGCAGACCGGTGGCGGCGGCGTCGGCGAAGTTGCGCGCAAGCCAGTAAAAGCCGTCGGCGTTCGGAAACACCACCCATTCGCCGCGTTTGACGCTGCCGAAGTCACGGCCGTGCATGGCCCGGAATGTGCGGTCGCCGGCGGAAAGTTCGAACCAGGTCATGCGTTCGATTCCAGCGGCTGCAAAGTCTGCCGGCTGGGCGTCGATGAACAAATTGCCGTAGATTGCGGAGACTTCGATCACTTTGGCGGCAAAGCCGCGCCCGTCGGGACTCATCTTCACCTTTGATGGCTGCGGCGCCGCCACGACAGTTACGTCCGGGAACGGAGCATTGGGATTGGGCCGCGGCAAGGATCCGGGACCGCGATCCAGCCAATTGTTCAGGGCGCGGATGGCGACCAGTCGCTCGGCTTGGTTGACGTTGACGTGGCCGTCGCGGGAAATGCGAAGAAGCTGAGGCCGAACCCGGGATTCCCGGGCGACGTCGGCGACGACGTAATTGCGGGGACCGTCGAGCTCGGACTGATTGGTGAGGAAGATCAACGGCACCCGTGGTTGCAGGCTGAGCCCAATCGTGGAATTCGGTTCGCGGATCTGCAGCGCGGCGCCGATCGCCACGCCGCCGTGGTAGCGCGGTTGATCCCCGGGTTCGCGCTCGGCCATCAGAGTTACAATGAGTCCGCCCATGGATTCGCCTTCCAACAGTACCCGGTCCGGCCGACCGAATCGGGCAGCGATGTGGTCGAGAAGGGCGTCGAGATCGGCGATCGCGTCGCCGACGATCATGCCATTTCGGCGGTAGCTGGTTTTGGCGACGATCCAGCCCTCTTCAATCAGCGTCTTGTACGCAAGGTGGTCGGGCGCAAGGTCCGCGATCAAGGGACGGTCTTCGGACCGCAGTCCATGGGCCAACAACAGTACGGCCCGGTTCCATTGGGCAGGGACGGCGATGCTGAACTTTGCGCCGCCGATTTCCCCTTCGAGCGGCGGTGGAGTGGCGGCACCCGCGGCCCGAAAGCAAACGGCAAACAGGAAAAGGAATCCCGAAGGACAACGCATTCGGCAGCATTTCGTGCTTTCTCGGCCGTGTCCAATCGTGTTCCTGTCCCATGATGAACATCGAGGCGCTCGCCAAACCGTCGGTCCTGACGCAGCCCGTCTATGAGCCGGGCAAGCCGATCGAATACGTGGCGCGGGAACTGGGTCTGGATCCCGCGGGCATCGTCAAGCTCGCCTCCAACGAGAATCCGTTCGGGCCTTCGCCGCTCGGTTTGGTCGCCGCGCAGCGGGCACTCCTCGAGGGGGCGCTGTATCCCGATGGCGGATGCTTCGAGCTGCGGCGGACATTGGCCGACTCGAGAGGCCTGCGACCCGACCAGTTTGTGGTCGGCAACGGTTCGAACGAAATTATCGAACTCCTTGGCCACGCATTCGTCGGGCCGGGGGACGAGGTGGTCATGGCTGCACCGGCGTTTGTAGTCTACAAGTTGGTGACGCTCCTGTTCGGAGGCCGAGTCCTGGAGGTTCCGCTCCGGGATTGGCGGCACGATCTCGCAGCGATGGCGGCTGCCGTGGGCCCAAAGACGAAATTGGTCTGCGTCTGTACCCCGAACAATCCGACTGGCACGGCTAACGAAGAGGCTGAGCTTTTTGCATTTGTGCGATCGCTCCCGCCGCATGTGGTCTGCGTGATCGAT
>NEUS01000097.1 GCA_002288455.1 Opitutia bacterium Tous-C1TDCM
GGCCGCGGCGTAGGCGGCGCGGTCGGCGGCTTTGAAAAACGAGGTGCCGGCGACGAAGGTGTCGGTGCCCGCGGCGCGGCAGGCGGGGGCGTTGGCGAGGTCGATGCCGCCGTCGACTTCGAGGCGGAAGGCGAGCGCGCGCTCGCGGCGCCAGGTGTCGATTTGCCGGATCTTCGCGACCATCTCGGGCCGGAAGGCTTGGCCGCCGAAACCCGGCTGCACCGTCATTACGAGCACGAGATCGACGTGGGCGAGGAACGGCTCGATCGCTTCGGCGGGCGTGCCGGGGTTGAGCACGATGCCGTTTTGGCAACCGAGGCTGCGGATCCGGGCGAGGGCCGCGGCGTGGTCGTACTCCGGCTCGATGTGGATGCTGATGAGGTTGGCGCCGGCTTTGGCGAAGGCCTCGAGGTAACGCTGCGGTTCCGACAGCATGAGGTGCGTGTCGAGAAACAGCTTCGAGCCATGGCGGCGCAGGGCCGCGAGAGTCTCCGGACCGAAGGTGAGATTCGGGACGAAATGGCCGTCCATGATATCGACGTGGAGCCAGGCCAACCCGAGGTCCTCCACGGCGCGGGCGCTGGCGGCGAGGGCGGCGTGGTCGCCGGCGAGCAGCGAAGGGCTGAGCAAAGGGGCGTGCGGCGAAGGCATGGTCGCGAGGTCGGTCCAGCGAGGCGGCTCGCCGGCCAAAGCTCAACCGCGGAGTTGCCGTTCCGCCAAGGGCGGACGGCGGGGCATCACCACGCGTCGACGAAGGCGCGGACGACTTTGCCGGCCAGCGTTTCGGCGAGCAGCGGCAGGGCCTGGTATTCCGCCTGGAGCTGGCCGCCGTCGGTGAAGACTTCGCGGACGGCCGTGAGCGGGCGTTGGTCGGCGAGGAGCTTGCCGGCGCGGTTGTCGCGGACCGTGTAGGCGGCGGCGAGCGTGACGTTGAATTTGCGGGCGAGGCCCGTGTCGTCTTCGCGGACCGCGGAGACATCGCGGCGGTAGCCGGTGATGACGAGGGTGAGGGTGACATCGGCCTCGGCGGCCGAGTTGACCAAGGTCAGGCGACCGTCGCGCGCCAGCGTTTCCCGCAGGCGGGTCGAGACGGCGGCCTGGGCCTGCGGCAGGTGGGTACGGTTGGCGACGGGCTCGACGTAGACGGAGCGGAAGGCCGGCGCGGCGGCGGTTCCCAGACGGTAATTGGCGCAACCAGCCGAGACGGTCAGAAGGACCGCGAAGGCGACGAGCAAGGACCAAAGACGCGTCGGCGGGCGCACGGCGGACGACACGGCGGGGAGGGGCCGGCTCAGAAGAAAAAGAACCGCTTCTTTTTCGGGGCCTCGCCGGGCGCGGCCGCCGGGGGCGGCTGGTTGTTGGCCTTGGCCTCGACTTCGGCGAGGCGGGCTTTGGCGCGGTTGGCGATGGCGGATTCCGGATACGCGGTGATCGCTTCGTTGTAGAACACGCGGGCCGCCTTCAGATTCGAACGCTTGTAGAAGTAGAAATCGGCGATCTTGATTTTGCTCTCGGCGAGCATGGTCTTCATGCCGTCGAGACCCTTTTCCGCGGCGGCGATGTTGCCGTCGCTCGGGAACAGCAGCATGAAGTCCGTGAAGTAGGTGATCGATTCCTTGGTCGAGCCCTGGTCGTAGAACGGACCGTCGACCAGCGAGGCATGGGTCTGAGCCAGCTTCAGGTAAGCATCCGGCGCGAGCAGGCTCTGGGAGTAGTTGTTGATCATGCGGTCGAGGGCGTCGATGGCATCCTCGATGTTGCCCAGCTTCTGGTGGCCGCGGGCGATGTTCATGAGGGAGAGCGGCGCGTAGTCGCTGTAGGGAGCGTTGACCAAAATGGTTTCGAAAAACTCGAGGGCCTTGTCGCGCTGGGTGAAGCCGGGGAGCATGCCCCACATCATGCGGCCGCGGGCGCCGTCGAGCAGGGCGCTGGCGATACGGTATTGTTCGCCGACGATTTCGTTGAAGCGCGGCGTGTTCGGGTATTTGCCGAGCACCTGCTGGAAATCCTCGAAGGCTTTGTTGAAATCGCGGCCCGCGAGGCGGAGGCGGGCGGAGCGGTAGAGGGCCTCGGGCGCGTAGACGGAATTCGGATACTTCTTGGCGATGGCGGCGTAGGCGCGGACGGCGGAGCGGCGGCTGCCGGCTTCTTCGGCGCTGCGCGCCTTGTTCATCTGTTCGAGGGCGTTGCGGCCTTCGGCGCCCGAGAGTCCGGAAAGGGCGCCGCCTTCGACGCGCCAGCCGGACTGGGGGGTCCAGACAAGTTCCGCCCGGGCGGAGGCGACCGTGAAACCGAGGGCGGTGGCCAGAAAAAGGAAAAGGGCCGGCAGGCGGGCGGAGGCGGGAAGCATTCGAAAAAGGGTCACCAGCGAATCAGGGCACTTCCGTAGGTCAAGCCCGCCCCAAATGCGACGAGCAGCGTGAGGTCGCCCGGCTTGATCCGGCCGGTGCGGCGGGCTTCGTCGAGGGCGAGGGGGATGGAGGCGGCGGAGGTGTTGCCGTAGCGGTCGACGTTCACAAAGAAGCGCTCCATCGGCAGCTCGAGGTAGGAGGAGATCGCTTCGATGATCCGCAGGTTGGCCTGATGGGGAATCACGAGCGAAATCTGATCCGCGCGGATTCCGTGTTGTTCCAGAATATCCCGGGCGGCCTCGTCCATGCAGCGGACGGCGAGCTTGAAGACTTCCTTGCCCTTCATGCGGATGCAGTGGTCGCGGGCGGCGATCGATTCCGCGGTGGAAGGGGCGCGGCTGCCGCCGCGCGGGATGCAGAGCAGGTCGGTGCCTTCGCCGAAGCTGCCGAGCCGGGTGCCGAGGAGGCCGACGCCCGGCGTTTCGCCGAGGCCGATCACGGCGGCGCCGGCGCCGTCGCCGAAGAGCACGCAGGTGGTGCGGTCCTGCCAGTCCACGATCGAGGACAGTTTCTCGACGCCGATCACGAGGGCTTTGCGGTAACGCCCGGACTCGAGCATGGCGCAGGCGGTGTCGAGGGCGTACACGAAGCCGGAGCAGGCGGCGTTGAGGTCGAAGCACGCGGCGTGGGTCGGGATCCCGAGCTTGTGCTGGATGTAGCAAGCGCAGGCGGGCATCGGGGTGTCCGGCGTGACGGTGGCGACGATGAGCAGGTCGATGTCGGCCGGAGTGAGACCGGCATCCTCGAGGGCGCGGCGGGCCGCGGGAACCCCCAGATCGGAAGAGGCTTCGTCCGGCGCCGCGATCCGGCGTTCGCGGATGCCGCTGCGAGTCCGGATCCACTCGTCGGACGTGTCGACCATCGTGGACAGCTCGGCATTCGTCAGGACGCGGGCGGGAGCGTAGGAGCCGGTGCCGAGGATGACGGTGGAACGGGTGGGCATCGGGGAAACGGAAGAGAGGAAAAGAAGGGTGGTCCTTCCCGCAGGCTCAGGCGGGCGGCGACCCGGCAAAGGCGGCGGCGGACCGCCTGACTTAAGTGTAGACGGGCTGGGCGAGCAGCTCGTTGGCGCGGGAGATGTCCGCCTCGATGCGCTGGTTCATGTCCGCCTTCACGACTTCGTTGGCGGCGAGAATGGCGCTCTTGATGGAGCGGCGGTTTGAGGAGCCGTGGGCTTTCAACACGTTGCCGTTGAGGCCGAGAAGGGGCGCGCCGCCGTAGCGTTCGGGATTGATGCGCTCCTTGAGCGCGTTGAACGCACCTTTCGAAAGGAGGGCGCCGGTGGCGCGCATGGGGTTCGCCTGCAATTCCTCTTTCAGCATGCTGCTGAAAAACTTCACGAGCGATTCCCAGCTCTTGAGCATGATGTTGCCGACGAAGCCGTCGCACACGACGACGTCGACGTGTTCGGCGAAGACGTGGAAGCCCTCGATCGGGCCGGCGTAGTTGATGATATTGCCGACGCGGCGGAGCTGTTCGCCGGTCTCGGTGATGAGGGCGTTGCCTTTGCCTTCTTCGGTCCCGATGGTCATCAGCCCCACGCGGGGTTTGTCGACGCCGAGCATCACGCGGCAGTAGTGGCTGCCGAGAATGGCGTTGTGGACCAGGTGCTCGGGCTTGGCCTCGGGATTGGCGCCGGCGTCGATGAGCACAAAGTGGCCGCCTTCGCGGGGGCAGATGGCGGCGAGGGCGGGGCGGGCGACGCCTTCCATGGTGCGGAGCCGCAACGTGCCGCCGGCCATGAGCGCGCCGGTGTTGCCGCAGCTGACGACGATGCCGGCTTCGCCGTTTTTGACCAACTCGATGGCGCGGACCATCGAGGAATCCTTTTTCCGCTTCAGGGCGTTGAGCGGCTTGTCCTCCATCGTGATCACCTCGGAGGCGTGAAGGAGGGACAAGCGGTCGCCCAAAACCAATTCAAACTGGGCGAGCAGCGGCAAAAGAACCGCTTGATCGCCCACGAGGGTGACCGGATTCAGCGTCTCGGACTGCGCGAGGGCAAGCTTGACGCCGGCTACGATCTCGGCGGGACCGAGGTCGCCGCCCATGGCATCGACCGCGATGCGTCCCGCGGAACCTGACTTGGTGACCATCGCTGGGATGGCGGGAACGAAAAACGAGGCTTAAACCTCGACATTCAGGACCTGGCGGCCGCGGTACATCCCGTTCTTCGGGTTGACGCGGTGCGGACGGAAGGCGCTGCCATCGGTCGGATCCTTCGCGAACTCGGGAGCCTTGAAGGCGTTGGCGGCGCGGCGGTTGGCGCTGCGGCGTTTGGACTGTTTGCGTTTCGGATTGGCCATGGTGGTAGAGAGGGATTGAGGCGGACGCCGCAAAGCGCCCGCGGGTTTTTGTGAAAAGGTTGGGAGTAAAGGGCGGGTGAAGGATGCGTCAAGCGTCATCCTTGGACTTCATTGTCAGAGGTAAAACACGACGCCGAGCACCGCCGCGAGCGCGAGCCGGTACCAGGCAAAAATCGCGAGCCCGTGACGCGTGAGCCAATGGACGAGGAAGCGGACGCAGAGGGCGGCGGTGACGGCGGCGACGGCGCCGCCGAGCAGCGCGTGCGACCAGCCGAAGACCTGGATGACCGCGCTGCCGCTCTTGAGCGCCTTGTAGCAGGAGGCGGCGGAAAGGGTGACGAAGCCGAGCAGGAAACTGAATTCCGCCGCGCGGCGCGGGTCGAGGCCCGCGAAGTAGCCGCCGACGATCGTCATCATGGAACGGCTGGTGCCCGGCCACATGGCCACACATTGCAGGAGCCCGATCTGCCAGGCCGTTTTCGCCGTCAGCGGGGTTTCCGCGGCGGGTGCGGCCGCGGTCGCCATGCGCCGGCGGCGCCAGGCTTCGGCATAGAACATAAGACCGGCGCCCGCGATTTGCGCGACGATGACGGCGCCGACCGAAAAGAGATGTTTGTCGATCCAGTCGTGGGCGAGGAACCCGATGACGGCGGCGGGCAAGAATGCGATCAGCACATGGATCAGGAGGCGGCGGCCAGCCGGATCGAGGCCGAAGAGCCCGCGGACCATCGACCAAAGTTGGGTCCAATAAAGCAGGGCCACCGCGGCGATCGCGCCGAATTGCAGCACTACATTATAGGTATCGGCGGCAAGCTTGAGCGTGAGGGGCACGCCTTCCGGGTATTTCGGCGAGGGCGGTTTGTGCCAAAGCGGCTGGCCGGTCTGGTCTTTGAGCGGCACTTCGGATTCCAGCCCGAGAAAGCGCGTCGCCACAATCAGGTGTCCGGTCGACGAGATGGGCAGAAACTCCGTGACGCCTTCGATGACCCCGAGCACGGCGGCGTCAAAGGTGCTCAATTCGGCGGCCGGGGCGCCGGCAGCCGGCTGAACGGGCGCGGGGGACGCGGCGAAAGCGGGCAGCAGGGAGGCGAGGAACCAAAGGGCGAAGCGGAGACGCACGCCCGGTGTTTTCAGTTTTGGGGAGAGGCGGCAATTTTTTTGCAGCCGCCGGGATTTGACGTTGCGCGGGGCGGGCGCTCGCGGGCATTCATCGGCGCTTCCGGCCCGCGGAACGGGCGCGCCGATCCGATTTCCCCATGTCCCTACTCGCCGAACTTACGGTACGCCTCGCTGCCGGGCAGGACCTCGATTTCCCTGCCGTGGAAGCGGCCGCCGCCGCCTTGGCGGCTCCGGTCGAGGCGGACGAAACGAAGGCGGCATTCCTCGAAGCGTTGGCCCGCAAAGGCGAAACGGTCGCCGAAGTGGCGGCCTTTGCCACCGCCTTCCGGGCACGCGCGGTGAATCCGGGCCTCGAGGCTTGGGCGCCCGAGGCGATCGACGTCGTCGGTACCGGCGGGGACCACGCGGGCGGTTTCAACATATCCAGCATGGTCGTGCTCGTGCTCGCGAGCGCGGGCGTGAAAGTGATGAAGCACGGCAACCGCGGCATCACCTCGAAATGCGGCAGCGCGGATCTGTTGGCGGCCCTCGGTTGCAACCTGGAAGCCCCGCCCGAAACGCTGCGCCGGGCAATGGCGGAACTCGGCTACGTTTTCCTTTTCGCCCCGGCGCATCATCCGGCTTTCCGGCACATCGCGCCGGTACGCAAGGCTCTGGCCGCCCGCGGCCAGCGGACGGTGTTCAATATCCTCGGTCCCTTGATCAACCCGGGGCGGCCCGCGCATGTGCTGCTCGGGGCGTTTTCGGCGGCATGGGTGCCGAAGCTCGCCGGGGCGCTCGAGGCCCTCGGGACCGGCGCCGGACTCGCGGCCCACGGGGTGATCGGCCCGGACCGCGGGATCGACGAAATGACGACCGCCACCGTGAACCGCGTGCAGGGCTTCGGCCGGCGCCGGGACGTCACGGGAGAATGGATACCGGAGCAGTTCGGCCTGGCGCGGGCGCCGTTCGCCGATTTGGCGGGAGGCGATCTGGCGGCCAACCTCGCCACGGTCGAGGCTTTGCTGGCCGGCCGGGCCCCGGCCGGTTTGACCGATACCGTGGTGTTCAACGCCGCCGTGGCGCTGTGGATCGTGGGCCGGACGGAGTCGGTCGCGGCCGGCTTGGCGCCGGCGCGCGAGTTGCTGCTCGGCGGTGCGGTGCGCGGCAAGATTGCGGCGACGCGGGAGTTTTTCCACCAACCATGAGTCGCCTTTACTTCGGCACCGACGGCGTGCGCGGGCCCTACGGCGGGCCGTTGCTCAACGAAACGTTCGTCGCCCGGCTGGCCCAGGCGGCCGCGACGTGGCGGCTGGGGCAACGGCGCGGTTCCGCCGGCACGGTGCTGATCGGCCGCGACACGCGGGCTTCGGGCGAGGCGCTCGAAGCCGCGGTCGCGCGCGGCCTGCGGGCCGCCGGCGCGGAGCCCGTGTCGCTCGGGGTCGTGCCGACGCCGGCGGTGGCGCGGGCGGTGCGCCGGACGCAGGCGGATCTGGGGGTCGTGATCACAGCCTCGCACAACCCGGCCGCGGACAACGGCATCAAATTTTTCGGGCCGGCGGGAATGAAGCTCACCGATGCGGAAGAAGCCGCGATCGAGGCGCTGCTGCCGGCGGTAGCGGCTGCCGGCGGGGCGGCGCCGTCCGTGCGGGCCGGCGCGCGCGACGAGTACATCGCGGCGGCGCTCGCGCTGCTGCCGGGAACTCCGCTCGCGGGGTGGGCGCTGGTCCTGGATACGGCGAACGGTGCCACGGCCGGCACGAGCCCGGAGGTCTTCCGCCGGCTCGGTGCGACGGTGGCGGCGATCGGCGACCGGCCCGACGGCCAAAACATCAACGACGGCGTCGGCAGCGAACACCCGGAAGCGCTGGCGGCGCGGGTGCGGGCCGTGGGGGCGCGGCTGGGAGTGGCGCACGACGGCGACGGCGACCGCTGCGTGCTGTGCGACGAGACGGGTGTCGTGCTCGACGGCGACGAACTGATGACAATTCTCGCAACGCACGCGCTCGCCCGCGGGACGCTGACCGGCGGAGTGCTCGTCACGACGAAGCAGAGCAACCTCGGGGTCGACGCGGCGGTCGCGTCGGCCGGCGGCCGCGTGGTCCGGACGGACATCGGCGACCGCTATGTGATGGAGCGCATGGTTGCCGAGGGTGCGACCTTGGGCGGCGAATCGTCGGGCCACATTATTTGTTCGGATGTTTCGCCGACGGGCGACGGCTTGGTCGCGGCCTTGCGCGTGGTCGGCGTGATGCTCGAAACCGGTCGGCCGCTGTCGGAGTTGCGGCGTTGCCTGCGGCGTTTTCCGCAGCGGACCTCGGCCTTGAAGGTACGGGAAAAGCGGCCGCTGGCCGAATTGCCCACGTTGCCCGGCGTCATTGCCGCGCTCGAAGCCGAACTCGGTGCGGCGGGCCGCGTGCTCGTGCGCTATTCCGGGACCGAAGCGAAACTCCGGCTGCTGATCGAAGGGCCGGCCGAGACGGTCGTCGACGCCGGGCTGGCGCGTTTGGCCGCCGCGGTGCGCGCGGATCTCGACGTGGTTTAAGCCGACGCGGCGGCGCGCGCCGAGTCTGACGTTGACCGCGTCCGGCCGGCGGACTTCGCTGCGCCCCGCGTATGCCCGAAGTCCCCGTTGCCTCGCTGGATCCCCGACATCAGAAGCTGGTCGAGAATGCGCGCATCGCGCTCGACCGCGGCAATCTCGACTACGTGCTCGAGGTCACGGCCCAGGTGCTGAAGCTGACACCGGGTTGCCTGCCGGTGCGCAAACTCCAGCGGGTCGCGCAACTGCGCCAGCACCGCGGCAAGAACAGCGGCTTCTTCGGCAAGACGATCAGCGGGCTTTCCGCCGCGCCGTTTCTTTTCGGCGGCGGCAAGAAGGAGCCGGCCAAGCAGCTGGAGACGGCCGAAATGCTGCTGGGCAAAGATCCGACGAATGTCGCGGCGCTGAAGCTGTTGGCCGAGGCCGCGGGCGGACTCGGTTTGCCGGAAACGGTGGCGTTTGCCCTCGACGCGGTGCGCGAACTGGAACCCGAGAACCGCAACAACCTGCTCGCCTTGGGCGAAGCGTTGCTCACGGCCGGCAAGGCCACCGACGCGCTCAAGATCGCCGACGAGATTCTCCGGCAAAAGCCGACGGATGCGGACGCGCAGGCGCTGATGCGCAAGGCTTCGGTCGCCCAGACGGTGACGAAACACAATTGGGACCAGCAGTCGTCCTACCGCGACAAGCTGCGCGACGAGGCGCAGGCGGTTTCGCTGGAGCAGGCCGGCAAGGTCGTGGCCGGCGATACGATGACGCAACGCTTGCTGGACGAGGCGCTGGGCCGTGTCGCCAAGGAGCCGAACAATCTCAACCACTACCGCAGCGTCGCGCAGGCCTATCGCCAGCTCGGCAATCTCGAGCAGTCGCTCGAATGGGTGCGCAAAGCCCGGGAACAGCCGGTCGGCAAGTCCGATGCGGCGTTGGAAAAACAGGAATCCGAATTGGCCACGGCGATCGTCGACCAGAAGGTGAAGGACGCCGAGGCGGCCGTCGCCGCCGCGCCGGGCGATGCCGCGGCGCAGGCCAAACTCGCGGCGGCCAAACAGGCGCTGGCGGAATTCAAACTCACGGAATCGAAGCGCTACGTGGAGCGCTACCCCAACGACCACGCCGCCCGCTTCGCCCTCGGCTCGCTCCTGCTCGAGACGGGCCAGACGGATGCGGCGATCGCGCAGTTCCAGCAGGCGCAGAAGGGCCCGCAGGTCCGCGTGGCTTCGCTCGTCGGCCTCGGCCGCTGCTTCAAGACCAAGCGCCTTTACGATCTGGCGGTCGCGCAGCTGACCACCGCGAAGAACGAATTGACGAACATGGACGACGCCAAGAAGGACGTCATCTACGAACTCGGCGCCTGCTACGAACTGATGGGCAAGGCCGACTTGGCGATCGAGGAATTCAAGGCGATCTACAGCGAGGACATCGGCTTCCGCGACGTGGCGGACAAGATCAACGCCTTCTACGCCAAGTCCTGATGCCGGGTTCGCGCCGCGCGTTTTCCGGCGCGGGGGCCGGCGGACCGGTGGCGGGGGCGAGGGATTTTCGCCGGAACAACTTTCCCCACCCATGAAACTACCCCGGTTCCTCGTCCTGCCGCTGCTTTTCCTCATCGCGATATTGCGCCCCGTCCAGGCAGGCGGCGAGGCCGGTACCTTGCGGATCGTCTGGATCGATTCCGAAGGCGGTGGTTCGACGCTCATCGTGACGCCGGCCGGCGAGTCCGTGCTGATCGACACCGGCAATCCCGGCGGGCGGGATCCGGCCCGGATCGTCGCGGCCGCGCAAGCCGCGGGCCTGGCGCGGATCGACCATGTGATCGTCACGCATTGGCACACCGACCATTTCGGCGGCGCGGCCGAGGTCGCGGCGCAGCTGCCGCTCGGGACGATCTACGAGCGCGCGTTGCCGGCGGGGGATCCGGACGGCCGGGCGCAGTCGACCTTTCCGGTGCAGATCAAGCCGTACCGCGACCTGGCGGTCCGCCGCGTGCCGATCGTGCCGGGTCTCGTGCTGCCATTGCGCGCCGGGCCGGCCGGGACGCCGCCGCCGGTGCTGCGCTGTCTCGCGGCCGACCAGAAATTCGTGCCGCCGACCGACGCGATGCGCGCGGCTCCGGTGGCGCCGTTGCCCGAGGCGCCGGCCAAGGCCCCGGACCGGAGCGACAACGCCAACAGCGCCGTCTTCGTGCTCGAGTTCGGCGGCTTCCGCTTTTTCGCCGGCGGCGACCTGACCTGGAACGTGGAGGAGAAACTGGTCTCGCCGCACCTCCTGCCCGGCACGGTCGATGTGTATCAGACCAACCACCACGGCCTCGAGGTCAGCAACCACCCGCTGCTGGTCCGCGCCCTGGATCCGACGGTGGTGGTGATGAACAATGGCCCGAAAAAGGGCGGCCAGCCCGGGGCGTTTGCCGCGATCCGCGGGGCGCGCAACGTGCAGGCCCTTTACCAGGTCCACCAAAGTTACAACGTGCCCGCGGAGACGAATGCGCCCCGCGAGCACATCGCGAACCACGACAATCTCACCGGCCCCGACGCCGCGAAATGCCCGGCGCATCCGGTGCACCTGACGGTCGCGGCCGACGGCAAATCCTACATCGTCGCGGTGCCCTCGACGGGCCACCGCCGGACCTTCAGGACGAAGGGCTGAGCTCATGCAGTTGAGAGTTGAGGGTTGAGAGATCGAACCCCACGGAAAACGCAGTCGCAGCACCGTACGTGCGAAACCGCACGGCTCGGCTCTCAACTCTCAACCAAGCTCACTCAACTGCATGGGTTCGGCTGAGCGGCGCGGGACTCGCGGCCGGCGGGGACGGCGGGCGAGCCTGCGCCAGCCAGACCGCGAGGCCGAGCAGGGCGAGACTGCCGAGCAGGGGCGGCCACGGGGCGCTTTCCCCGAAAAACAGCAGCGAGCAGGCGACGCCGAGCGGGACCTTGGCGTTGTTCATGACCGCGAGCGTGCCGCTGCCGACCCGGGCCGCCCCGTAGTTCCAAAGAAAGAAGCCGACGCCCGAGGCGAGCACGCCGAGATAGGCGAGGGTGGCGAGCTGCGGGCCGGACAGCGCCGGGAGGCGGCCGCCGGAGCCCGGCAGCCAAGCCGCGACGGCGACGGCGAAGGCGCCGGCATACGGCAGGGCGAAGATACGGGCGTCACCGAGATCCGGATACCGCCGGCGCAGCCGTTGGTAGGCGACCTGGCCGGCCGCGAAGGCGGCGTTGGATCCCTGCAAGAGGGCGATGCCCGCGAAGGTCGAGCCGATCGACGCCGACTTCACGGCGACGAGGGCGGTGCCGCCGACGGCGAGGGCGGCGGCGCCGAGCGCGCGCCAGCGGCAGGTGCGGTCGAGGGCGTCGGCGAAGAGCACGACCATGATCGGCGTGGTGAGCGTGAACAGCACGACCTCGTGGGCCTGCAGGTACCGGTAGCTCGCGTTCAGCGCGAGGTACATGAGGCCGAATTGCACGGCGCCGATCCCGGCCAGCGCCGCGGCGAGGCGGGCGTCGAGTCCCCGCCAGCGGAAGAACGGCAGGAACACGAGCAGCGCCAGGCCGAGGCGGGCGGCGGAGACGAAGGCGCTGTCGAGCCCCGCGAGTTTGCCCTTCGTCAGTCCGAATGAAAACGCCCAGAGCAGCGAAACAGCCAGCAGCGGCAGCATGGCGGCGGCTCAGACGCGGAAAATGGCGCCGAGCTTCTTCCCGAGCAGGAGACTGAGGCCGACGATCGTGATGCCGAGAAACGCCATCGCCCACACGCCGAGCGCGCTGGCGATGAACTTGCCGTCGCCGAGCAGCTGGAAGAGTTCCATGATCGCCTTGGTGATGGGGTAGAACGCCTGCTTTTGCGCGAGGATCAGCGAATCGCTGACCTCGAGCATCGCGAAGGCGAAGGCGAGCAGACCGCCGGCGATCAAGTTGGCCATGATGAGCGGCAGCGTGATCTTGATCACGGCCTTGAGCGGCGGGCAGCCGAGATTCTGGGCGGCTTCCTCGAGCGTCTCGCTGGTCTGCTGGAAGCCGGCGGCGGCGGCCCGCACGACATAGGGAAGGCGGCGGACGGAGTAGGCGATGATGAGCAAAATCGTCGGGTCGCGGGTCGGATTAAGGAACGAGAAGAACTTTCCGTCCTGCGCCATCGCGAGGTATCCGAAAGCCAGTACGAGCCCGGGTACCGCGAGGGGCAGCATGGCGAGGAAGTCCAGAATGTGGCGGCCCGGCACCTTGCTGCGGACGACGACGTAGGCGATCGCGACGCCGAGAACGAGGTCGACGACCGTCGAGATGGCGGCGAAGCGGAGGCTGTTGGCGATCGCCGGCACGGTGAGGTCGTGGCCGAGGGCGAGGCTGAAATTGTCCAGGGTGTAGCTCTGCGGGACGACGGTGCCGTACCAGTCGTTGGAGAACGCGACGAGAATCACGCCCAGGTGCGGCAGCACCGCGACGAAGGTGACGCCGCCGAAGAACAGCGTGCAGGCGAGGCCGCGGCCGAGGCTGAGCGCGCGGGGGCCGCCGGAGCTCGTGGCCTTGGCCATCATCGCATGGCTCGAACGCCCGAAGAGCAGCTTGCTCGCGGCGTAGAGCGTGACGGAGCAGAAGAGCATCACCGCGACGAGGGCGAAGGGGAAGGGGTTCGCGCCGATATCCTTCAGGCCGTAGTAAATCTGGACGCTGGTGACGCGGTCGAAGTCGAACACCAGCGGCGTGCCCAGCTCGGTGAAGGACCAGATGAACACGATGGTGCCGCCGGCAAACAGGCCGGGGCGGATCAGCGGCAGCGTGATTTTGACGAAACGGCGGAGGCCGGTGCAGCCGAGATTCTGCGCGGCTTCTTCCATCGCGGGATCGATGTTGGCGAGCGCGGCGACGGCGTTGAGATAGATGATCGGGTAGAGTGAGAGCGCCTGGACGATCGCGACGCCCCAGAATTGGTTGGCGGCGAACCAGTCGATCGTCGCGCCGGGGGCGAGCAGCCCGACGTGGTGCAGCAACGCGTTGAAGGCGCCGTATTGCCCGAAGATCTGCTTGATGCCGATGGCGCCGACAAACGGCGGCAGAATCATCGGGATCAGGACGAGCGAGCCGAGCAGCCCCTTGGCCGGGAAAACGTAGCGGTCGCTGACCACCGCGAGCGGCAGGGCGATCAGGGCGGCCAGCGTCGTGGTGGCGCACGCCAGCAAAAAGGAATTGCGCAGGCCGCCGAGGTAGGTCGGGTCGGCCAGCAGGGCGCCGAGGTAGGCGAAGGTGAGGCGGCCGTCGGCGTCGATGAAGCCGCCCTTCAGGATCTGCAGGACCGGCCAGATGAAAAAGGCCGCGAAGAAAATCGCGGTGAAGACAAATACGGAGCGCGCGAGCGACTGCGACATCGGCGGCGAGTCTGCGGGGGCCGGCGAAGCGCCGGCAAGGGGGAAACCGCGCCGCGTCCCTGGCCGCCCGATTTTTCCTCGCATCGCAAACGCGGGTCCGGCTTCACTTCGCCGATGCCCCGTTTCGCCCGCAACCCGGCCCGTCTCCTCACATCCTGCCTGTTGTTTTTGCTCCCGCTGGCCGCGGGTTTGGCCCAGGTGACGGAGACACCCCACACGATCGCGCCCGGCCGAATCCGTTTCGAGATGGACGGCATCCGCGTCTCGCTCGATCGCGCCGATGCGGCCGGCAACATGTACTCGGCCACGGCCGTGGCCTCGACGATCGTCTCGACCGGGCTGACCGACACCGTCGACCTGCAGGCCGGCATCGATCTGTTCGTGCGGCAGAAGGTGGAGTTTCGCGGTTTGAGCGATCGGGACTCCGGGCTCGGGGACCTGTTATTCCGGGTGAAGTGGACTTTTTGGAAAGACGAACGCCGCGGGATTGCCTGGGCCGTGATCCCCTACGTGCGGATTCCGAGCCGGACGGGCGGGATCGCCCAAGCCCAAAAAGGCTGGGGCTTCATTGTCCCGGCGGAATTCGATATGGGGGGCGGGGCGATTTTGGGCGCGATGTTCCAGTCGGACCACACGCGCGATCCGAACGGCGGCTACGACGCGGCCTGGACGCTCAGCGCCTACGTGAGCCGGCCGTTGACGAAGCGGATCGGGGTTTATGCGGAATCGGGGGTAACCTTGCCTTCTTCGGGTTTCTCCGACGCGGCGGGTTCGATCGGGGCGGGCGTGACGTATCATCTTTTTGAACACCTCTGGTTCGACTACCAGCTGGACCGCGGGCTGGGCGACCAGGCGTCGGCGTGGACCCACACCTTCCGGGTGAATTGGGAATGGTGAGGCCCGCCCCGCGGCCATGAATTCCGCGCCATCGGATCCGGCGGCCGACCCGATGCCGCCGGTCCGGGATTCGCCGGGGCGGTTGTTTCTCCGTTTTCTGCGTTTCGGCTGTCTCGCCTGGGGCGGGCCGGTGGCGCAACTGGACATGGTCCGGCAGGAATTGGTGGAACGGGAACGCTGGGTCACCCCGGAGCATTTCCGGCGGCTGCTCGGAATCTATCAGGCGCTGCCGGGGCCCGAGGCGCACGAGATGTGCGTGCATCTCGGGATGGTCGCGCGGGGCCGGTGGGGCGGGGTGCTGGCGGGCCTGGGTTTCATGTTGCCCGGTTTCGGGCTGATGCTGGCCGCGGCGTGGTGGTATGCGCGCACGGACCTCGCGGCGGCCGGGGCGCTGGCGGTGTTTCTCGGCCTGCAACCCGTGGTCGTGGCGCTCGTGGCGCGCGCTGCGTGGCGGTTGGGGCGGCACAGCCTTGCCGATCCGCGGCTCGGCGCCGTGGCCCTCGCGGTGGCGGGGCTGCAGGTGCTGCAGGTACCGTTCTGGCTCAGCCTGCCGCTGGCGGGCGCCGCTTGGGTGGCGTGGGGAGAACGCCGTCGGTACGCCGGGTCGCTGCTCGGCGCGGGCGCGTTGGCCGCCGCGATTTTCGCTTCGCCGGTGCTCCGGGAAGGCCGGCCGTGGTGGCCGGAGCGCGAGGTCCGCTTTGCCGGGGCCGGCGGCGCGGCGGCGGGCACGGCGGCGACGCCGGCGGCGGCGTTTGCGGCGGGGTTGCGCACGGGTTGCCTGACATTCGGCGGCGCGTACACGGCGATTCCGTTTTTGCAGGAGGACGCGGTCGACCGGGGCGGCTGGCTGCGGCGGGCGCAGTTTCTCGACGGCGTGGCGATCGCCGGAGTGTTGCCGGCGCCGCTGATCATCTTCGCCACGTTCGTCGGCTACCTCGCGGGCGGCTGGGCGGGCGCGCTGGCGATCACGGCCGGGGTGTTTCTGCCGGCCTTTGCGTTTTCGCTGCTGTTCTATCGGCGGATCGAGGCGGCGCTCGCCCACGGGCGGCTGCGGCCGTTCCTCGACGGCGTGACCGCCGGCGTCGTCGGCGTCATCGCGATCACGGCCGCGGAATTGGCGTGGGTGGCTCTGACGGAACCGAAAGCGGTCGGCCTCGCCGCGGCGGCCGCGGTGATACTGTGGCGTGCGTCCGGGCGCGCGGTGATTCCGCTGACGGTCATCGGCGGCGGCCTCGCCGGGGCGTTGCTGTACTGAACCGCCGTGGCGCTTCAGCGGGCCGGCTCGACGAGGATCTTGCCGGCGGCGACGAGGCTGAGGGAGACGGCCGGCGCCTTGCCGGATTTCTGCACCGCGAGGAGTCCGGCGGGCAAATTGCGGTCGGCGACCCGCACGGCGGTGCCCGGCTGCAGCCCGTGCTGTTCGGCAAACCGGAGAAACTCGGCCGACTGGTCCGTGATCCGCACGATGCGGACCGACCGGTCGAGGGTGCAGGTGGCGAGGGTGGCGTAGACCTGCGAATGCAGTTTGCCCTGGCGGCTCGGGATCGGGTCGCCGTGCGGGTCGGTCTGCGGATGGCCGAGGAGGGCGTCGAGGCGGTCGAGCACTTCGTCGGAAATCGCGTGCTCCAGCTGCTCGGCCTCGTCGTGGACCTTGGCCCAGTCCATTTTCAGGACGTGGACGAGAAACGTTTCCACGAGGCGGTGTTTGCGGAGGACGTTGAGCGCGACCCGGCGGCCCTCCGGGGTCAGGCGCACCCCGAGGCGCGGTCGATGCTGCACGAAGCCACTGTCGGCGAGGGCCTTCACCATCGTGGTGGCCGTGCCGGGCACGACCTCGAGGGCGGCGGCGAGCGCGCCCATGGGCACCAGCGCCTCGCCGTCCTCCGCCAGGAGCAGGAGGTGCTTCAGGTAGTTTTCGACGGTGCTGGTGGCCACGGTTTGAGCCCTAGCGTACGTTGAAGCTATGGCAACCAAATGATTTATTTTGACTAATCAAAATAGCCGCGGAGGCTGGCCCGCATGAATGCGATTTCCGGATTTTCATTTTTCCGCCGGGGCATGATCGCCGGCGGGCTGCTGCTGGCGGCGGTGCTGCCGGCCGGCGCCGCGCCGGCGAAGAAGCGGATCGTGACCACGTTCACGATCATCCAGGACATGGCGCAGAACGTCGCGGGCGACGCCGCGATCGTGGAGTCGATCACCAAACCGGGCGCCGAGATCCACGGCTACGAGCCGACGCCCCAGGACATCGTCAAGGCGCAGCGCGCCGACCTTGTGCTGTGGAACGGCCTCAATCTCGAGCGCTGGTTCGAACGCTTTTTCGGCAACCTCCGCAATGTCCCGAGCGCCGTCCTGACCGAGGGCATCGCCCCGATCGGCATCGCCGAGGGACCGTATTCCGGCCGGCCCAATCCGCACGCGTGGATGTCGCCCGGCAACGCCGTCATTTACGTCGAGAATATCCGCAAGGCGCTCGGCCGGATCGATCCGGCCAACGCGGCGGTGTACGACGCCAACGCCCGGGCCTA
>NEUS01000098.1 GCA_002288455.1 Opitutia bacterium Tous-C1TDCM
GTCCGCGTCAGCTTCGTCATGCACCCAAGGGACAGAAAACTCGTCTGTTGGCTCATCCCTTACCTCACCACTTTTCGTGCCGACTTCCGGCGCGGAGGGGACGTTTTTCAGAGGCTCCTCAACAATTGGGTGCACACGGTGGACTTCTTCTACGCCACCAACTGGACCGGCGGCACCGTCGATGTGCGCAACGCCGCCCCGATGAACCAGATCACCTTCACCGGCAACGCCGCCGCCGACACCGTCTGGCAAAGCTGGGACCGCCAGATCACGCCCGCGCCCGAACCCGCCACCTACGGTCTGATCTTCATCGGCGCCGCCCTCGGCCTCGTCGTGTGGCAACGCCGCCGTGCCGGCGTTGCCGTTGCCGCTGCGGCCCGGCCTTGACGCCGGCGCCCGGAACCGGGCAACTCGGCGCATGGAATTGCCCGCCGACGAACTCGTTCTCCTGCGCGACCTGGTCAAAGCCTCGCGGCAACGCGTCCTGCATCTGACCTGGACTGACCGCGACGGCACCAAGCGGCTCACCGCCGCGACCGCCGCCGAAGGCGCCAAGCTCCAGGCCATCGCGCAACGGCTGAAAATTTCCCGCGAAGCCCTGCTCCGCCAAGCCGCCCACATTCCTGTCGCTCCCGCCAAACCCGCCGCCGACCCGTCCGCGCCGCCGCCGTAACCGCCGCAGTAGCCCGGGCCTTCAGCCCGGGTCCGTCCTCCCCGCCCTCACGCCCCGGTCACCACCGCCGTAGCCCGGGCCTTCAGCCCGGGTCCGTCCTCCCCGCCCTCACGCCCCGCCGATCGCCGCCGCCGCCAGCGCCAGCCCCGACAACGCCGCTCCTTCGACCTTCGGCCCGCCGAACGCGTCGCCGGCAAATCCCAAGCCCAGCTCCGGCCGCCACACGCACGGTTCCGGATGCGTCGCCGCCGGCTCGCTGAACTTCCACCGGTGCAGCGCCGTGGCGACCGCCGGCGCCCCGAGCCAGGGTGCCGCCGCCGCCAGAAGATCCGCGGCCACTTCCGCCTCCGGCGTCGCGTAATGCTTGGCTGAATACTCCGGCGTCGCGTGCAGCGTCACCGCCGCGGGCACGCCGCGCGCCACGCCTTTGCGCACGTTGTCCGCCACCCACCGCAACGGCCCCGCCGCCGGCGCGATCCCTTCGGCCGGCACCGCACTCGGCCCGCCGAGCACCGCCAGCAGCGCCAGGCACGGATGATAGGTCAGCCGGCCCAGCGCCGCCGCCAGATCCTCCGGCAGCGTCGTCCCGCCGGCCGCCAGCAACGCCAACGCCTGCGGCACCGGACACGCCATGAGCAACCGCCCCGCAACCAGCGTCGCTTGGCCCTCGATTTCCAAATCCCAAGCCCCGTCGTCGCGCCGCCTTGCCGCCACGACCTTGGTTTCCCGCCGCACCTCGAGCCCCGCGGCCAACGCCTTCGGCACCGCCGTCATCGCCGGTTGCCCGATCCAGCGGCGGTGCTCCGTCCCGGGCCACGCCCCCGCCGCTCCCGCCTGCACCCACGTTGCCGTGAGCCGCTGGAACTCCGGCGTCCGGGCCGTGAAAAACTGCGCCCCTTGGTCGAAACTCGTCTCGCCCACGCGCTTCGTCGCCATCCGCCCGCCCACCCCGCGGCTCTTCTCCAGCACGATCACCGCCTGCCCCGCCGCCTGCAGCGTGCGGGCGAGCAACAACCCCGAGATTCCGGCTCCGACCACGACGCTGGGAAATGCATTCATCGTCGTGCTACGCGGCGAACACCCCGCCGGACTCACCGCGCGTGCAACTGCCGCAAAGGAAAGATTCGCACATCGACCGCCTCCGCCGCAAGCCACGATCCCGGCGGTCCTGCCACCGCGAATCCCGCCTGGGCCAAGGGCAACGCCGACCACGCCGTCACGTCCGGCCGGCTGATGCGGTAAGGTTCATGGTGCACCCGCCCGGCATACAGCCGGCGCCGCGCATCCGCGGCAAACAGCAGGTACCGTTCGACCAGGAAAAACTCCAACGTGCCCGGCCGCGCCGCGGTCGCCGCCCCGCCCGCGCTCCACGCAAAGCGCGCCGCCGCATCGCCCGCCCCGCGCCGGACACAGGTATAATCCCACGTTGCCGCATTGCCGACGCCCCCCGTCCGCGTGCACCGCATCGTCGCGTGCTCGTACGGCAAATGGAAAAACGTCCGCGCCAACGCCACCGCGACCGGCTGGTTGCAATCGAGCGAATAGAACCACACGCCCGGCCGGCCCGCGGCATCGTGCACGTAGGTCCGCACGTTCAACTCCAGAAACCACGACAGCCACGGCACCGCCGGCAGCAACGCCGGACGCACCCGCTCCATGCGGAACGGCACCACGCCCACGTAGGCCGCGCCCCCGAACGTATCCACGTGCAGCCCCGGCGGCAGCGTCGCCTGCACCGCCGCCGGCTCCACCGCCCAATGGCCGAAGAGCAAACGGTTCCAACGCTGACGCCCGATCACCGCTTCGTCCGGCCGTTGCCGCACCGCCTCCCGGTCCGCCGCCGCCGGCGCACGCCAACTCGCAACGGCAGGAGAAGACGGCGGCAAAGACATCGGCCGACCGTGGCGGATTTTGCCGCGAACGCAAAACCGGCCCGGCACTTCGCCCGCGTCGACTTCGGAGGTGACGCCCACGCCGCCGCCGCCCAACTTCGGACCCGTGCCCCACCGCCCCCTCTCCCGCCGCACGTTCCACCGGTTGCTCGCCGGCGCCGCCGCCGGTCTCGGCACCGCCCGCTGGTCTCCGCTCCGCGGCGCGCCCGCTGTCGTTGTCTCCGACCGGCCGCAGCTGCCCAGCGGCGTGATGGCCGGCGATGTCACCGCCGCCGGCGCCGTGCTCTGGAGCCGCTGCGACCGCGCCGCCAACCTGCTCGTCGACGTCGCCACCGTCGAATCGTTCCGCGACGCGCGCACGCTCCGCGGCCCCGCCGCCGATCCGGCGCGCGACGGCGTCGCCAAACTCGCCCTCGCCGGCCTGCCCGCCGGCGAACGCATCTTCTACCGCGTCCGCTTCGAGGATCTCGCCGACCGCCGTCGCGTTTCCGAACCCGTCGTCGGCTCGTTCCGCACCGTGCCCGCCACCCCGCGCGATGTCCGTTTCATCTGGTCCGGCGACACCGCCGGCCAAGGCTGGGGCATCGACCCCGCGCGCGGCGGCATGCGCACCTACGCCGCCATGCGCGCCGTCGCGCCCGACTTCTTTGTCCACAGCGGCGACACGATCTACGCCGACAACCCGCTGCTGCCGGAAGTGAAACTGCCCGACGGCACGCTGTGGAAGAACCTGCTCGCCCCCGGCAAAACCAAGGTCGCCGAAACCGCGGCCGAGTTCCGCGGCGCCCATCTCTACAATCTGCTCGACGAACACGTCCGCCGCTTCGCCGCCGAGGTTCCCGTTTACGCGCAGTGGGACGACCACGAGGTCGTGAACAACTGGTACCCCGGCGAGATCCTCGACGACCCCCGCTACACCGAAAAGAACGTCGACGTCCTCACCGCCCGCGCCCGCGCCGCCTTCTTCGACTGCCTGCCCATCCGCGGCCAGGCCACCGACTCGATCCATCGCGTCATCCCCTACGGACCCGATCTCGAGCTGTTCTTCCTCGATCTCCGCACCTACCGCGCCGCCAACTCCGCCAACAACCAACCCGTCGCCGGCGCCGCCACCGCCTTCCTCGGCCGCGCCCAACTCGAGGAACTCGAGCGCCGCCTGATCGCTTCCCGCGCGACGTGGAAAATCATCTGCAGCGACATGCCCCTCGGCCTCGTCATCCGCGACGGCCCAAAGCACTTCGAGGGCCCGGCCAACGCCGACGACGGCGTCGCCCGCGGCCGCGAACTCGAGTTCGCCTCGCTCCTCCGCACGCTCCACCGCGCCAAGGTCCGCAATCTCGTCTGGCTCACCGCCGACGTCCACTACGCCGCCTCCCACCACTACTCGCCCGATCGCGCCCAGTTCCGCGACTTCGATCCGTTCTGGGAATTCGTCAGCGGTCCGCTGCACGCCGGCACCTTCGGGCCCAACAAACTCGACGCCACCTTCGGCCCGGAGGTGCGTTTCACCAGCTTACCGCCCAATTTCAAGGGCGGCGGCGGTCCGGCCGCGGGCCTGCAGTTCTTCGGCTCCGTCCACCTCGACGCCGCCACCAAGGCCCTCACCGTCACCCACCACAATTCCGCCGGCGCCAATCTCTGGTCCGTCACCCTCCCGCCGGAAAAGGCCTGATTCCAGCTTCGCACCTCACCCATGCCTCGCCTCGCTCTCCCCTCCGCCTTCACCCTGCTGCTCCTGCTCGCGTCGCTCCTGCGCGCCGCCCAACCGCCCGCACCCGTGCCGCTCGATTGGAAAGCCCTCGACGCCGAAACCCTGAAACATTTCACCGCGATCGTGCGCATGGACACCAGCGATCCGCCGGGCAACGAGCGCCCGGTGGCCGACTACCTGGTCCAGGTCCTCAAGGCCGAGGGCATCGAGACGCAGGTCTTCGCCCTCGAACCGCATCGGCCCAACGTCGTCGCCCGCATCAAGGGCAACGGCAAGAAACGCCCGCTGCTGATCATGGCGCACACCGACACCGTCAACGTCGACCCCAAGAAGTGGAAACACCCGCCCTTCTCCGCCCATCGCGAAGGCGGCCACATCTACGGCCGCGGCACCGTCGACGACAAAGACAACGTCGCCGCCGGTCTGATGACCATGCTCCTGCTCAAACGCAGCCAAGTCGCCCTCGACCGCGATGTCATTTTCCTCGCCGAGGCCGGCGAGGAGGGCGCCGTCCAGGTCGGCATCGAGTTCATGGTCCGCCAGCACTTCGCCGCGATCGACGCCGAGTTCTGCCTCGCCGAAGGCGGCAGCATCATCCGCTCCGGCGGCCAAGCCCAATACGGCAGCGTGCAGACCACGGAAAAAATTCCCAACCGCCTCCGCCTCGTCGCCCGCGGCGTCGCCGGCCACGGCTCCGTGCCCCTCCGCACCAACGCCGTCGTGCGTCTCGCCCGCGCCGTCGCCAACGTCGCGGATTGGCAAACCCCCATGCGGCTCAACGAAACGACGCGCGCGTTCTTCGAGCGTCTCGCCGCCCTCAGCCCGCCCGAGGAAGCCGCCCGCTACCGCGCGATTCTCAAGGGCGACGAATCCGGCTCCGCCCAGGAATACCTCGCCGACAAACAGCCCCGCTATTACTCGACGCTCCGCACCTCCATCTCCCCGACGATCATGAACGCCGGCTACCGCGTGAACGTCATCCCTTCCGAAGCCGAGGCCACGCTCGATGTCCGCGCCCTGCCCGACGAGGACATGGAAAAGTTCATCGCCCAGCTCCGCCAAGTCATCAACGACCCCTCCGTCGAGATCGAACGCGCCGCCGGCCACAGCCGCCCCGGCGCCCCGCCTTCGAGCCTCGCCACCGAAGCCTTCGAGGTCCTTGAACGCGCCATCAAGCGCCACTACGGCGTCGTCACCCTCCCGACCATGAGCACCGGCGCCACCGACATGGCCTTCCTCCGTTCCGCCGGCATCCAGTGCTTCGGCATCGGCCCCATGATCGATATGGAGGACGGCGCCAAGGGTTTCGGCGCCCACAGCGACCAGGAACGCATTCTCGAGGATGCGCTCTACAAATTCGTCCGCTTCAAGTGGGACGTCGTCGTCCAACTCGCCGGCACCCGCTCCGGGTAACCGGCGTATCCGATTTCTCATGACTTCCGCCCGCCGCATTCTTTTCCCGGCCGCCCTGCTCGGCCTGCTCGCGGCCGGCACCGGCACCGCCAACCGCGCCGCGGCCGCCGAACTCGGCTTCACGGTCGCGGTCGAGACCGCTCTCGTCCACGACGACGGCAAATTCCTCTGGTTCCATCCGCGCGTCGCCGCGATCCCGCCCGCCGGCGGCCGCGGCGAGCCCGCGCTGGTCATGACGCTGCAGAAACACCTGCGCGTATCGGACTACTACTCCGGCCTGCACGTCATGACGCGCGCGACGCCCGACGCCCCGTGGCAGGGCCCCGTGCTCCCGCCCGCGCTCGACTGGCAACCGCAGCCCGGCGGCGTCACCCTCAGCGTTGCCGACGTCACTCCCGGCTGGCACGCCCCCACCGGCCGCCTGCTCGCGATCGGTTGCCAGGTCCGCTACAGCCCCGCCGGCAAACAACTCGAGGACGTCCCGCGGGCCCACCAGACCGTCTACGCTGTCCACGATCCCGTCGCGCAAACCTGGACCCCGTGGCGCCGCCTCGAATTGCCGCCCGGCGACGAGTTCAATTTCGCGCGCAACGCTTGCTCGCAATGGGTCGTGCAGCCTGACGGCAAACTGCTCGTCCCGCTCTACATCGGCCGCAGCACGAAGGAACCGTTCAGCACCACCGTCGCCGAATGCACCTTCGATGGCCGCGAGCTTCGCTACGTGCGGCACGGCGACGTCCTCCGCCTCCCCGTGAAACGCGGTCTCTACGAGCCCTCGTTGATCCGTTTCGGCGGCCGTTATTTCCTCACCTTGCGCAACGACGAACGCGGCTACGTCGCCGCCGGCACCGACGGTCTCCATTTTGGAACTCCGAAACCTTGGGTCTTCGACGACGGCGCCGAACTCGGCAGCTACAACACGCAGCAACACTGGCTGGCCCACGCCCGCGGACTCTTCCTCGTCTACACGCGCCGCGGCGCCAACAACGACCACATCGCCCGCCATCGCGCCCCGCTCTTCATGGCCCGCGTCGACCCGGACAAGCTGCACGTGTTGCGCGCCACCGAGCAGGTCGTGATCCCCGAACGCGGGGCCGATCTCGGCAACTTCGGCGCCGCCCGCATCTCCGACTCCGAAGCCTGGGTCACCGCCAGCGAAGGCGTCTTCAAGGCCGACGCCCGCGCCCGCGGCGCCACCGGCTCGACCTTCGTCGCCCGGATCCGCTGGTCCGAACCCGACCGCGAATGAAGTAGCCCGGGCCTTCAGCCCGGGCCATATCCCCACCTCCCGGGCCAATGCCCCGGCAGCCCCGGGCTACGGGGCTACCCCAAGCTCACGCCCGCCGCTCCGGCTCCGACCAAAGCCGGTTCACCATCACGATCAGCACCGCGGCACTGACGACGAAGATGCCCGTGTTCAACCACGCCAGCGCCATCCGGCCGTAGAGGAATTGCCCGATCGCAAAGAGCGAGGTCCAGATCGCCGCGCAGCCCGCCAGCCAAGCCACCGTCGCCGGTCCCATCGGGTCGCTCCGCTGCGCCGCCTCCGCCTCGCTCACGCCCGCCGCGATTCGGATCTTCGCCCAACCCGGACCCGCGGGAAACACCTTGCGGTAAAACGCCACCAGCGTCGCCTCGCTCGTCGGCGCCGTGACGAACGCCGCGATCACCCAGCACACCGTCGTGAACGCGACCGACGCGATCACCGTATGCGCAAACGGCAATTCATGGCCGGATTTCCGCAGGACAAAGACCGCCACCGATACGACGAACGAACTCACCATCGCGACGATTTCGCACCACGCGTTGATGCGCCACCAGAACCAACGCAGCAAATACAGCAGTCCCGTGCCGGCCCCGATCGAGATCAGCACCTCGAACGCCTCCTGCGCCGACGTCAAAATCGTGCTCAAAAACGCCGCGATCACGTAGAGGCCGACCGTGCAGACGCGGCCCGCGTTCACGTAATGGCTTTCGCTCGCCGCCTTCGCCACAAAGCGCCGGTAGAAGTCGTGCACGAGGTACGACGATCCCCAGTTGAGATGCGTCAGGATCGTCGAGGAATTCGCCGCGATCAGGCCGCCGACCATGAGGCCGACGAAACCGACGGGCAGAAACTTCAGCATCGCCGGAAACGCGCTGTCGTGGCCGATCAGTTTCGGATCCGCGCCCGGGAACGCCGCCTGGATGTCCTTCAATTCCGGAAACACAATGATCGAGCACAGCGCCGTGATGATCCACGGCCAGGGCCGCAGCACATAGTGCGCGAAATTGAAGAACAGCGTGCCGCCGAGGGAATCCTTCTCTGACTTCGAGGCCAGCATGCGTTGCGCGATGTAGCTGCCGCCGCCCGGCTCGGAACCCGGATACCAATTCGCCCACCACCCGATCGCGATCGGCACGATGAAGATCATCAGCGCGAGTTCCCCCAGCGCGAAGTTCGGCAACAGGTCGAGGATCGGCTGGCCCGTGCCGTCGCTCGCCGACAGCACCGGCTGCCCGCCGCGCAGGTTGACCTGCTGCGGTCCGAGCAGCGCGACGAGTTTCTCGAGGCCGGCCCAAGCGCTCTCGCCGACGCCGGTGAGTCGCGCGACTTCCTTCAGGCTGAAGTATGCCGCCGCCACGACCGCCGTCATCTTGATGAAGAACTGGATCATATCGATCACGAGCACGCCCCAGAGCCCGGAGTGGGCGGCGAACACGACATTGAGCACGCCGCAAATCACGATCGTCTGCCACGGCGGCAGGCCGAAGAGGATGTTGGCGATCTTGCACGCCGCGAGCGTCACCATGCCCATGATGAAGCAGTTGAAAAAAAGCCCGAGATAGACGGCGCGGAAGCCGCGCACGACCGAAGCCGCCGGCCCCGAATAGCGCATTTCGTAGAATTCGAGATCCGTCATCACGCCCGAGCGCCGCCAGAGCCGCGCGAAGAAAAACACCGTCGCGACGCCCGTGAGCACGAAGGCCCACCACTGCCAATTGCCCGCGACGCCGTATTGCCGCACCTGCTGCGTGACCCAATTGGGCGTGTCGCTGCTGAACGTCGTCGCCACCATCGAGAGCCCCGCCAGCCACCACGGCACGGAGCGGCCGGAGGCGAAGAACTCCGTCGTATTCTTGCCCGCGCGGCGCCCGAAGAAGAGCGCCGGGACGAAGCACACGAGCAGCGTGAGCAGGACGATGCACCAATCGATCAACTGGAGTTTCATGCGAAAAACGGCGGCGCCGGCACGAAGCCGGGACGACCATGGGGTTGACCAAGTTGGTGCTGGGTCGGCGCCGGCGAGTCCAAACAAAACTCCCTCCGTTGCGCTTCCGTGCGCGCGGACCGCCGCGCGTATCCGGATCCGCCCCACGCCCCCTTTCCCGCCTCGGAAAGGCCGTTTCGCAAAGGCCCGTCCCGAAACGGGTGAAAGGGGAAATCGCCGGGCCGGACACCACCGGGGCAGGCCACCGGTTACCGCGCGTTCCGGCAGGGTCGGATCGGCGCTCGCGGACCGGCGACCTATCCGGCGTTCGGCGCCTCGATGCCCTTTTCCACGGACCAAAAGCAAAAGGCTGCAGGAGGGTATCCTGCAGCCTTTGTCATGCGGGAAGCGGACTTCCGTCCGCGTTCGCGCCGGCGGGCGGCCTTAGGCGCGGCCCAACTTGCGGCGGGTCGCGGCGACACCGACGAGCGCCAGACCGATGAGGGCCACGGTCGTGCTGCCGTCCGGGGCACTGACCGGGGGCGGGAGGTTGAATTCGAAGGAGCCGTTGCTGGAAGGCAGGGTCCAAAAGGTCAGGGCGGCGGTGGAAGCCTGGAAGACATGCGAACCGCTCGTCAGGCCGGACACAGTCACGATCAGCCAGTCGTTGCTCGAGGTGGTCGCCGTAAGGCTCGAACTGGTGCCCGTGAAGTAAGTGGTATTCCAAAGTGCACCTTCGAGATCGGTGCGGGAGTTGACGTCGTTCTGGACGCTCGTGAAGGCGTATTGATTGCCGTCGATGGTAAGAAACTGCGACGGACCAGCGAGGTTGCCGTGCCAGTGGGCAAGGTAGAAGGTGACATCGCTATTCGCGAGGACGTCCCAACCGAGGGCGATCGTGTGGGCTTTGGCCACGGACCCCAAAGCCAGCAGGGCGGCGCCGAGGGAAAGGAATTTTTTGTACGCGTTCATCATTTTAGGTCGGAGTAGGAGGGGCACAGAAAATTGTGACGTGCACCCTAAAGCTTCGGCCGTGCCATCCGGTTCTTCGCATTCCTCCCACTCCTTCGATTCAGAGGGGAACTCGATTGAAAATATTTCTCAGCCACCTCCTTTCAGGCCTACCGGTGCCATGAAAAAATTCCGTCAATTGTAAGATAATCCGACAATTCATCCCCCGGCGAGCACGCCCTCCGGCGGAGCAGACCGGACGAGCCCTAACCGATGTCATCCCGCCGAGGCTTGGTTCGTGGCCATTCTCGAGCGGTGGAAAGAAAAGGGAAACCGCAGGCAGCTTGCGGCGCGCATGCTCCCTCCGACCGTTGCATTCAACCCCGCGAAACGGGGCGAAGGATCGTTGTCCCCGCGAGCGGCCAAACGATGCCTCGAAGAAAATCCGAAGCGTCTTCAGCGGATCGAAACCCATTCCGAGCCTGGATGCAAAACCGCTCCCGACGCGCCCACCTCGGGCCGCCCGAACCGCGCTTCCGGATCATCCGCCTAGCCTGAAAAACCACCTCTTCGCCGCCGCGATCGCAGCAGACACAACGGAGCGAAACCCTGCTCGCCCCCGTCGCCTCCGAAACAATCCCGTCCATTCAACCCCGCGGATCCCCGGAAATCCCCCCCGCTCTCACCCCTGGCTCGCCGAGCCGAAGCCGCGCCGCCTCCGCGGCGCGGCGAAGGCTGGTGGACGCTCGCGGACTCGAACCGCGGACCCCCTGCGTGTGAAGCAGGTGCTCTAACCAACTGAGCTAAGCGTCCGAACAGGAAGCGGGAACGTTGCGGGCCGTCGCCGGCGAAGCAATGCGTTTTTTCTCCCGTGGCCGCCCGCCCTCACTTCTTCGTCACCACCGCCCGTTTCCGCCCGGGAAACAGCTCCCGGCACAACGGGCACACCGTGCCGTCGCACGCGTGCGCCGTGCAGTGCTCGCGGCCGTAGAAAATGATGCGCAGGTGCAACGCGTTCCAGTGCGCCTCCGGGAAGAGCTTCTTCAGATCTGTCTCCGTCTGCTCCACGCTGCGGCCATTCGTGAGTTTCCAGCGCTGCGCCAGGCGGTGGATGTGCGTGTCGACCGGAAATGCCGGCACCCCGAAGGCCTGCGCCATCACCACGCTCGCCGTTTTGTGCCCCACGCCGGGCAACGCCTCCAATTCCTCGAAGCTCCGCGGCACTTCGCCGCCGTGCCGTTCCAGCAATAGCCCCGACAGGTCGCGGATCGCCTGCGCTTTGCGCGGCGCCAGGCCGCAGGGCCGCACAATCGCGTCGATCTGCGCCACCGTCAGGCGCGCCATCGCTTCCGGCCGGTCCGCCAGCTTGAAGAGCGCCGGCGTCGTCAGGTTCACGCGTTTGTCCGTGCATTGCGCCGACAGCAGCACCGCGATCAGCAACGTGTACGCGTCCTTGTGGTCGAGCGGCACCGGCGTCTCCGGATACAGCTCCGCCAGCCGGCGGTCGAGATGCGCGGCGCGGTCGGCACGGGTCGGAAAAGGCAGGGCGGAAACCATCGCAACGTCAGCCCAAACCGCCCGCGCGCCCACCGCAAGTCGCGCCGCCGTTATCAGCCGCGCTTCCGCGCTCCACCGCCTGCCCTTTGATGCCGCAGCCGCGGCCAAATCGCGGTTGCGCGAGCCCTCCCCGCGCCTACCGTCCGCCCCATGTCCACGCTCCGGGATCTGCTCGCCCCCACCGACACGTTTGCCCGCCGCCATCTCGGCGACCAACCGGCCGAAACCGCCGCCCTCCTCGCCGCCCTCGGCCAGCCTTCCCTCGATGCGTTGATCGACGCCGCCGTCCCGCCCCAAATCCGCCTGCCCCGCCCGCTCGATCTGCCCGCCGCCCTCGGCGAAAGCGCCGCGCTCGGCGAGCTTCGCAGCCTCGCCGCCGACAACAAAGTTTTCCGCAGTCTCATCGGTCTCGGCTATTCGGATACGGTCACCCCGCCCGTCATCCAGCGCACCATCCTCGAGAATCCCGGCTGGTACACCGCCTACACTCCCTACCAGGCCGAGATTTCCCAGGGCCGCCTCGAGGCGCTGCTCAATTTCCAGACGCTCGTCACCGATCTCACCGGCCTCGAAATCGCCAACGCATCCATGCTCGACGAAGGCACCGCCGCCGCCGAAGCGATGATGATGTGCCATCGCCTCAAGGAAGGCGGCGACGCCGGCCCGCGTTCGTTCTTCGTCTCCGCCGCCTGCCACCCGCAGACCATCGACATCGTCCGCACGCGTGCCGAACCGCTCGGGATCGACGTCGTCGTGGGCGACCACCGCACCTTCGTGTTCACCGCCGGCTGCTTCGGCGTCCTCGTGCAGTACCCCGACACCACCGGCTCCGTGCACGACTACGCCGCGTTCTTCGCCGCCGCCCACGCCGCCGGCGCCTTCACCATCGTCGCCGCCGATCTCCTCGCGCTCACGCTGCTGCGCGCCCCGGGTGAATTCGGCGCCGATGTCGCCGTCGGTTCCGCCCAACGCTTCGGCGTGCCCCTGGGCTTCGGCGGCCCGCACGCCGGCTTCCTCGCCACCAAGGACGCCTTCAAACGCCAGATGCCCGGCCGCCTCGTCGGCGTCTCCAAAGATACCGCCGGCGATCCCGCCATGCGCCTCGCCCTCGGCACGCGCGAGCAACACATCCGCCGCGACAAGGCCACGTCCAACATCTGCACCGCCCAGGTCCTCCTCGCCGTCATGGCGTCGATGTACGCCGTTTACCACGGCCCGGCGGGCCTCCGGAAAATCGCGCGCCGCGTCAAGGCCCTCACCGACCTCCTCGCCGCCGGTCTCCGCGCCGCCGGCGTGAAGGTCAACGCCGACCCCGTCTTCGACACGCTCACCGTCACTGGCGTCGCCGCCGCCCGCCTCCACGCCGCCGCCGAGGCGCGCAAAATCAACCTCCGCCCGATCGACGCCTACGCCGTCGGTATCTCGCTCGACGAATGCTCCACCGTCGCCGAGGTCGAGCTGCTCGCGTCGTTCTTCAGCGAAGCCGCCGCCGCCGAAGTCGCGCAACTCGCCGCCGCGCCCGCCACTTTTGCCGCCGGCGAATTCCCCGTCCCGCTCGCGCGCACGTCCGCGTTTCTAGTCCATCCGACGTTCCACCGCTTCCACACCGAGCACGAGATGCTCCGCTACATCAAGCGGCTCGAGGCCAAGGACCTTTCCCTCGTGCACTCGATGATTTCCCTCGGCTCGTGCACGATGAAGCTCAACGCCGCGAGCGAGATGTTCCCCGTCTCCTGGCCCGAGTTCTCGAAACTCCACCCCTTCGCCCCCGCCGAACAAACGCGCGGCTACCAGCGTCTGTTCAAAGATCTCGAGACCTGGCTCGCCGAGATCACCGGCTTCGCCGCCGTCTCGCTCCAGCCCAACGCCGGCTCCCAGGGCGAATACGCCGGCCTGCTTGTGATCCGCGCCTACCACCGCGCCCGCGGCGAAGGCCACCGCCACGTCTGCCTCATCCCCACCAGCGCGCACGGCACCAATCCCGCCAGCGCCGCCATGTGCGGCTTCAAGGTCGTCCCCGTCGCCTGCGACGCCAACGGCAACATCGACGTCGCCGACCTCGACGCCAAGGCCGCCGCCCACGCCCGCGACCTCGCCGCGCTGATGGTCACGTATCCGTCGACCCACGGCGTCTTCGAAAACGCGATCCGCGACATCTGCGCCACCATCCACCGCCACGGTGGCCAAGTCTACATGGACGGCGCCAACATGAACGCCCAGGTCGGCCTCACGTCCCCCGGCTTCATCGGCGCCGATGTCTGCCACCTCAATCTCCACAAAACGTTCTGCATCCCGCACGGCGGCGGCGGCCCCGGCATGGGCCCCATCGGCGTCGCCGCCCACCTCGCCCCGTACCTCCCCGGCCACGTATTCGGCTCTCAGCTCTCAGCTCCCAGCTCTCAGCTTTCACCTTTCAACTTTCAACTGAGCGGCGCTGTAAGCGCCGCTCCTTTCGGCAGCGCCAGCATCCTCGTCATCTCCTGGATGTACATCCGCATGATGGGTCCCGACGGCCTCGTCGCCGCGACCAAGGCCGCCATCCTCAACGCCAACTACGTCGCCAAGCGCCTCGAGCCCTTCTTCCCCGTCCTCTACCGCGGCAACGCCGGCCTCGTCGCCCACGAGTGCATCGTCGATTTCCGCGGTTGGAAGAAACACGGCCTCGAGGTCGAGGACGCCGCCAAACGCCTCATGGATTACGGCTACCACGCGCCCACGATGTCGTTCCCCGTCCCCGGCACGCTCATGATCGAGCCCACCGAGAGCGAAGCGAAGGCCGAGCTCGACCGTTTCTGCGACGCCATGATTTCGATTCACGGCGAAATGCAGGCCGTGGTGAACGGCGAATCCGACAAGGCCAACAACCCGCTCAAGCACGCCCCGCACACCGCCAAAGCCGTGCTCGTCGACGAGTGGACGCGCCCGTATTCCCGCGAGACCGCGGCGTTCCCCGACCGCCACACCCGCGCCGCCAAGTTCTGGCCCGCCGTCGGCCGCGTCGACAACGTCTATGGCGACCGCAACCTCGTCTGCTCCTGCCTCGGCATGGAAGCCTACGCGGAAGCCGCCGAGAAGGCCTAGTCCGCCGCGCCCCCACGTAGCCCGGGCCTTCAGCCCGGGTCATCCCTCACCCGCGCCGCTCCCCAACGCTCGGGGTTCCCGGCGCCCGCGGATTTCCGCCTTTCCACCCGCGGCGTTCGACTTTCGACTGCGGGACCATGCGTCTCGTCCGCCACCTCACCCCGCACGGTCCCGCCTACGCCGCCCTTCAATCCGACAGCTCCGCCCGCGAAATCGCCGGCGAAATCTTCGGCGATTTCCAAATCACCGACCGCGCCGTCGTCCCCGCCAAGATCCTCGCACCCGTCGTGCCGCCGAACCTGCTCTGCATCGGCCTGAACTACAAAAAGCACGCCGCCGAGAGCAACAGCCCGCTCCCCAAGTACCCCGTCCTCTTCATCAAGAACACCGCCGCCGTCCAGCATCCCGGCGATCCGATCGAGCTCCCGCGCAAATTGCCCAGCACCAAGGTCGACTACGAATGCGAACTCGCCGTCGTCATCGGCCGGCGTTGCAAAAACGTCAGCCGCGCCGCCGCCCTCGACTACGTGCTCGGCTACACCTGCGCCAACGACGTCTCCGCCCGCGACTGGCAGCGCGACGGCGGCGGCGGCCAATGGTGCCAGGGCAAGGGCTTCGACACCTTCGCCCCGCTCGGCCCCGTCCTCGTCACCCGCGACGAAATCCCGAATCCCAACGCCCTCCGCATCCGCACGATCCTCAATGGCGAGACGATGCAGGATTGGAACACCGACGACATGATCTTCGACGTGCCCGCGATCATCGAATTCCTCAGCGCCAGCAAGACCCTCCTCCCCGGCACCGTCATCTTGACCGGCACGCCCCACGGCGTCGGCTTCGCCCGCAACCCGCCCGTCTGGCTCCAACCCGGCGACGTCGTCACCGTCGACATCGAAAACCTCGGCACGCTCACGAACCCGGTGATCGAAGAACCGCTCGGCTGAGCCGCAGCCGGCTCTGGGGTTTTGGGTTCGGAGTTCGGAGTTCGGAGTTCGGAGTTCAGAAATTCCGCCGCCTCCTGCGCCGCCTACGCCTTCTTGCGGCCCATTCCGATCTCCCAATTCCGCAATCCGCATTCCGCAATCCGCAATTCGCCTCCTCTCCGGTTTCCGGTTTCCCAATTCCGGTCTTATTCCCATGCCCCGGATCCACCTCCCCGATCTCCCGGAAACGGAACAACGCTCTCCCCGCGGCACGTTCCGCTCCTTCGTCCGCGACGTTTCCCTCGCCCTCGGCGGCATCCGTAACGGCGGCACCTGGTGCGGCGGTCATCCCTTCGACGTCCAATTCCGCCGCGTCCCGCCCGGCGCCGCCGTCTGCCCCTTCCACGCGCACCTCGCGCAATGGGAATACTTCATCGTCGATGCCGGCACCGCCACGGTGCGCGCCGGCGCGGAGACGCACGTCCTCGGCGCGGGCGAGGTCTGGTTCCATCCGCCCGGCGAACCGCACCAGTTGCTCAACCGCAGCGACACCGACCTCGTCGTCCTGATCGTCACCGACAACCCGCCGCTCGACGCCTTCCACTATCCCGATTCCGGCAAATGGGGCCTGCGTCCCCCGGGCATCTACTTTAGGCTGGCCGAAACCGGCTACTTCGACGGCGAGGAAGACCCGCTGCCCGACGCCCCGCCCTACCGTCCCTCCGGATCGCCGCCGACGCCGCCGCTCGTGCCGTTCGCGCAACGTCACCTGCATCCGGATACGTTGCCGTGGGACGAATGGACCTCGCCGAAGGGCAAATTCCGCGGCGCCTTCAAGGAACTGTCCATCGCCCTCGGCGCCGCCCGCAACACCCCGACCGGCCTCGGCGGGCACCCCTTCGATCTGGAGCTCGGCCGGCTCGAGCCCGGCCAAACCGGCTGCCCCTTCCACAGCCACGCCGCGCAATGGGAATTGTTTCTCATCCGCTCCGGCCGCGGCACCTTCCGCATCGACGACGCAACGGTCGACGTGCGCGCCGGCGACGCCCTGCTCCATCCGCCCGGCACCGCGCACCAACTCCGCGCCGCGCCCGACTGCGAGCTGACCTACCTGCTCATCGCTGACAACCCGCCCGTGGATTACTGGCACTATCCCGATTCCGGCAAACGCGGCCTGCGCCACCCGCGCCTGTTCTTCCGCCCGCAGGAACTCGACTACTTCGACGGCGAGGAGTGATCGCGCGGAACGATCCGGTTTTGAACCACGGAGACACCGAGGTCACGGAGCCCAGCCCAAGGCAAGTCAGGCAAATTCGGGCAGCCCGATCCCTGTTCGTCTCGGTGCCCTCCGCGCCTCTGTGGTTCAAACCCCGGCCCCGCAACCCGGCGCCGTCCGCGCTTACTTTTTCCGCGCCGCCTGCAGCGCGCACAAAATCGCCTTCTGCGTATGCAGCCGGTTCTCGGCCTGGTCGAAGATGATCGAGCGCGGGTTGTCCAAAACCTCCTGCGACACTTCCTCGCCGGCATGCGCCGGCAGGCAATGCATGAAGAGCGCGTCGCGTTTCGCGGCCGCGAAGACTTTGCCCGTGACGGCGTAGGGCGACATCGTGCGGATGCGTTCCTTCGTCTCCTCCTCCTTGCCCATGCTGACCCACACGTCGGTGTAAACGACGTCGGCGTCGCGCACCGCTTCCAGCGGGTCCGTCGTGAAATGGTA
>NEUS01000099.1 GCA_002288455.1 Opitutia bacterium Tous-C1TDCM
TTCCCGCGGCCGCCGCGCGATCTGCGCAAGTTGCGAGCGGTTGGCGATCAACGTGGGCTCGATCTCGAGTTTCTGCGCCACGCGGTCGCGGTCCGCCTTGATGCGATCCTGCAACTCGATCTCCGCCTGCGTCAGGGAAATGTGGTTCGGGTCGCGGCCCGGCCGGCGCGGCAAGGTCTGCGGATCGCGTTCCAAACCGGCGCGCACCGCCGCCGCGAGCGACGGGAAAATGCGGTCGTGGCGTTTCCCGAGATGCACCTGCGCCAAAATCGCGGCCTCGCTCTCCCCGGCCTCGGCGGCTTCCGCGATCTTCAGCACCAACGTATTGCCGCAAACCTTGAACGGCGGCGTATCCAGCCGCTGCGCCTGCGCTTCGCGCCAGTGCCAGACGTCATACAACACCGTCAGGCCCGGCCCGCGGAGGCGTTCGCTGCGCCCGATGCGCCAATCGTTTTCCGTCGCCGGCGCAAAGCCCGTGGCGCCGGAATCAAGCTGCGCCCGGCATTGCTGGTCGAGCCACTCGACCCGGCCGAGTTTCTTCAGCTCCCGCGTGAGGATGTCGCGCAACGCCGGCAAGTGCCAGACGTCGAGGGAGGCGTAGTCGAGCAGCTTGGGCGTGATCGGCCGCTTGGACCAATTCGCCTTCTGCCCGTCCTTGTCCAGGGCCACTCCGAAATGCTGTTCCAGCAAGGCCGCCAAACCGATGCGCGGCCGCCCGAGCAATTGCGCCGCCAGCATCGTGTCGAAAAGGCTCTGCGGCCGGAAACCGCAGAGGTCGTGCAACAGGCGCAGATCGAAATCGCTCCCGTGCATCACGAGGTGCTTGTCCGCCAGCACCTCCCACAGCGGCTGCAACTTCAGGCCCGGGGCCAGCACGTCGACCAAGAACACTTCGCCGTCGACGAGGAACTGCAGCAAACAGACCCGCGTCTTGTAGTGGTACATGTTGTCCGCCTCCGTATCGAGGCAGACTTCGTCGACATTCGCGCAGGCCTCCAGCAACGGCATCAGGGAACCGGGCTGGTCGAGCAATTGGTAGGCGGGCGGACGGGTGGACACTTTGACGCCAAGGAAACGGCGGAGCGGCGACGGGAGGAAGCGCGAAATCATGCGACGGCTAGGCGGCCTTATTCCACGCCGAGAGGAAGGCATCAACCAACAAAGGCAGATCCGGCGAATATCCGCCTTCCAGCAACGCCGCCGCCGGCCGGCCCGTCGCCCGCAACCACGTGCCCAAGGTGGCAAAATCCTCGGTCTCCAGCGTCATGGCCGTGATCGGATCCCGCGCGTAGGCGTCGAATCCCGCCGACACCAGAATCAGATCCGGGGCAAACGCCTGCACCGCGTCCAGCGAAGCCCGCAGCGCCGCCATGTGCTCCGCGCGCGGCGTGCGCGGCGCCACCGGCCAATTGCGGGTCCGCGGCCCGAGGTCCTGCGTGCCCGTGCCCGGATAGCCGGGATGCTGGTGCACGGAAGCGAAGAACACCCCCTCGCGCCCGTGCAAAATCGCCTCGGTGCCGTTGCCGTGGTGCGCGTCGAAATCCCACACCGCCACGCGCTCCGCCCCGAGCCGCCCACGCGCCGCCACCGCCGCGATCGCGATCTGGTTGAGGTAGCAGAATCCCATCGCCTGCCCCGCCGTGGCATGGTGCCCCGGCGGCCGCATCAGCGCGAACACCGGCGTGCGTTCGCGCAGGGCGTGCGCCGCCGCTTCGACCGCGGCCGCCACCGCCCGCCGCGCATGGTCCCCGATCCCGGCGAAGTACGGCGTATCCGAATCGAAATCCCGCGCCTGCCCCAGCCGCCGCACGTGCGCCGCCGTGTGCGCCAGCAGCAGCACGTCGTCGCCCGCCGGCGCCGCCGGCTCGCGCCAGGTCCATTCCGGATGCGCCGGCCGCAGGTGCGCGACCGTGCGCAGCACGCGCGCCGGCTGCTCCGGCCGCATCGCCGAACCGTACTCCGCGCACCGCGCATCGTGCAAAATCAGCATGCCCGCATCGCCGCAAATTCCACCGCCCCGCGCAAGCGCGCGCGGGGCCAGGCCCCGCGCGGTTCGGAGTTCGGAGTGCGGGAACGATATCTCTTGTTTTGCGTTTTGGGTTTTGGGTTCCGCGTCGGATGACCGCAGCTCTCAGCTCTCAGCTCTCAGCTTTCCGGTTTTGGCACTCCGGTTTTCCCAATTCCGCCTTCCGCCTTCCGCCTTTCGCCTTCCCGGCTTCCCGTTTCATCTTTCCCACTTTCCCACGTTGCAGCTTTTCCGACCCTCCGGTCTCCGGTTTCCGCCCTCCGGTTTTATCCCACACCCGCGCGACCGTCCGGGCCTCGCCGCGTTTCGCCAACGCATGCTGCCAGATCCGCAGCACGCTCCACCCCAGGGCCCGCAGCTCCCGGCCGACTTCACGGTCGCGGGCGCGGTTGCGCAAAATCTTCGCCCGCCAGAACGCCGCATTCTGTTTCGGCCACGTCGCGTGCCGCGGACACCCGTGCCAGAAACAGCCGTCGACAAACACCGCCAGCCGCGCCGCCGGAAACACAAAGTCGGGCCGCCCCGGGAGCCGCGACCCGCGCCGCCACCCGGTGATCCCGTGCCGCCGGAACAGCGCGATCAGCTTCAGCTCCGTCGCCGCATTCCCCTTCCCCTTGATCTTCGCCATCAGCGCCGAGCGGCGGCGGCGGGAAAGAATATCGGCCATGGCGAAGCCCGCAAACTGGGGGTTCCCGGGCCGTTGACAACCCGCAACCTGTCGAAAACCTACAGGAAATGCCGACCCTCTCGTTCCACGCCCCCGAACCGCTGGCGAAGCGGCTGCGGCGCGGCGCCAAGGCCGCCAAACTGCCGTTGTCCGCGTACGTGACCGAGACGGTCGAGCGCGGCCTCGCCGCGGAGCCGCCGAAGGTCGCCCTCGGCGCGCTGGCCGGCACCGCCGCGCTGGTCGCGGGCTACGACCCGGCTCGCCCCGTGGTTCCGGCCGCCGACTGGAAGACGTGACCTCCGCGGTCGTCGGCGTCCTCGACACGCACGCCGCCCTTTGGGCGCAGCTGGATCCCGCGCGCCTCGGACCGGCGGCGCGCCGGCTGCTCGCCGGCCGGAGTCCGGCCGCGGTGGCGGTTTCCGACGTTACGCTCACGGAGGTGGCCCGCTTGCTGCACGACGGACGCATCGTCCCGGCCTCGGCCGCGCCCGCCGCGTGGCTGGAGGCCTTCGCGCGCTGCTACAACGTCCGGCCCGTGACGGCATCGATCGCCTGGACGGCGACCGCATTCGGGTGGGAACACCGCGATTCCTGCGACCGCCACATCCTCGCCACCGCCGCCGTGCTCCGCATCCCCCTCGTCACCGTGGACCGCACCCTCGCCGCCTTCGCCGCCAAGGTCGGCGTGCAGGTCGTGTGGTGAGTTTGCGAATCGCGGCGGCTAACGAAACCATCGGCGACCCTTCTGAACCGGCAACCGAGCGGCCGGCGAGCTTCCCCGAAGACTAAAGGGCTTCCATCGGCGGAAACGGTAGTTCGCAGTAGGCGCCGGGCGCCAACGCACCGACCGCCCGCACCACATGGTCGGGATATTGCCGGATCAAACGCCAGTCGGTCGTCAGCAGCACCAGGATCGCCAGTTTCCGGCCGGTCAGGTCTTGCTGATAGCGCAGATTCTGATCCGTCGTCACCACGGCGGCGAATCCCGCCGCTTCTGCGGCCTGCAAGAGCGTTCCGTTTTGCAAGGTACCCCAGCCACGCTCGAAAGCCGTTTCCACTTCGTGTGCGACCAGCAACCGGCGCAGGGGAACCGGAGTACCTTGGTCGAACAGGACGCGCATGGACCCGTCAGACCTCGGCCAAGCTGCGTTGGGTGTGCTCGAGCACGGCTTCCACGTGCTCTTGGGTGACACCCGGAAACCACTCCAGGAACTCGGCGACCGTCGCACCGCCCTCGAGATTTTCGAATAGCGCCTTCACCGGCACGCGGGTTCCCGAGAATAGCCAAGTTCCGGAAACTTTGCCGGGAATCCGTTCCACCGCCGTACACTGGGACCAATCGATCACGGCCGGATCCAATCGGTTTCGCCGCCCGAGGCAAGCGGCCGGAGAGGACCCCGGCGAAGGAGTCGGACCGCCGTGGGTGAACGGAATGGTGGGGACTCCGCCACAGGCGTTCCCAACGCGGAACCGCCGAGCCGGTCCCGCGTGGACCGTGCCACCCAAGATTCAACCCTTCACGGCCCGACCCTATCGATCCGCAGAGGAGCTGGCGACGGGGCAGCCCGCAATGTGTTGTCTGAATGACGGGCATACTTCGCGGGCGCTCTCCGTTCGGGGCCGCCGGTCCGGTTCGAACCGGGCCGAGCGGGACTTAACCATTTGCGGCCTGACCCCGTCGGTCCGAGTTCGGTGTTCGCCGCGCAATTCTTCATTGCAGGCACGCGGTCGCCGGACCGATTCCGGTCGTTTCGTGGAGCTCAAACCAAACGTGGTTTGACCGTGTCGCCGCGCCTCGGCCAAACCGCCAGACCCGCTCTTCGCGCGTTCCGGCGGCGCGTGTTCTTCACTGCAACCCGGCGCGGCCGCGGCGAAGCGGTAGCCCGGGCCTTCAGCCCGGGGGTTCTAAATCCGACCCGGGCTGAAGGCCCGGGCTACGGCAACGCGGCGACGCCCGTTCCCGTGCCGGCCGGTCGGGTCGCGCCCCTCAGGTAGCGTCCCCGACACGCCCGGCGCTCCGGGGGCCCACGTGAACACTCCCAACCCAGTCCTCGGTCTGCCTCTTGATTAAGTCTGCGCGTCGCCCAGCATCGACGACGAAATCTCAACTATTGGCAGATATGAACATGATCACCAATTCCCACATCAAGGCAGACTACGCGGGCTCCGCCGTTTCCTTCCCTATCCGCCAACTCGGACTCGCAGCCTCATTGTTGATTGGAACCGCACTGGCGGAAAACGCCGGCGCTGCACCGATATTCGTCGACTGGACCAGCGCTGATCTCGTGCAGAACTCCGCTTTAGGCAATCTGGGCGGCATCGGTGTGGTTTTCAACGGCGGCGATATCGATACCGCAGTGCTGGACGGTTCGTCGGCGACCTTTTCGAGTGGGCTGTTTTCCCCTGCAATCGGATCAACAGATCGCATTGGCTTTCTCGGCTACTCGGGGGGGGATACAACTATACCGTCACCTTTAGCCAAGCGGTGCTGAATCCCGTGATCCACGTGGCATCTCTCGCTTCCCGACTTTCGTTTTCATCCAACGTCCAAATCATCAGTGGCGAAAGCCTGTCCGGCGCTGGTAACGAGGTTAACGGTGTCCTCGACGATTTTTGGGTTGGAGGTGGTCACGACGCAAATGGCACGCTGCGCCTCGCCGGCTCCTATACATCGTTCTCGTTCAGCGCTGTGTACACCTTTGGATCGATAGACGGAATTGCGCTTCAGCTGGGAGCGGAGCTTGCCCCGACAATCGAACCACCGCCGTCCCATGTTTCCGAACCTTGGTCCACGGTTCTGGGACTGACGCTGGCGTTCGCAGGAATGGTCGCCGGCAAGCGACGCCTTTCCCAGCGGTCTGGTTTACACCATTGAGCCAACTTCGGTGAAAGCCTGACGCTGGAATCTCCAGCCTCCCGCGCTACCGCCCTTTCCAAAGCCGCCAGCAATCCGGGCGGCCCTTTGAGACCCGGCGCCGGGGTCAGCCCGAAATCTGCAAACTGACCGATGGGCCTACTTCCGCGGGCGCTCCCCGTGCGGGGCCGCCGGTCCGGGTCGCACCGGGTCGCGCGGGACTTAACCATTCGCGACCTGACCCCATCGGCCCGGGTCTTCAGTACGCGCGGGACAAAGTGAGCGAACCGAAATTGGTGGAGCTCCCGCGCTGCGTGCGGAACTCCCGCGTGCGCCAGACCTGCGTGTAGGTGAGCTGCCACGGCCCGCCGATCAGGCCGGCGCCGAGACTGCCGTCGGCGACCCAGGCGCGTTTGTCGACGGAGCGACCGGAGCCGGAGGTGTTTCCGTCGAGGAAGATGTCGCGCCCGACGGCCCGGCCGTCGATCGCGCCGAAGAGGAAGAAGCTGACGTTGCGATCCGGCGCGACCCGGGGATCGAGGTCGTCCGTCGGCGTGCCGCCGACGCTGCCGGGCCGGGCGAGTTGCACGCCGAAGTCGCTCGGCAGATTGATCCCGAAACGCAGCGTGCCGCCGGCGTTCGCGTAGGTCTGGACGTTGCCGAGGCTGAGTCCGGCGTGCGGGATCAGGTCCGCGCCCAGCGTGCCGTGCAGGGTCCGCGCATAGAGCCGCCAGCGGCGTTCGTAGACGAGATTGGCGCCGACCTCGTTGCGCAGCTGGTAGTCCCAGCCCTGCGGGATCGCGCCGCCGGTCCAGCGGTGGACCTGTCGTTGCGCGTCTTCGGCGAGGCTGTTCGGACCGACGAGGCCGACCTGGAAGGAAAACGTGTCGGCGACCGCGGCGGTTTTGCTGACAAACGCCGCTTCCACATAGCTCCAACCCGCATACGGCCGATCCGCCGGATCGGGCACGCGGTCGCGCGTGACGGTGGGCGTGTAGATGTTCTGGCCGAGGGCGAGGCCGAGATTCTTCTGGCCTTCGGCGCGGTTCAGGAACGGCAACAGCCCGATCAATTGCGTGCGCCACCCCGGCGGTCCCCAGTCGGTGAGGTCGGCGGAAAGCCACGAGACTTTCACGCCGTTCGAATAGCTGCGATCGGTGCCCGTGAAGATATCGTTCTCGAAGTACACGGTCAGGACCGGGGCGGATCGGGCACGGCCGGAGGCGGTTCGCTCCGGGTCGGCCGGGGCGGCCGCAGTGGCGGCGACGGCGATGAGGAAGGCGAAGGCGCTGCGGTGGGGCGAAGGGTGCATGGTCCGCACGCCGCGGGCCGCGTACGAACGCGAGCGCGGACGTCGCGAGGCCGAAGCATAGCGACCCCGGTGCGCGGAGGGTATGGGGTGTTACCCGGCACCGGGTCAGCCCGAAATCTGCAAACTGAACGATGGGCCTGCGTCCGCGGGCGCTCCCCGTGCCGGGCCGCAAGTCCGGGTCGCACCATGCCGCGCGGGACTTCGCAATTTGCAACGTGACCCCATCGGTCGGGCCCGATTCGTCCGCGTTGGCGCCGGGCGGGAATTGGGCTGGCCGTGAGTCCCTGCCAATAGCAGGGAATTACCTTGTTTTGGCAGGCTTGTCCCTGGTATTTGCAGGGAGTTTCCCGGTGATGAACAAACTGGCTCTGCTCTTTCATTCCGAAGTCCGCGCCGAAGTCCTGCGTCTCCTCCTGGGCGCGAGCCAGCGCGAAATGTATCGCGCCGAGATTATCGGACTCACGCCCTTCGCCCAGCGGTCGGTCGAGGAGGAACTGCAGAAGCTGGTCGATCTGGAGCTGATCACGACGGTCAAAGACGGCAATCGCCGCTACTATTCCGCCAACCGCGCCCATCCGCTCTATCCGGACCTGCACGCGATCGTGCTCAAGACTTCGGGGCTGAAAGACGTGCTGGCCGCGGCGTTGCCGGCAAAGAAAATCGCGTTCGCGTTCATCTTCGGCTCCGTGGCTGCCGACCGCGAGGGGGCCGAAAGCGACCTCGACCTGATGATCGTCGGCTCCGCCCGCCATCGCGACCTCGCTTCGGCACTGCGAACCGCCGGGGAACAGATCGGGCGCGAAATCAATCCGCTGTTCTACACGCCGGACGAACTGGCGCGCCGCGTGAAAGCGCCGGATCGCTTCTTGAACGACGTCATGGCCAAGCCCAAACTCTTCGTCATCGGGGACGAAAATGAGTTTAACCGCCTGGTTGGCCGCGGGCTGGCTCCAACCGCATAAAACAAGCCGCGCGGAAATCCGCGAACTGTGGGCGATCGTCGACCGCGATCTCGCGGATGCGGCGTCGGGCGGCATCTCGGCGGACTGGCAATACGGCATCGCCTACAATGCCGCGCTCAAGCTCTGCACGATTTTGCTCTACGCCGCGGGCTGCAAGCCGGCCAAGGGCGCGATGGCCCACTCGCGCACGCTCAACGCTCTGCCCTACATTCTTGGACCCCGGCGGCAGAACGACGCCGACTATCTGGAGGGCTGCCGCCGGAAACGAAACACGGTGGAATACGACCACGCCGGTGGCGCGACGACCCGGGACGCCGAGGAACTGATCGCCTTCGGCCACGAACTGCGCGCGGAAGTACTGACTTGGCTGAAAGCGAAACATCCGGCCTTGGCACCGGAATAGAGTCTTTCATTTGCGTGCCGCCGTCTCGCTCGACGGGAAGCTGAGCGCGAGGCCGATCACAGGTGAGGCGGCCGGATCGTGGCCGGTCTCATTGCGCGGTGCGACCTCGACAAATGCTCTTGCCGAGGGACACCTCGTCAGCATTTCACACGCGGTGAGTCGCCAGCACCTCGGCCAAGCTAACAGCAAACGGTTCGGCCGAAAGAATCCCAAGTTTCCGACCTTTCAACAGCTCAAAGCGCCACTCCCAGCCCGCGTAGAAAGTGTCCGGCTCCACATCGAAAACGGCGTAGATTACGTCAGGCGACGGCTGTGCCGGATAGCCATGCCTCAAAAGCTCTTCGCTTGTGAACACGCGCGGGCCGCGTTGCTTGATCCTAAACAGCCCCGGGATCGCACGATTGCCGCGGGAATGTAGCAAAAGATGACGAGCGCCTGCGATCTCCGGCACCAAACGAATTGATCCTCGACGGGTGCCCGCTCGAAAATTGTAGAGCCCCGATTTCTTGATCCACCCGAGTTGGTCGTCGCTGTCGCACCAGCCGACAAGAACGTGATGATCCGCAGGAGGCATCGAGCGCAGTCGCCCATCAAACCCCCGTTCCGGCAGAGCATCGTTCAACCGATCAAAATTCTCAGCCGCCGAGTTATTGTAGACGTTAAACCTGTGAAAAGTTCCGCGCTCCCGCGCCGTGGTCCGGTTCGCGACATGGGCAATCACTTCATCCAGGAACCGCGACAAATGCTTAATCCCCACCGGCTGACCCTCGCCGCCCGGCTTGACCGCAAACGCGCCCAGTCCCGGCAAGATCTCGTGGAAACCTTTGAACTCAGTCGGGTCGACCGTAGTGCCAGGATAGATGATGTAGGCACCCTCAGATCGCCGAACTGCCGCGCGACCGCGCTGCCGGGAGGTACGGCGACATTACTTCCCGGACCGGAGGCCGACGTGAACCCCAAAATGGCGGTCCGGTAAAAAATCCGGGGTGGGGCAAAAAAAAGGCGCCGCGGAACGCGGCGCCTTGGGTAGCCCGGAGCTTCAGCCCGGGGATATTTGGAATCCGACCCGGGCTGAAGGCCCGGGCTACGGTCGCTTTACGGCAGATCCGTGCTTCCCATCAGGTAGCGGTCGCACTCGCGGGCCGCGCCGCGGCCTTCGTTGATCGCCCACACGACCAGGCTCTGGCCGCGGCGGCAGTCGCCGGCGGCGAAGACGCCCTTGATGCTCGTGGTGTACTTCTCGTGCTCGGCCTTGATGTTCGAACGGGGATCCGTCTCTAGATTCAGCTCTTTCACGAGCGCCTGCTCGGGCCCGAGGAAGCCGAGCGCCAGCAGCGCGAGCTGCGCGGGACGCGTCTTCTCGGAACCGGGGACTTCCTGCGGCACGAACTGGCCCTTGTCGTTCTTCGCCCACTTGATCTCGACCGTGACGATCTCCTTGAGCGCGCCCTGATCGTCGCCGACGAACTTCTTCACCGTCGTGAGGTACACGCGCGGGTCGGCGCCGAACTTGGCCGCCGCTTCTTCCTGGCCGTAGTCCATCTTGTAAACCTTCGGCCATTCCGGCCAGGGGTTGTCGGCGCCGCGCTCGAGCGCGGGCTTCGGGAGAATTTCGATCTGCGTGATGGTCTTGCAGCCGTGGCGCATCGAGGTGCCGACGCAGTCGGTGCCGGTGTCGCCGCCGCCGAGGACGACGACATCCTTGCCCTTGGCGTGGATCGGGCAGTGGTCCGCGCCGCCGTTGAGCACGGCCTTGGTGTTGGCGGTGAGGAACTCCATCGCGAAGTGCACGCCCTTGAGGTTGCGGCCCTCGATCGGGAGATCGCGGGGCTGGGTGGCGCCGGTGCAGATGACGGTGGCGTCGTATTCGTTGAGGAAGATCTGCGGCTCGACGTTGTCGCCGACGTTGGCGTTGCAGATGAACTTGATGCCTTCCTTTTCCATCAGCGCGATGCGGCGGAGGACGACCTCCTGCTTGTCCAACTTCATGTTCGGGATGCCGTACATGAGGAGACCGCCGGGGCGGTCGGCGCGTTCGAAGACGGTGACGCTGTGGCCAGCCTTGTTGAGTTGGGCGGCGGCGGAGAGGCCGGCGGGGCCCGAGCCGATGACGGCGACCTTCTTGCCGGAGCGGGTCTTGGGGGCTTCCGGCACGACCCAGCCTTCATCCCAGCCCTTGTCGATGATCGAAGCCTCGATGTTCTTGATCGTGACGGGCGGGTTGTTGATGCCGAGCACGCAGGAGCCCTCGCAGGGCGCGGGGCAGACGCGGCCGGTGAACTCGGGGAAGTTGTTCGTCTTGTGCAGACGATCGAGGGCTTCCTTCCAGAGACCGCGGTAAACGAGATCGTTGAATTCCGGGATGAGGTTGTTGATCGGGCAGCCGCTGGCCATGCCGCTGATCAATTTGCCGGTGTGGCAGAACGGGACGCCGCAATCCATGCAGCGCGCGCCCTGCGTCCGGAGTTTCTTCTCCTCCATGTGCTGGTGGAATTCCTTCCAGTCTTTCACGCGCTCGACGGGCGTGCGGTCGACGGGAAGTTCGCGCAGGTATTCGATGAAGCCGGTTGGTTTGCCCATGGTGGAAGGAGGGGGGGGCTCTAAGCTTTAAGCAGTAAGCCGTAAGCTATAAGCGATGCTAGCGGTGGTGTTGGAGATGACGTGGGTTTCGGTCCGAGCTTTAGGCTTAGAGCTTTAAGCTTAGCGCTGCGCGGCAGCCGCGCCTCAGAGTCCGCCGACGCGCGAGGTGTCGCGGGCGTTTTCCTCGAAGGCGGCCATGATGGCTTCGTCGCCGGTGAGGCCCTGGGACTGGGCGCGCTCGATGCAGGCGAGCATGCGCTTGTAGTCCTTGGGCATGATCTTGACGAACTGCGGGAGGTATTTGTCCCAGTTCGCCAGAATCAATTTGGCGCGTTCGCTCTTCGTGTAGTCGAAGTGCTTCTGGATCATCGCGCGCACGGCGGCGATTTCCTTGGCGTCCTCGAGTTTCTCGATGCCGACCATCGCGGCGTTGACGCGCTTCGGGAAGTCGCCGGCTTCGTCGAGGACGTAGCCGACGCCGCCGGACATGCCGGCGCCGAAGTTGCGGCCGGCGCGGCCGAGCACGACGACGTTGCCGCCGGTCATGTATTCGCAGCCGTTGTCGCCGATGCCCTCGACCACGACGGTGACGCCGGAGTTGCGGACGGCGAAGCGTTCGCCGGCCAGGCCGCGGATGTAGGCTTCGCCGGCGCTGGCGCCGTAGAAGGCGACGTTGCCGATGATCATGTTTTCCTCGGCCTTGAAGGTGGCCTGCGCCGAAGGATAGACGATGAGTTTGCCGCCCGACAGGCCCTTGCCGAAGTAGTCGTTGGCGTCGCCCTCGATCGCGAGGGTCATGCCGCGGGTCACGAAGGCGCCGAAGCTCTGGCCGGCGGAGCCGTTGAACTTCAGTTTGATCGTGTCCTCGGGGAGACCCTTGGCGCCGTGCTTCCGGGTGATTTCGCCGGAGGTGATGGTGCCGACGACGCGGTTGACGTTGCGGATGGGGAGTTCGGCGACGACCTTTTCGCCGCGCTCGATGGCGGGTTGGCAGAGCTCGAGCAGCGTGGTCATGTCGAGCGAGCGGTCGATGCCGTGGTCCTGCTTCATCTGGCAGAACTTGCCGATCTCGGGGCCGACGTCGGGCTGGTAGAGGATGCTCGAGAAATCGAGTCCCTTGGCCTTCCAGTGGTCGACGGCCTTCTTGGCTTCGAGGCGATCGGTGCGGCCGATCATTTCCTCGATGGTGCGGAAACCGAGCGCCGCCATGGTTTCGCGGATATCTTCGGCGATGAACCGCATGAAGTTGACGACATGCTCGGGCTTGCCGGCGAACTTGGCGCGGAGCTGCGGGTCCTGCGTCGCGACGCCGGCGGGACAAGTGTTGAGGTGGCAGACGCGCATCATGATGCAGCCCGTGGCGACGAGCGGCGCGGTGGCGAAGCCGAATTCCTCGGCGCCGAGCAAAGCGGCGATGACGACATCGCGGCCCGTCTTGAGCTGGCCGTCGGTCTCGACCGCGATGCGGGAGCGGAGGTTGTTGAGGACGAGGGTCTGGTGGGTTTCGGCAAGGCCGAGTTCCCAGGGCAGACCGGCGTGCTGCAGCGACGTCTGCGGCGAGGCGCCGGTGCCGCCGTCGTATCCGGAAATCAGGACGACATCGGCGTGCGCCTTGGCGACGCCGGCGGCGACCGTGCCGACGCCGACCTCGGACACCAGCTTCACGGAGACGCGGGCGCGGTGGTTGGCGTTCTTCAGGTCGTGGATAAGCTCCGCGAGATCCTCGATGGAGTAGATGTCGTGGTGCGGCGGGGGCGAGATGAGGCCGACGCCGGCGGTGGTGCCGCGGGTCTTGGCGACCCAGGGATAGACCTTGGAGCCGGGCAACTGGCCGCCTTCGCCGGGCTTGGCGCCCTGGGCCATCTTGATCTGGATTTCGCGGGCGTTGACGAGGTACTCGCTGGTGACGCCGAAGCGGCCGGAGGCGACCTGCTTGATGGCGGAGTTCTTCGAATCGCCCTGTTCGTTGGTCCAGGTGAAGCGCGCGGGATCTTCGCCGCCCTCGCCGGTGTTGGACTTGCCGCCGATGCGGTTCATCGCGATCGCGAGCGTCTCGTGGGCTTCCAGGGAAATGGAGCCGTAGGACATCGCGCCGGTCTTGAAGCGCTTCATGATCGCCTCGATCGGCTCGACTTCGGCAATCGGGACCGGGGCGTTGCCGCTCTTGAAATCAAGGAGCGAACGGAGGGTGCAGAGGTTCTTGCCCTGCTCGTTGACGAGCTTGGCGTAGGCTTGGTAGGCGGGCTTGCTGTTCTGGCGGACCGCCTTCTGGAGGGCGTGGATGGATTCCGGGGTGAACAGGTGCGCTTCGCCGGTGGCGCGCCACTGGTAGATGCCGCCGGCGGGGAGCACATGATCGTTGGCCGCGCGCTCGGGATAGGCGGCGCGGTGGCGGATCAGGACTTCCTGGGCGATGACATCGAGACCGATGCCGCCGACGCGGGAGGGCGTCCAGGTGAAGTAGTGGTCGATGACATCCTGGCGGAGGCCGAGGGCTTCGAAGACTTGGGCGCCGCGGTAGGACTGGATGGCGGAGATGCCCATCTTGGACATGACCTTCACGACGCCCTTGGAGGCGGCCTTCACGAAGTTGGCGCAGCCCTTTTTGTGGTCGAGGCCCGGCAGCATGCCCTCGCGGATCATGTCGTCGATCGTCTCGAACGCGACGTACGGGTTGATCGCGGAGCAGCCGTAACCGATGAGCAGCGCGAAGTGGTGCACCTCGCGGGCCTCGCCCGTCTCGAGGACGAGGGAGACGCGCGTGCGCAGGCCTTCGCGGATCAGATAGTGGTGCAGGCCGGCGACGGCGAGCAGCGCGGGGATGGGCGCGTATTCCTTGGTCACGCCGCGGTCGCTGAGGATGAGGACGTTGGCCTCGTCTTCCTCGATCATGCGGCGGGCCATGATGGAGAGTTCCTCCATCGACTTCGCGAGGCCCTTCTCGCCGCGGGAAACGCGGAAGAGAATCGGGAGCACGCCGGTCTTGAGACCGGGAAGATTGGTGCGGCGGATCTTGCCGAATTCCTCGTTGGTGAGGACGGGCCACTTCAGCTCGACGCGGCGGCAGGCCGTGGGCTGCGGGTTGAGCAAGTTGCCCTCGGAGCCGAGGCGCGTCTCGGCGGACGTGACGATTTCCTCGCGGATCGAGTCGATCGGCGGGTTCGTGACCTGGGCGAAAAGCTGCTTGAAGTAATCGTAGAGGAGGCGCGGCTTGTTGGAGAGCACCGCGAGGGCGGCGTCGTTGCCCATGGAGCCGATGGCTTCCACGCCGTCCTTGGCCATCGGGGTGATGACAACGCGCTCGTCCTCGAACGTGTAGCCGAAGGCGATCTGGCGCTGGAGCAGCGTCTCGTGGTCCGGCGACTCGAGCTTCGGGGCTTCGGGCAGGTCGGAAAGATGGACGAGGTGCTGGTTGAGCCACTCGCGGTAGGGCTGGGTGCGGGAGATCTCGCGCTTGATCTCCTCATCCTCGATGATGCGGCCCTGTTCCGTATCGACGAGGAACATACGGCCCGGCTGGAGCCGGCCTTTTTGCACGACCTGGTCGGCGGGGATGTCGAGCACGCCGGCCTCGGAGGCCATGATGACGGTACCGTCCTTGGTGACGTAGTAGCGCGAGGGGCGCAGGCCGTTGCGGTCGAGGATGGCGCCGATCTGTTTGCCGTCGGTGAAACCGATGGAAGCGGGGCCGTCCCACGGCTCCATGAGGCAGGAGTGGTACTGGTAGAACGCGCGGCGATCGTCGTCCATCGACTCGTGGTTGGACCACGGTTCGGGGATCATCATCATCATCGCGTGGGCGAGCGGGCGGCCGGCGAGGACGAGGAGCTCGAGGGTGTTGTCGAACATCGACGAGTCGGAACCGTTGGGGTTCACGATCGGGATGATCTTCTTGATGTCGTCGCCGAAGAGCGGGCTCTCGAAGAGGGCCTGGCGGGCGTGCATCCAGTTGATGTTGCCGCGGAGGGTGTTGATTTCGCCGTTGTGCGCGAGGTAGCGGTACGGGTGCGCGCGTTCCCAGCTCGGGAAGGTGTTGGTCGAGAAGCGGGAGTGGACAAGGGCCATCGCGGACTCCATCGCCGGGTGCTTCAGGTCGGGGAAGTAGTTGTCGACCTGGTCGGTCGTGAGCATGCCCTTGTAGACGAGGGTGCGCGTCGAGAGGCTGGCGACGTACCAGTACTCCGCGCCGGGGAGCGTCGACGTGCGGATCTCGGAATACGAACGCTTGCGGATGACGTAGAGCTTCCGCTCGAAAGCGAGGTCGTCGAGGCCTTCGCTGCGGCCAATGAACGCCTGGCGCATGAAGGGCTCGCAGGAAAGAGCGGTGTCGCCGAGGGAGGCGCTGTTGGTGGGAACGGTGCGCCAGCCGAGAAAGATCTGGCCCTCGGCTTGGACGACCTGCTCGAAGCGCTCCTCGATTTTGCGGCGGACGGTGGGGTTGCGCGGCAGGAAAACGAGGCCGGTGCCGTACTGGCCGGCTTCGGGGAGGGTGATGCGGGAGGACTTGCAGACCTCGGCGAAAAACTTGTGCGGCATCTGGATGAGGATGCCGGCGCCGTCGCCCGTGTTGATTTCCGCGCCGCTGGCGCCGCGGTGGTCGAGATTGCGGAGGATCTGCAGGCCGTCGCTGACCGTCTGGTGCGACTTCTTGCCGTGCATGTTGACGATGAAGCCGACGCCGCAGGCTTCGTGTTCGAACCACGGATCGTAGAGGCCTTGTTTCGGCGGCAGACCGGGCGAACGGACGGGCTGCTGGGCGGTCGGCAATGGGCTGTCGCTGGAGGTGTGGTTCATGTCGTCAGAATCGGAAAACGCGTGGGAAAAGGTGGGGCGGAGGTTCGGGGATGGCCGCTTAGAGCAAAAAAAGGGCCGTTCTCGTCGTGTGCGAGAGCGGCCCGTGAAATTTGTATGTGCGGAGTGCTCTCAGCGTACGAATTAGAAGAAGCGGATCGTTTTGGTGGCCATTTTGGCGTGCTCTTCATCCGAGCAACCCGCGTTCGTCGGGACGTCCGGACGGACGTCCACCGGTTTCACCAGGTCGTTGCTGAGGAGATAATTTTCGACTTCCTCGCCGGACACGTCCGCGAGCATCACGCCGTCGACTTCGACACAGGGCGAGAGGGGCTGGCCGGACTTTTGCACCATCTCCGCGTAGTTCTCGCGGTGGTTGATGATGTCGATGTCTTCGAACGGCAGGCTGTGCTTGCGCAGAATCGCACGGACGCCATTGGACCAACCGCATTGCGGCTTGAGATAGGCTTTGATCTTCATGCGGTGAACGTGGGCGAGGACAGAAACGGCGCAAGGTAAAGGGCGCGTGTTTCGGCGTTCAAGCGTCGTTTTCGAAAACTTGCTCACAATCTTGTCATAGCCGCACCGGCACAGTCGCGATGCGGCGCCGGTTCGTGTTTGCGCTTCAACAATCCGCCGCGCTCCCGTATCACGCGCGGATGAAAGTTCTCGTCACCGGCGTCGCCGGCTTCATCGGCCACCACACGGCCCGGCGGCTCGCCGAGACGAAGCGCTGCGAGGTGCTGGGCGTCGACAATCTCTCCGACTACTACGATCCCGCGCTGAAGCGCGCCCGGCTGGAGCAGTTGGCGCCGCTGCCGGAATTCCGTTTCCTGCAGGCGGATTTCGCCGACGCGGAAAAATTCGCGGGGCTGACGGCGCATTTCAAGCCGGACTACGTCGTCCACCTCGGCGCCCAGCCCGGCGTGCGCTTCAGCATGGAGCAGCCAGCCGCGTACACGCGGAGCAACCTCGACGGTTTCGCCAGCGTGCTCGAGGCCTGCCGGCGCACGCCGCCGAAGCACCTCGTCTTCGCCTCGAGCAGCAGTGTGTACGGCGCAGGCGCGAAGCCGCCGTTCCGCGAGGACGCCAACACCGACCAGCCGATCTCCTACTACGGCGCCACCAAGAAGGCCAACGAGCTCATGGCGCACAGCTACGCGCACAACCACGGCCTCGCGCTCACCGGCCTGCGGTTCTTCACCGTCTACGGACCCTGGGGTCGGCCGGACATGGCGCCGACGCTGTTCGCGCGCGCGATCCTCGAAGGGAAACCGCTGAAACTCTTCAACGCCGGCAAAAACCTCCGCGACTTCACCTATGTCGACGACATCGTCGACGGCGTCGTGAAAGTGCTGCTCTACCCGCCGGCCGACCGCGCCCAACCCGTGCCGGCGACGGCGGCGACGCGCGCGGCGGGCCTGA